>NZ_CP076060.1:2716363-3018181 GCF_018729255.1 Cupriavidus sp. EM10
GGGCGAAACGCCCCGTCAGCGGCTGGCGGAAGAACAGCCGGTTGTCGATCGTGGCATCGAAGCTGACCAGCACACGGTTGCGCGTGGAATCGAGCGCCAGCTGCGGGTTGGCAAGCTGGATGTCGAACACCTCCATATAGCGCTTGTTGAACGGGAATTTCCGGGCCAGCGCGTCCTGCAGCTGGCTCTGCGAAAAGGTGTACTCGCTGCGGAATACGCTGCAGCCCGCCAGCCAGCCCGTGGCGGCCAGGGCGGTTGCGCCCGCAGCCGCCAGCCAGCGCCGGCGCGTCATCGCAATCATGCATCCTCTCCCATGCTTCTACATCAGGCAGCCTGGTCAGGCCGGCGCTGCCGCCGGGGCCGTCGCCTGCTCGAGGCGGGTCAGCCAGACCATGGCTGATTCGCGTGAATCTCCGCACATTTCAGCCGACGGACGAAGTCCGCCGCAGAACGCCGGCCGTTCCGGCTGTCCGAACACCGCGCAACGCATGTCCGCCATCAATTGGGCGCACCGCTGGCCCGCCGGCTTGCCATGCGGCATGCCCGGCAAGGGCGACGTGATGGACGGCGCGATACAGCAGGCGCCGCAGCCGGCACGGCAGGTGGGTTCAGACTGGCAGGACATGGTGAAGGTTCAGCGGCGGTTGCCGACAATACAGGGACCAGGGGCGCCGCCGATCCGCGATGCCAAGCCGGCATTGTGCCTGACCCAATACGACAGACCTGCAACAAAGCGAAACTTGAGTATCATGCGTCACATTCTCCGTTCGTCGCACGCCGCTTGACCCTGCAACTACGGTCCTCTACATTACTGACCGACAAGTTATTAATACCGCGACGCATCCGCATGCGATCGCTTCGCCGCCTGTCCCGTGAGCCCTGCCCTGCCCAAGAAAGACCCCGACACCCCCCGCTGGAGCCGGCGCAAGGCCGCGCGCCCGCAGGAGCTGGTGGCTGCCGCCCTGACCTTGTTCGTGGAACGTGGCTACGCAGCGACGCGGCTAGAGGACGTGGCGGCGGCGGCCGGCGTGTCCAAAGGCACGGTCTACCTGTACTTCGCGAACAAGGAAGAGCTGTTCAAGACCGTGGTGCGCGAGAACATGGTGCCGGCACTGGCCAAGGGCACGGATCTGGTCGACACCTACGAAGGCTCCACGCCCGAACTGCTGCGCGAGCTGCTGCTGGGCTGGTGGGGCCTGATCGGCGCCACGCCGGTGGCCGGTCTGACCAAGCTGATCATCGCCGAATCGGGCAATTTTCCTGATATCGCCCAGTTCTACCAGGACGAAGTCATGGGGCCCGGCGACGAGCTGTTTGCCCGCGTGCTGGCGCGCGGCGTGGCGCGCGGCGAGTTTCGGGAGGTACCCGCCAACCCCACGACCACGCTGCTGTGCGCGCCGCTGGTGTTCCTGATGCTCTGGCGCAGCGCCTTCAGCCAGGTCAATGTGCCGGTGATCGATCCCGACGCCTTCGTGGACCAGCTCCTGCAGACGCTGCTGTTCGGCCTGACCACGGGCGCCGCCCGCGACACCCCGCTGCAGGCGCCGCAGGGCCCCTTCGTCTGGGAGCGGATCCGCGACGAGCTCATGGCGGAGCGCGCCGCCCAGTCTGGCGAACCCATTCGACCCGAACCGCCGGGCCAGGACGACACCGAGGCCACCGCAACATGAAGACGCCCCGCCCCGCGTGCCACGGCGCAACGCTAACCGTTTGTAAACATGCCAGCCCGGTTGGCGGGGGTAAAATAGCGGGCTTTTGCGTAACATCCCGGCACGCGGCGGCTCTGGCACCCGGCGGGACACGGCAAATCCGGCATCAATCGACACAACAGCGTTGACGGTGGGGCAAGCCCCGGCCGGCGGCGCAACCCCGCAAGCATCTGGAAGGAAAGGCAAGATGGATCTCGAAAAAGCCCGATTCAACATGATCGAACAGCAAATCCGCCCGTGGGACGTGCTGGACCAGGAAATCCTGGACCTGCTGGCCGTGGTCAAGCGTGAGCAGTTCGTGCCGCAGGCCTACGCCGCGCTGGCCTTTGTCGACATGGAGATTCCGCTGCCGGGCGGCGAGAACATGATGCCGCCGCGCGTGGAAGCCCGCTTCCTGCAGGACCTGAACGTGCGCAAGCACGAGAACGTGCTGGAAATCGGCGCCGGCTCGGGCTACATGGCCGCCCTGCTGGCCGCCCGCGGTCGCCACGTGCTGACCGTCGACATCCGCCCGGAACTGGTGACACTGGCCCGCCAGAACCTGGCAAACGCCGGCGTGACCAATGTGGAAGTGGCCGAAGGCAATGCCGCCGACGGCTGGGCCGTGGCCGCCCCGTACGACGTGATCTGCATCTCGGGATCGCTGCCGGAACTGCCGCAGTCGATCCTGTCGCAGGTCAAGGTGGGTGGCCGCATCGCCGCCATCGTCGGCTCGGCGCCGGTGATGGAAGCCCGCATCATCACCCGCGTGTCGGAGACCGAGTACCAGGTGGTGAACGTGTTCGAGACGCTGGCCAAGCCGCTGCAAGGCGCGGTGCAGCCGTCGCGCTTCAAGTTCTGAACCGGAGCCGGCCATGCAGGTAATCACCGCCCCCGAACTGGCGCAATGGCTGGCTGATGCCGGCCGCGCCAAGCCGGTATTGCTGGACGTGCGCGAAGACCTGGAAGTGCGCACCGCCGCGATGCCCGGCATCACGCATATCCCGATGGGCCAGATCCCGGCCCGTCTGAACGACATCGACGAAGACGCCGAGATCGTCTGCATCTGCCACCACGGTGCGCGCAGCATGCAGGTGGCCAGCTTCCTGGAACGCCAGGGCTATGCCAAGGTCTGGAACCTGACCGGCGGCATCCACGCCTGGTCGACCCAGGTCGATCCGTCCGTTCCGCAGTATTGATCCGGAAACGGTCCCGGCAGCGCGCCGGGACCGTGCCACCGCGCAGCACCCCGGCCGTACCCGCAGCACTCGCAGCATCCGCAACATCCGAAGTACCCCGTCCCTGGCAGTACCACCCGTCGCAACCTATCGATCGTTGGCCGCGCCTGCCGCTGGCCGAGCTGGAGATGTCATGAGTTTTGCGCTTTCCGCCGTGTCCATTGCGGCCAGGAAACCCCTGGTGCTCGCGGCTGCCCTGCTCACCTGGCTGCACATGCCATCCGCGCTGGCCGCCGACCTGCTGCAGGTGTATCGCGACGCGCAAGCCAACGATGCCCAGTTCGCCAGTGCCCGCTCGCAATTGCTGGCCACGCGCGAGAAGCTGCCCCAGGGCCGCGCGGGCCTGCTGCCGCAGATCGCGGGCACGGCTGGCGCCCAGCGAACCATGGCCGACTACAGCTCGCCGGTGGACGTCACGCGCTACTTCAATGCCAACACCTGGGCGCTGCAATTGACGCAACCGCTGTTCCGCTGGGACCGCTGGGAAACGTACAAGCAGGGCGAGCTGGCATCGCTGGCGGGGGAAGTCACGTTCCAGCAGGCACAGCTGGACCTGATCACGCGGGCATCCCAGGCCTACTTCGACGTTCTGTCCGCGCAGGACAACCTCTACCTGGCCGGCGCGCAGAAAAAAGCCATCGGTGAACAGCTGGAACAGGCCAAGCGCAATTTCGAGGTGGGCACCGCGACGATCACCGACGCCAACGACGCGCAGGCGCGCTATGACCTGGCCACGTCGACGGAGATCGCGGCACAGAGCGCGCTGGAGGTAACGCGGGCCACGCTGCAACAGATCACCGGCAAGCCCGTCGACGAACTCATGGGGCTGCGGCCCGAAGCCCAGATCCCCGGCCCGCTGCCGCCAGACGTGAACGCTTGGGCGTCGCAGGCCGAACAGACCAATCCGCAGGTAGGCTTGGCCGGCTACAACCTGGAGACCGCCCAGCGCGAGACCAACAAGGCCAAGGCGGGCCACCTGCCGTCGGTGGACCTGGTGGCGTCATACGGCTACACCAATGCGCAGGGCACGGCCACGCAACTCAGCAACGTCGGCAGCCGCTACAACTCCGGCGTGGTGGGCGTCCAGCTGAATATCCCGATCTTCACCGGCGGCCAGATCCAGTCGCGCGTGCGCGAAACCCTGGCACTGGCCGACAAGGCCGCCAGCGACCTGGAATTCGCCCGCCGCACCGCCGCGCAGCAGGCCCGGCAGACCTATTCCGGTGTCTTCAACGGTCTGGCGCAGGTCAAGGCACTGGAAGCAGCGGAACGCTCGGCGCAGAGCGCGGTGGAATCGAACCAGCTGGGCTACGAGGTGGGGGTGCGTATCAATATCGACGTGCTGAACGCCGAAGCGCAACTGTTCTCGACACGCCGCGACCTTTCCAAGGCCCGCTATGACACCATCATGAACGGCATGCGCCTGAAGGCATCGACCGGCACGCTATCGGAAGACGATGTGGTGCAGATCAATACGCTACTGACGCAGTTGCCGGGGGCGATGTATAGGGTGCCGGGGAAGGGGCGGGTTGGGGCGGTGTCGGGGGCGACGCAGGGTCGCGCCACAGGAGGGCGCCGCGAGAATCTGACGTCCGGGGCCGCACCCCGGAGTTGATTGCCTCTCCGGCGACTTCAGGCGGGCTGGTCGCCGATGCGCGCCGCCCCGGTCATCCGGTTCTGGACCGGGGTCGCCGCCTGGGGATGTTCGGCGGCGAATGCTTCGCGCGCAGCCAACCCCAGCAACATGCCTATCACGCCGGCATAAAACACGACGTTGGCCTGATGGGCCATCGTGACTTGTGTGAGCCCCGACAGCAGCGATGCCATGGCGATCGCAAGTCCTCCAGCGCCCAGGTGCTGACCGCGCACGTTGCCCGTGGCCCTGCAGACCCGGAGCGTGCGCCAGAACAGTCCGGCAGGGACCAGAAACAAGCCCAGCAGTGTCAGCAGCCCGGGCACACCGGTCGTGGACGCCGCCTCGACAATATCGTTGTGGGCGTGCTCAAGGATACAGACAATCGAGCCCGTCCGATTTTCGCAGTAAGGCGCGGCCTTGAGAATGCGGGCGAACTGCCCCACACCAATACCTGCCCACGGATGCTGGGCAAAGTAGCCCATGCCGATCTTCCACATCTGCAGACGGGAGCCCACCGACGATTCGGCATTCCCTTGCTGAAACTGCTGCACGTCCATGACTGCCTGATCCACCCGTGCAGTGAGCGGGCTTCCCGGCACGAGGTAAGCGCCTGCGACCAAGACGACGATGCCCGCACAGGCGGCCATGAACATCCGCACGCTGAAGCCGCGATAACGCATCAACAACAATGGCAACATTGTCGCGAGCATCGCCACCATCGCACCGCGCGTGCCGTTCATGATCAAGATCGGAATCGCACACAGGATATTGGTCCAGGCCTCCGCGTGTGCACGAGTAGTGTTGCCAGGCCGGGCGAAGCCGATCAGCGCTAGTGCCGCCACCATGTTGGCAAAAGGAATGGGCGATACCCATCCCGAAGGCCGATCCATGTGCCAAACTATGAACTGGTAGGCGACAATCAACAGCGCCCCAAAGAGACCTACTGTGATGCCCTGCCACAGGCGATCGGGGTCCGGCGCGGCACGCACGATCGCCCAGCATGCAAGTACCGCCAGCAGCGCACGGGACGGGTTGTCGATCACGTTCCATGGCACGTGGTGGTACAGCTTCGACACCAGGCAGACTGCCAGAAATGCCACCACCGCAATGGTTAGCGGCACCAGCACGCTGGCATATCGCCGCCACTCTCTCCCAAGCCCGCGCCCACCCAGAACAATCAGCAGACCAACCCCCGCCAGAAACACCCCCGCCCCGCGTGGCACACACAGGATCAGGATCGGAAACGCAAAGACAAGGGCATCGGCCATCGTGGATAGCCGGCTGTTAAGGATAGTCATAGGATGCGAAAGGGTCACATACGCCACCCGGTGAATCCAGTCCGGCCAGCGTCAAATCAACCCGGCATTCTAATCCATCGCGCTTTCACTTCCCCCTGCGCCGCTCCACCACTTCAAGCAGTTGCCATCGGATAGCCGAGGCATCGGCCGGAGGGTTCGGTACCTGGTATTCCCTCACGCGCAGCTTGTAGCTGACACCTTGCTCGAAATCGAGGCCCTCGATCGGCCCGTACCAGAGTTGCCACGGCGCATCGGGCGATTCCCGCCAGCGGTAACACTGCAGCTTGCCGACGCCGCTGCATTCCACGCGTTGCGAATCGATATAGATGATCTTCTCGCGGCCCGGAACGCCGCCGGTGGCCGGGTCCACCTTGTCGCCGCGCCGGCCTACCCCTTCCCGTTCAACAAACTGCAGCAGGTCGCCACCGGACGTCTTCCAGATGACCTGGCGCCCTGTGGAGCCGGCGGACGGTTGCGTGCCGACGGTCGTGAACGGCGACTGCATCGCCTTGAGCAACGCCGATTCGGTTTCCATGCGCGGGCCCGGGCAGGCCATGCGCGTGCCCGCGACACGGTCGAAGCGGATGCCGGTATCGGTCTTGCCATAGCCGCCGGTGAAGCGGTTGCAGCCGCTGGTGCCGTTGACGGTGCCTTGCGACGAGTCGATGCCGTCGCTGAAATTGAAGACAATGGGCTCGCCGTTGTCGCCGTGCGGAATGTCGCGCACCGTGCCGTCAGGCATCTGCCAGCGCACCAGCTCCCAGCGGCTGGGGCCGCCGGACCGCGTTTCGTTGAGGCTGGCGCTGGCCGATGGATTGTCGGGGGCTGGCCGCCCGTGGCGCAGGCCGACAGAATGGCGGCAGCGCCGAGCACGAGTGTCATGACAAGGGGACGCAGAACGCTTCGCATGGGTTGACTCCTTCAGACCGCCGCGCCAGGCGCAGCAATATCCACAAACCCGGCCAGTCTAGCGCGCCGCGCGGCGCCTGTATGTCAGCGCAACACTGGCGCCAGCGCGCCAAGTGTCCTCGCCGTCGCCCCCGATGCAGCCCCGCGAAAGTCAGCGCGTTGGCCCGCATCTCCGCCAGCCGGGCCGGATCGCCCAGCACGCCGGCCGCCTCAGCCATCAATTCGTCGGCGTTGGCCACCCGCAGGCAGGCGCCGGCGGCGATGGCATCCTCGGTGGCTTGCGCGAAGTTGAACGTGTGCAGCCCCATCAGCACCGGCGTGCCCACTGCGCAGGCTTCGATCAGGTTCTGGCCGCCCAGCGGGATCAGGCTGCCGCCGATATAGGCGATATCCGATGCCGCGTAGTACATCGCCATCTCGCCCATCGAATCGCCGAGCACGATGTCGGCCGTAATGGGCGCAGTCACCTGTTCGAGATCGAGCGCGCTGCGGCGCTGGACGCTGAAGCCGGCACGCGCGGCCATGGCGGCGACTTCATCGAAGCGTTGCGGATGGCGTGGCACCAGCAGCAGCGCGGGGCGCGTCTCGCCCGGCCAACGCGAGAACGCTTCCAGGATCAGCGGCTCCTCGCCCTCGCGCGTGCTGGCGGCTGCCAGTACCTGCCGGCCGCCAAACGCGCGCCGCAGCTGGTGCCCGCGCGCCATGCCGGCCTCCGGCGGCTGCATGTCGAACTTCAGGTTGCCGGTGATCTGCACCGCCTTGACACCCAGCGCCCGGTAGCGCTCGGCATCGCCAGGGGTCTGCGCCAGCACAATCGTGAAGTCGTTATATACGGAGGCGGCCGCGTTGCCGAATCGCGCCGTGCGCCGATAGCTGCGCGGCGACAGCCGGGCGTTGACCAGGAACAGCGGCACGCCGGCGCGCCGGGTCACATGCACCAGGTTTGGCCAGACTTCCGTTTCCATGATCAGCCCGGCATCGGGCCGGAAATGCGCCAGGAAACGCCGCACCAGATAGGGCACGTCGTACGGCAGATAGCACTGCTGGACGCGCGGATTGCTGCCGTATAGCTGCGCGCCGGTCTGTCGCCCGGTGGGCGTCATGTGCGTGAGCAGCAGGCGGTGTTGCGGATAGGCGGCCAGTAGCGCGTCGATCAACGGCTGCGCGGCGCGCGTTTCGCCTACCGACACGGCATGGACCCAGAGCCATGGGCCGTCCGACGGCAGGTCGTCGTAGCGTCCCAGGCGTTCACCCACGTGGTGGAGATAACCAGGTTCCTTGCGCGACCGCCACGTCAGGCGCAGCAGCGCCAGTGGCAGGATCACCAGCCACAGCAAGGTGTAAACGATTCGAAGCATCAGATGGAGACTCCGCGCACGCGCCGTGCGGCGGCATAAACCTCATCGACGTCGGGCACGATGCCGTCGTCGCCCACGTTGGCGATGCGGTCCGACCAGTAGCCTTCGGTCTTCCAGCGCCACGTGGCGGTATAGATTTCGACGGTCGGCCGGCACAGCGCCGCGGCGATGTGCACCAGACCGGTATCGACGCCGATGACCACCTCGGCCCGGTTGATCAGGCCGAAGCCCTGCATTACCGAGAAACGCGGCAGCACCTGCGCGCCGGGCATGCCGGCGGCCAGCGCCTCGGCGTCGCGCCTTTCGGATTCGCTGCCCCACGGCAGCAGCACGGCGAGCCCCTCCGCATGCAGCTTCTGGCCCAGCGCATGCCAGTTCGCCACCGGCCAGCGTTTCTTCGCGCCTGCCGTGGCGTGGAAGCAGACCGCGTAGCGTGGCGGCAGGCCGGCCCAGAGCGGATCGTCGACATGGAGCGTGCCGGCCGCCGGGCCAAAGAAGCGCGGCGGCTCGGGTGGCGCCGTACCGGTCAGCGCCGCGCCAAGCAGGCGCGAGCGCCGCACGGAGTGGGTCTGCCGGGGCACCGTCACCGGCGTCGTGTAGAACAGCCGTGCGGCAGGCTCGTAGCCCGAGCCCTGCGTGGCGTTGCCCAGCCCGATCACCGGGGCGCCGGCGGCGCGGGCCGCCGTGCGGGCGACGATGGCCGTCTTCAGCAGGCCCTGCGTTTCCAGCACCGCGTCGTAGGCCCGTTCGCGGATGGCCGCGCGCAGCGCGCCCACCTCGGCCCACGTCTCGCCCTGCCAGAAGCGCTTGCGCCAACGCCGCAGCGCGAACGGAATCACGCGGCGCACCTCGGGCAGCAGCTTTACCAGGTCGACATAGCCCTCTTCCACCACCCAGTCGATCTCGGCTTCGGGCCAGCGCGCGCGCAGGTCATGCACCAGCGGCATGTTGTGCACGACATCGCCCAGCGACGACACCTTGACGATCAGGATGCGCGGCCGGGCCGGCAACGCAAACGCCCCCGCCGCCGCCAGGGGCTGCGGCGGGGTTTCGGCCGATGGCTGCACGACCTCAGAACGGGAGCTTTGCATCCGGTTTTTCCGCCAGGATCACGCGCTTGAATTCGGCCTGGATGCGCGCCAGCGCGGCATCGTTGTCAGCCTCGAAGCGCATCACCACCACGGGCGTGGTGTTCGACGGCCGGGCCAGGCCGAAGCCGTCCGGATATTCGACGCGCACGCCATCGATAGTGATCACTTCCTTCGCACCCACGAACTTCGCATTGGCGCGGATCTTGTCGAGCAGCGTGAAGGCTTCGCCCTCGGCCACCTTCAGCTGCAGTTCCGGCGTGCAGTTCGAATTCGGGAGCGCATTCAGCACGGCGCTCGGATCGGCGTGGCGCGACAGGATTTCCAGCAGGCGCGCGCCCGTGTACAGGCCATCGTCAAAGCCGTACCAGCGATCCTTGAAGAACACGTGGCCGCTCATTTCACCAGCGATCGGCGCGCCCGTTTCCTTGAGTTTGGCCTTGACCAGCGAATGGCCGGTCTTCCACATCAGCGGCTCGCCACCGTGCTGGCGAATCCACGGGGCCAGCTTGCCCGTGCATTTCACGTCGTAGATCACCTGCTGGCCAGGGTTGCGCGACAGGATTTCCTCGGCAAACAGCATCAGCTGCCGGTCCGGGAAGATGACCTGCCCGTCCTTGGTGACCACGCCCAGACGGTCGCCGTCGCCATCGAAGGCCAGGCCCAGTTCGCAATCGGTCTCGCGCAGGCACTTCATCAGGTCCTGCAGGTTTTCGACATGTGCCGGATCGGGATGATGGTTGGGGAAATGGCCGTCCACGTCGCAGAACAGTTCCACGACCTCGCAGCCCAGCCCGCGGAACAGGTCGCCGACGAAGGCACCGGCCACGCCGTTGCCGGCATCCAGCGCAATCTTCATCGGACGGGCCAGCTTGACGTCGCCAATGATGCGGTCCAGGTACTGCTGGCGGACATCCACCAGCTTGTAGCTGCCGCCACCCTTGGTGAAGTTGCCCGCATCGATGCGCTGGCGCAGGGCCTGGATCTGCTCGCCATAGATGGCCTTGCCGCCCAGTACCATCTTGAAGCCGTTGTAGTCGGGCGGGTTGTGGCTGCCCGTCACCATGATGCCGGACGTGGCGCGGCGGCCATCCAGCTCGATATTGGTACCGAAGTAGACCATCGGCGTGGCAACCATGCCGAGATCGATCACATCCAGGCCGGCGGCGCGCAGGCCTTCGACCAGCCCGCCCAGCAGATCCGGCCCCGAAAGACGCCCGTCGCGGCCCACCACCACGGCTTTCTCGCCGATTTCCACGGCGGCCGAGCCGAATGACAGGCCGATGTAACGGGCCACTTCCGGAGTCAGCGTCTTGCCGACGATGCCGCGGATGTCATAGGCCTTGAAGATCGATGGGTTAATTTGCATAGATCGTCCTTAGGGAGTGCGGTGCGTCCGTCACAATGGCGGGCACTACCAGGGGGTTGTCCAAAGGCGCCATTTTGCCGGATTCCGGCGATGGCGACAGTTATAATCGCCGAGTTACGTGCGTCCAACCACCCGATTTCGTCTGATCTTTGTGAGAATCAGAGGGAATCAGAGGGTTGAGCAGCCGGAATTTCTTCACAGCCTTCGTGCCAGCTACTGCCCCCTCCATTCGATCACGCCCCCGTATTGCCTATCTGATCACGAACTCCGAGATCGGGGGCGCCCAGTCGCACGTAGGCGACCTACTACGCGCACTGCGGGACAGGACTGATGCGATAGTGCTTGCCGGTGGCGATGGGCCACTGTTTGCGGCCGCGGATGCGGTGGGCGCCAAAGCGGTGGTGTTGAAACGCCTGGACAATGCGCTGTCTGCGTGGAGCGCCGTGGCGGCATTTCGCGAAGTGCTGCGCGAACTGCGTGCCGCGCGGCCCGATCTGATTCATGTGCACAGTGCCAAAGCCAGCGCGCTGGGCAGGCTTGCCGGATGGTGCCTGCATGTGCCCGTGATATACACGGTGCACGGATTCGCATTCAAGCCCGCAGCTCCGCTCGCTCGACGCTTGGCAGCAGGGCTGACGGAGTGGTGCCTGGCACCGCTGACGACACGGCTGATCTGCGTCGCCCAGGCGGAGCGAGCCCTTGCGGCGTCGCTGCCCATTCCCGCGCGGCATATCGAAGTCATCCGAAACGGCATTCCCGACACGGTGTTGCGCGCCAATCCAGGCGCGCCGTTGCGCCGCATCGTAATGGTCGCCCGCCTGAAGGCGCCTAAACGTCCAGACCTGCTGATCCGCGCGTTTGTCGAGGCCGATATCGTCGACTGTGAGCTCATCATCGCTGGAGAGGGCCCCGACATGGACGCGTTGCAAACGCTCGTGACTCGCGTGGCCTCCGGCCGCCGCGTCACACTTTGCGGACCCGTGGTCGATATCCCGGCTCTGCTCGCTTCGGCGCAAGCGTTTGCGCTGGTGTCTGACCACGAGGGTTTGCCGCTCTCCATCCTCGAGGCGATGCGGGCCGGTCTTCCGGTGATCGCGTCCGATCTGCCCGGCATCCGGGAGCAACTCGACAATGGCGACGGCTGCCTGGTGCCAGACAATAACGTTGCAACACTCGCCAGTGCGATCCGCAAGGTTGCGGCGTCGCCCGAGCTTCGCAGCACGCTAGGCGCGCGCGCGCGCGCCCGTTGGGCACAGGACTTCCGCCTTGACAGGATGGCAGACGCAACCTGGCAAATCTATCAGGATGTACTGGCCGGGGACCCATCCGATGTTCACGCTGCAGGCAGCGAGGGGGCCTGACGTGAGCCTTGCGAAACTTCCCAGGCGCCTGCGCGATGCCTCAGGCACCGCGACCTCCGAAACGGTGCGCCGCGCAAGCAGGATGCTTGGCTGGGCGATGCTAGGCCTGATCCTATTCGGTCTCAACCTGATCCTCGCGGAAGGCCTGCGGCACGCAGACATCGCCACCTACGTATTTACTCGGACGATGGCGTGGTCGATCCTGCCGTACCTGTGTACGTTCGTCCTCCTGCACCGCTCGCTGCATCTGCCTTCGATCGAGGGCAACAGCCTCGTCGGCGTGGCGGCCACGCTGCCATTCGCAGTGCTGCTGCTGGCCTTTGCCGCGTTCCATATCGAGTATTCGCGCGGCGCGCTGCTGCTCGGCTACCTCACGACGCTTGCGTGGAGCGGCTTCGGCTACCGGCGCTTTGTGCAGAACTACGTGCCTGTCTTCGGTTATACCGATCCGCGTGCATATGCCCAGCTCCAGGGCATCCTGTCGATGCCGGGCGCGTCGGCACCGAGCGCAATGCGCTTGCTGCTGATCCGCTCAATCGAGGAGGCGGCGGATTGCGATGGCCTGATGCTCGACCGCAACGCCACGGCGGACCCCGAGCGTACACGCGCGTTGGCACGCTTCAAACTCGGACACGTGCGCATGTATTCTGTTGAGCGCGTCGGCGAGATGCTGACCGGGCGCGTGGGCCTTGCGCATATCGATGAGAACTTCCTCGACGACTACGCTCGGCATTACCTGTATGGCTTCATCAAGCGCGTAATCGATATGGCGGCGGTGCTGTGCCTCGCGCCGCTCGTGCTGCCCGCCGCGTTACTGACCGCGCTGGCCATCCGCATCGAATCGCCGGGGCCCGTGCTGTTCCACCAGATACGCGTAGGCCGATTCGGGACGACCTTCACGATGCTCAAATTCCGCAGTATGGCCGTGCAGAGCGACGCCCCCGCGCAGTTCGCGGCGCGTCACGATGCGCGCGTCACCCGGGTCGGGCGTGTCATCCGCAAGTATCGCCTCGACGAACTGCCTCAACTCTGGAACGTGCTGTTGGCCGACATGAGCCTGATCGGCCCGCGGCCAGAACAGGTGCCAATGGTCGACAAGTTCTCGGAGACCATTGCCTATTACCCGTACCGCCACCTCGTGCGGCCCGGCTTGTCGGGGTGGGCGCAGGTGCAGCAGGGATATGTGGGCAGCCACGAGGAAACGATCACCAAGCTCAGCTACGACCTCTATTACGTCAAGCATTGCTCGTTCGCACTCGACCTGCTGATTGCGGTCAAGACGGTGCGAACGCTGCTGACGGGATATGGGGCACGTTGATGGCGGCAGCACACCCAATGCGCATTCTGCTCCTCGCCACTGGCCTTAAGCTCGGAGGTGCGGAGCATCAGATAGCCGCGCTGGCCGGCGCGTTTCGCGCTCTGGGCCATGCAGTGGCCATCGTTAGCCTGTCTCCGGGGCGCGAGATCGACGTACCCCCCAACGTCGAGGTGATCGAACTCGCGATGCGCAAAACGTCCGCCGGCTTTCTTCGCGCGCTGTGGCAAGCCCGGGCGTTCGTGCGCGCATGGCGGCCCGACGTCATTCATGCGCATATGGTCCACGCCAATTTGTTCGCGCGTGTGCTAACGCGCATCGTGCGCTGTCCGCCGCTAGTCTGCACCGCACACAGCTATTACGAGGGCGGCCGGACGCGCATGCTCGCTTACCGGCTGACCGACCGCTGGTGCTCCCTGACCACGCACGTCAGCGAGGCCGGCTGCAAAAACATGATCGCCGCGGGCGCTGTGCCCGCAACGCGGATCGTGGTCATGCCGAACGGCATCGATATCGGGCGCTTTCGCTACAACGCGGAACGTCGCGCGACGACGCGCGCAAGCCTTGGCATCGATGATGCGACGCCGCTGCTCATGCACGTGGGCCGGCTCGTACCTGCGAAGGCGCAGCATCTGCTGATCGATGCCTTTGCAAGGCTCGACGGCATGGGCGACCGGGCGTGGCTCATCGGTAACAGCAAGCATGCACGCCTGCTGATCGCCGGCGGCGGCCCGCTCGCCGACGCGCTCGCCGCGCAGATCCACACACGCGCCCTGGACGCCCACGTGCAACTCCTCGGCCCCGCCACGACATCCCCGCTCTGCTTGACGCCGCGGACGCCTTTACACTCTCATCGGACATTGAAGGGTCCCCGCTGGTACTAGCCGAAGCACTGGCGACCGGCTGCCCCGTCGTCTCCACCGACGCCCCTGGCGTCCGAGAGATCGTCGGCGACCTTGGCACCATCGTCCCCCGGGGCAACACTGAAGAACTCGCCAAGGCCATCGCAAAAACGCTCGCCGAAGGCAGAGGCACGCCCCAAGTACAGGCCGCCCGCCGCGACCACATCCACACAATCTGCGCCCTCGACACCGTCGCCCATCGCTGGCTGACGTGCTATGCCACGCTTCGCGCGGCGGCAGGCAATACCCGGCTGGAGACCGCATGAGACAACGCGTGGCGCCCAATCTCGCCTGGATTCTGTTGGAACGCGGCATGCAGGTCAGCATCGGCATCGTCGTCGTGGCGATCCTTGCGCGCGCGCTCGGCCCAGTGGGCTTTGCCCATTTCCAGTATGCGCAGTCATTGGTGCTGATCGCAGCTTCGTTCGCGCTCGTGTGCGGCGCCGAGGTCGTGGTGCCGCGCCTGGTGACGGCCTCCGCCCCCACGCCGAGGCGGCGCGCCATGCCCTGCTCGCGCATGCGTTCGTGCTCCGATTCGTGGGCGGCGTCATTGGCTACCTGCTCATGCTCGGATATCTCTATGCCACGTCACCTGACGCCGAGATCTGGCACGCGGCACTGCTGCTCGGCATCGCCATCCTGCTGCGCGAACCGTTCGGCGTGGTCTCCGCATGGATGCAGGCACGCACGCACAGCCGGCCCGGCGTTCTGTTCAACACGGCAGCGCTCGGCACCAAAGCCGCACTCGTCGGCGCATTGTTCCTGTTCGGTGTGCGCGAAGTCAGCGGCTATGCAGCCGCTTTTGCGATCGAGGCCGTGGTGTTGGCGGCGATGCAGATGCTCTACTTCCGGCTGCGCATGTGCGAACACTGCGCCGGTGGCCTGTCGGGCGTCGATTGGCAGCGATCGCGCCTACATGAACTCCTGACAAGCGGCGCGCTCTTCTGGGCCAGCTTCATGCTGATGATGGGTGCCCGCCGCGTGGACCAGCTTGTGCTGCAACAGGCGGTATCGGCTGCGGACTTCGGCGCGTATGCGGCCTGCATGCAAGTCGTCGACAATTTCACGATCCTCGCGAGCGTGCTTGCCGCCGGCCTCGCCCCCGCATACGTCTATTCGCGCGGCAACCTTGCTGAGGCACGCACAAACATTGGCCACGTCGCCTTGGCCCTCACCACTGCGGGCCTCGTTGGCGGCGTAGTGATTGCCGCGTGCGCACCGTGGATCGTGCATCTGCTGTACGGCCATGCGTTCGCGCCGACTATCGCGCTGCTTCGCGCGGCCGCCCTCCTCTCCGCGCTCGTCTTCGCTGACGTCGGCCTCACGCTGCTGGCTGTTCGCCTGCGCCGTCCCGACTGGATCGCCATCAAATGGCTGGCCGTGTTCGTCGTCACGCTACTGTTCGACCTCGTCATCGTGCCACGCTACGGTAGCTGGGGCGCCATCGCGGGCTACGGCCTCGGCAACGCGGTTGCCACGCTCGTCGGCGTGGCACTATGGTGGCGCTGCCGCCCCACGACGAGCGTGGTGACACCATGACGCGACTGCCGACAGTCTGCTTTCTCACCGGCACCCTCAATGCGTTCGCGGGCGCCGAGCGAATGACGGCCGTCATCGCCAACGGACTGGCCGAGCGCGGCTATCGCGTATTCGTCCTGAGCATGTACGACCACTACAGCGTGTTTCCGCTACACCAGAACGTGGCACATCACGCGATGTTCGACGCGCGGCCATCTTTCAAGCGCGCCTATCTGGCGACGGTGCTCGGCATTCGACGCTTCCTGCGCACGCATGAGATCGATGTGCTTGTCGAGGTGGATACGATGCTCACGCTGTTCACAGTGCCTGCGACAATTGGAACGGGCGTCAGGCGCGTGGGTTGGGAGCATTGTCACTTCGACGAGGATCTTGGGCGGCCGGTGCGGCGGGTGGCACGGCGCATTGCGGCGCTTACGAATCATGCGATCGTAGTACTGACGGAGCGCGATCGCGAGCAATGGCGGCAGGCACTGAGCCCACGCGCACCGGTGAGCGTAATCGGCAATTCGCTGCCGTTCACCTTCCCCGAAATCCCAGCGTCACGCGAAGGCACGACCGTGCTTGCGGTAGGGCGGCTCGTACCGGCAAAGGGCTTCGATGTCCTGATCGCCGCATGGGAGTTCGTATCGCGGCAGTTTCCTGACTGGCGTCTACGGATCGTCGGCGAGGGCGAGGAGCGCGGCCGGCTGGAAGCGCTGATCCGCGCAGCCGGTTCGGCGCGAATCGAACTTCCCGGCGCCCACGCCCGTGTCGCCGAGGATTACCTCGGCGCATCGGTCTTCTGCCTGAGTTCGCGGTATGAAGGGTTTGGCCTCGTGTTGCTGGAGGCCATGGCGTTCGGGCTACCCGTCGTGTCCACAGATTGCCAGACGGGACCAAAGAGCATCGTCCACGATGGCGTCAACGGACTGAGCGTACCTGTCGGCGACGCGCGTGCGCTGGCGGAGGCACTGATCCGACTGATGCGGGACGCCAAGCTCTCCGCGACTCTGGCGAAGCAGGCGCGCGAGCACGCTCGTTTGTACCGGGTCGAGGTCGCGATCGATCAATGGACCGGCCTGCTGCGGGCAGCCAGTCGCGACGAACATCGCAATTGCTAGCGAGCGCGTGCCTGCCCCGCACACAAAGCGCGTGCTAGCACCTCGACCACCTCGTCCTGTTCCGTGCTCGACAGCCCGACCCAGAGCGGCAGGCGAATGAGTCGCTCCGAGGAACTTGTAGTGACACTCATGTCGCCATGGACACGACCGAGCCGACGGCCGGCCGGCGCATCGTGCAGTGGGACGTAGTGGAAGATGGCGCCGATACCGACGGCCTTGAATGTCGCGAGCACTGGCTGACGATCGATCTCGGGCGCGAGCAATACGTAATACATATGCGCATTGTGCTGGCACTCCGCGGGGATGACCGGACGCCGCAGCAACCCCTCGGCTTCCAATGGCTGGATCAGTGCGTCATACCGCTGCCAGATCCTCAGGCGTGCTTCGGTGATGGTATCTGCGTAGTCGAATTGCGCGGACAGAAACGCCGCGATCAGCTCACCTGGAAGGAAAGACGACCCCTTGTCCTGCCACGTGTACTTGTCGACCTCGCCGCGGAAGAAACGATCACGGTCCGTGCCCTTCTCGCGGATGATCTCGGCCTTCTCGGCGTAGGTGGCATCCTTTAGCAGCAGGCTCCCGCCCTCGCCCGAGATGACATTCTTGGTTTCGTGGAAACTGTACGCGCCGATGTCGCCAATAGCACCCAGGGCGCGCCCTTTGTAGGTCGCCATGACGCCCTGTGCCGCGTCTTCCACCACCCTGAGGCCATGGCGTTCGGCGATGGCCAGGATGGCATCCATCTCGCACGCCACACCCGCATAATGCACCACGACGATCGCGCGCGTGAGGGGCGTGATGGCCGCCTCTATCAAGTCCTCGGCGATATTGAGTGTATCGGCGCGAACATCGACGAACACCGGTACAGCGCCACGCAGCACGAACGCGTTCGCGGTCGAGACGAACGTATAGGACGGCATAATAACTTCATCGCCCGGAGCGATATCAAGCAGCAGCGCTGCCATCTCCAGCGCGGCGGTGCAGGAATGCGTGAGCAGCGCCCGACGGCAACCCGTGCGCTGCTCGATCCAGGCATGACACTGATCCGTGAAGGGCCCGTCGCCAGCCAGGCGCCCGTTCTGGTTCGCCGCGGCGATATTGAGCAACTCCTTGCCCGTCATGTACGGCTTGTTAAAGGGAATTCGCATCATGTTTTCTTTCCTACGACGAGCCTTGACCCGCCCCACTTCAAATCGATGCCGGCGCGGATGAGGAGGAAATCTATCGACAGCATTGCCTCGAACGTGGCATTCAGCCATCTCGGCAGCCGCAGTTCCGCAGCGTCCGACATGGCATCCGCGCCCGTGGTCGCTGAACGCTTGAAAAGTCGGGACACGTACATCAGCGGGAGCAAGGTGCTCACGAACGAAGTACTGCGCGCCACCTTGAAGCCTGCCTCGCGCAGCTTGTCCTCGAGATCTCTAGCGGCATAGCGCCTCACGTGACATGCCCGATCATCGACCGGACTCCATAACCACGCGTGCTGGGGCACCGTCAGGAGCACCGTACCGCCGGGCTTCAGCGCCTCAAACATCTGCCGCAGCACCGCCCGGTCGTCTTCGATGTGCTCCAGCACATCGAAGGCTCCCATCACGTCGAACTCCTCCACGAAAGGGATGCGGCGCGCATCCATCTGCATAAACTCGATAGCGGGAAGCCGTGCACGCGCGACGGCGAGTCCAGCCGTGAATATTTCACTACCATGCAAAGTGGCACCCGGATAACGCGCGGCCACACCGGACAATACGTATCCCGTCCCGCAACCAATCTCCATCAGCGAGGAAAAATTTCGGCAATATTTGCCAAGCGCCCACAGAATCAGGCTGTTGCGCACGCGAAACCAGAAGTTGCCCGCCTCTACCGGCGCCAGCTCCGCAAAATGCTCAGGGTCGAACCCGCTATTCGCCTCGGCGAGTTCGGGCGCGTACATCGCCACGCCATCCCGCTCTGGAGGGCGTTGTTGGCATGCAGGACATGCGACGTTGCGTCCCCCGTGAACCGACCCGCATTCAAGACATCGTTTCAACGGCAACCTCTCTTGCACGCCAGTGGCGATGGCGATGGAAACACAAAATACCGGAACATAATAAACAAGAAGGCGGCCACTACGACGATAGCGACTGCCTGCACCCATTCATGTCGCAGACCGAGACGATCGTGGAACAGCCACATCATGCCGAGGTTCAGTCCGTAGCCCATGCCATGTGCAACGAGATAG
This sequence comes from Cupriavidus sp. EM10, assembly GCF_018729255.1. Lineage (NCBI taxonomy): Bacteria > Pseudomonadati > Pseudomonadota > Betaproteobacteria > Burkholderiales > Burkholderiaceae > Cupriavidus > Cupriavidus sp. EM10. Next base: position 2,735,383 of record NZ_CP076060.1, read on the forward strand.
CGGAGAAGCGTTGGCAGGACACGGTCACGATGCGCGAACGTCCAGTGTCGGTTGGCCAAAAAGCCAATACTGGCGCCCATGGCGTACGAGACGGCGATGGCTTGGCGTGGCAGCATTCCCTGTGCCGTGATCAGCAAGTACATGGCGTACACGGCTGCATTGGTACCGATGCCAACGACGCCATAGCGGATCACCTGGCGCATGGCAGTTGCCGCAACGCCGGCGACTTCAGCTTCCCGGTTTCCCATCATTCGAACCTGCTGCGAAACGACTTGAGCGGCAACAGCGAGACGCCCTGATCGTCCGTCACGTCCATCAACCTGAGCAATCCGCTTCCGCAAACGACCACCGGGTGCGTGCCCTGAACGAATATTACCTTGCCGTACGCGCGGTTCTCGATTCGCACGTCATCCAGAGGTTCCGCCCCGTGAATACGCACAATTTTCTCCTTGAGCCGCGCAGAGGCCCCACGGTATGGCGCGCCGACGCATCGGATAAAGTGAGCGATATCGTCGGCCGATGCCGACCAGTTCACTCGGTAGTCGTCCTCGTCGCGCCACAGGCTGTAGCTCGCCATGCTCTCGTCCTGAGGCTCGCCCACCGTCACCGTGCCCGCCTCCAATGCATCGAGCAATTCGACGACGAGATCCGCATACACCATGGACATGGCATCGATCACGTCCCCAATGCGGGCCGGATAGCTGACAGCCAACGGCTTCTGCATCAGGATGTTGCCGCGATCGTACTCCCGGGCGCCCAACAGCGCCGTCGCACCCACCGCCGGTTCACGGTTCAGCATGGCGTTGACTAGAGGTGCAAATCCGCGATAGCGGGGCAGCAACGCGTCGTGAAAGACGATCAGCCGATGCTCAGGCACGTTTGTCACGAGCCAGCGCCAGCCAGCCGCGACGACATAGTCGGCGCCCGCCATGGCAGGTGCGGCCTGGCCACGCGCGATGTACGGGAGGCCATGCCGCTCGCAATAGGCGATGATCTCGTCGCCATGGTCATCGTCGACGCCGGGATCCGCACCAACGACACAGCAGACGATTACCGCACGGCTGCGCTCCTTGACGGCGCGAAGGACAGCGTAGCCCTTGGTGCCGAGCAGAAGCAGGCCGATCGTCGGGGCGGTCACGGCGTTGCAACCGGAGGCTTTGCGCCATTCGGTTCCCGAGCCGGTGCAAAGGTCGTCTTGTCGATGATGTATAGAGGGCGCTTCTTCGTCTCGTCGAAGGTCTTGCCCAGATAGATGCCGATAATCCCGAGAATCGATATGATGATTCCGCCAATGAAGTACAGCGAGATGATGAGGCTATTCCAGCCCGGGATAGGTGAGCCAAAAATCAGCGCGTGGCAGAGGATAAAAGTGCCGTAGCAGAATGCAAGCGAGGCCATGACGAATCCGAGCTTGACCGCAATACGCAGCGGCTTGTCCGAATAGGCAATGATCGTATCCGTCGCGAGCTTGACGAGCCTGGCCATGGTGTATGTCGATCGGCCTTCGTAGCGCGCGCCATGCACAACGTCGATGCTCGCGGTGCGGAACCCCATCCACTGCATCAGACCGCCGAAAAACCGCAATTGCTCGCGCATGCCGCGGAAGTTCTCCACGACTTTGCGCGACATGATGCGAAAGTTGCCGCTGTCTCCGTCGTAATCGATGTCAGCCAGATAACTGAATAGCTTGTAGAACAACCGCGACGTCGTGCGCTTGAGCCAGGGATCGTTGCGCGGCCCGCGGCCTGCGAGGACAACGTCATACCCTTCTTGTGCTTTGGCATAGAGCCGGGGAATTTCCTCGGGACGATCCTGCAGGTCACAATCCATGACGACCACCCAGTCGCCCCTGCAATGATCAAGACCTGCCGTAATGCCGTAGTGCTGGCCGAAATTTCTGCTGAACGTGATGCCGCGCACTCGCGGGTCCGCGCTGGCAAGCCGCTCAATGACCTGCCACGATGCATCGCCGCCGCAATCCTCGACCAGTACGAGCTCGAATTCCGAAGTGATCGGCTCCAGCGCCTCACAAAGCAGGCGATAGAGTTCGCCCAGGCTGTTCTCAGCCTTGTATACGGGGACTACGATGGAAATATGCGGATCTACCATAGAAATAATGTACTTCCTGTTCGCCCAAGAGGGCGGCGACGGGGGATTCCGCCGCCGCCCGGCTCAGACGGCATCCGGGGCGTTATGCCGGAATCCCTCAATGCGGTTCCGCAGCCACAGCGCGCCTACCAGGATGGCGGGCAGCTGGATACCATACGACAGCCAATTCATCCATAGCCCGTAGTGCATGAAATACATCTGCTTGGGAAACTCGAACAAGCCTGCATGATCGGGCGGTTGCCAGGGAGCCAGGTTCAACGGCATCCAGAACTGCGCGGATAGCAGTGTCAGCACGACAAACGCCGTTGCAAATCCCGAGCGCAGTGTCGCCCTGTCGAGTGCCATGGCCATGCCCGCCACGCAGAAAGGCCACGCAACCGTGATGAAGCGGGGCTCATTTGCGAGCCCGAGCGGCACGGCAAGCGCCACCACGCCCAGGACGCCCGGCCCCAGGCACCTGATCTCGCTCGAAAATTGCCGCCAGCAGATCACGACGAGCACCAGCATCGGCCCCCAGAACACCGAAAGCGTAACCAATGGCAGCAGGAACTTGCCGGGTGGTGGCAGCGTCATGTACTCGAGCATGTAACGAATCCCGCTGGGATTCTCAAGCGCGGGATTCGAGATCGTCTTGACGATCAGGATCGGCACCAGCAACGACAATCCGGCCATTGCGATACGTCCGGGCTTCACGCGGACTAGGCACGCGATGACCGACGCTGCCGCGGCCCACGATCCGAGCAGCCCAAGCAACGCGAGGCCCGCGCCAAGCAGCGCCGGCAGCCCGGTGACTGCTGCTTCGTACGAGCAAGGCACTACACCGGGGCCCAGCAACCGCGTCACGACATCCGGAATCTGGCAAGGCGTGGACAGATCCACATTGCCGCCGGTTGCGTACACGTATGCGGCAATGCAGATGATGAGAATCGTCGCGTACGCAATCGCGATCCGCCGGCGGTGCCGTCCTCCCTCGTTCCGGGCCGCTGGCGGCAAGCCGATCGCGCCGGGCGAGAGCCGGCTGTTCATGAAGAGTTGCAGCAACGCCCCAGTGAAACCCACTACCGGCCAGGCAAAAGCGCCAATCCACGTTACCACGAGCAACGCTACGGAACGCTTGCGCAAATAGCACTGCAGCAACAGCAAGGCCACGGTCAACGCTGTGACATCAGTCAATACCGGATAATAGAAAGTCTGCTTGGAGAAGGCGTAGGTTACGAAGATGCCACCGAAGCCAATCCAGCGACCGCGCACGCTCATGCCGAGCGCGCCGACGATAGCGTGCCACGACCAGCATGCGATCATCAGCAGAGCCAGGTTGTAGATTTCGAACGCACGGATGATAGAGGCAGTGTCAAGCGGCAGGCGAGCAAGCATCAGTGCTTCCCGCACCACGAACGGCGGCACAATACGCTGCGCGTAGTAGCTGTTCAGCTCGCCCGCGTGGATCATGTGTGGCAAGTCACGAACCATCGCAGCGTATTGAAGGCCATCCCAGCCGAGACCGTCCCCGCGGGCACATGCTCCCCAAACAGCAAGCTGAACGTCCCAAGCAACAGGACAGGCAATGCCATAGCCCATGGCGCCGTGGCGATACCTTGCCATAACGAGGCCGGCACCGCCGCACTGTCAGGCGTGCGCATCGTTTTCCTTCCGGATGCGGGCCGGATTGCCCACCACGGTTGCACCTGCGGGTACGTCGCGCGTGACCACGGCGCCCGCGGCGATCATCGCGTTCTCGCCCACCGTGATGCCCGGTAGCAGCACCGCACCACCGCCAATGGAGGCGCCACGGCAAATCGTCGTCTTGGGAAATCCTTGCTCCGGATACTGCTTCGACCGCGGATACTTGTCGTTGGTGAACGTGACGTTCGGGCCGACGAATACGTTGTCTTCCAGACGAAGGCCATCCCATACATAGACGCCACTCTTGACGGTCACGTTGTCGCCGATGACGACATCGTTCTCGATAAAACAATGCGCGTTGATGTTGCAGTTGCGGCCGATGACCGCACCCGCGAGCACCACCGTGAATTGCCAGATCCTGGTGTCTTCACCGATCTTGGTGGACTGTACGTCCGCGAGCGCGTGGATGCCCATGTGAATCTCCTTTTCCCTTGGCCCGACCCGCTTCAAATACGGTCGCGGCTCCCGCCACCGAACAGTGCAGCGACGAGTTCGCGGCTCCATACGACGATCGCCGCCAGCATGCCGAGCACCAGCGCGCCAAGGATGGTCACGGTCAGGGGCCGCGGCGCTTCTGGACGGTCAGGTACTGACGGCTCCGCGACAAATTCCGCCTGGGTCAGGAAGCGCGCCGAGATTTGCGAAATGTCCGCAGCCATGGACGAGAGCTTCTCGCTCTCGGCGTCGGATTTCACTTTCTTGCTATAGGCGGTGATGACGGACGACAGCGAATTGATGCTATCCACGCCGCTCTGCGCCTTCGCCGTGGACGACTTGGCATCGGCGACAAGGTCCTTCACGAATCCTTGCTGTTCGACTTCGCGGTCGAGACGCTTGAGCTTGTTCCGAATATCGATGATCTCGGATTCGGCACCGACGAGCTGCGCAAGCGGAGACATGAATTTCTCGTTGTCGCGGCGCACATCCACCACCTGGGAGGAGTCCCGCCGCACGGCATCGGGATACGCCGACACGAGCTTCTTGAGGGCCGTCGCGCGCGCCTGCGCCTCCTCGATATCGAATTGATACTTGAGCTTGCGCTCCGCGGAGCGATCGGAATAACGGTGGCTTTCCGCCGTCCAGCGGGCCACCTGGTCACGCACGGCCTCGCGGGCGGCCATGTCCTTGAAATAGGCACCGAGCCATTTTGCCGTGCTGGCCGCAGCGTCGGGGGTGGGGCCTTCGCCTTCCAGACGTACACCGAGGTAGACGGTCGCCGGCGTCCTCAGCCGGTCTCCATTCGCCGTGCCGGCGGTATCGCGGGCTTGCTCGCGCTCCTGCTCCAGTTGCATAAGCAAATCGGGAAGGTCTTTCGAATCGGCACGGCTGATGCGCGGCACCGGCTTGTTCCATTCGCCCTTGGAAACATCGCGAATCAGTTCGTGGACATCCGCTTCGGACAGGCCGGCCGGTGGATGGCGCTTGGCGAATTGCTGGACTGTGTTGGTGTCATTGACCAGCGCGGCCACTCGCTTGTATTCGGCCGTGCTCATCTCGACGCTCATCACGCCCTCGGACTTGTAGTGCAGCATCGGACCTTTGCCAAGTACCCAGCCGATGGCAGCACCCAGGACGGTGGCTGCCGCCACTACGACGATCTTCCTTCGCATATTAACTCCAGCTTATTTCCACATAATGGGTACGAGCGTCAGGTCGCGGCGAGCGTCGGCCGCGCGTCCGGCGACTCGGGGCGATAGCCATGGACCAGTTGCGACAGGATGCGCTTGATGGTCTCCTCATCGCTGTCGATGGCTGCCTGGCGCATGTCGGTCAGGATCGGGGCCAGTCGCGCCCAGGGCACGAAGTCTTCCCGCGCCTTCATGATCCGTTCATGCGCAGTCCCTTCAGGGTTGTCCCCGATGAGCAGCTCCTCGTACAATTTCTCTCCCGGCCGCAGGCCCGTAATCTCGATCTCGATGTCACCGTTTGGGTTCGCGTCGTCGCACACCGTATAACCCGACAGTTGGATCATGCGGCGCGCCAGGTCGATGATTTTCACCGGGGAGCCCATGTCTAGCACGAACACGTCGCCACCGTGCGCCATCGCGCCGGCCTGCAGCACCAGTTCGGCCGCCTCGGGGATCGTCATGAAATAACGCGTCACCTCCGCATGTGTCACGGTGAGCGGACCGCCGTCGCGCAATTGCTTGCGGAACAACGGCACCACGCTCCCGCTGCTCCCCAGCACGTTGCCGAATCGCACCATGGCAAACGTCGTGGTATTGCGAACCTGAAGGGCCTCATCGCAGTCGTATGCGTCGAAACGGAAACTCCGGTCCGCGGCAAGTGCCTGCAGTACCAGTTCCGCGACGCGCTTGCTCGCTCCCATGACGTTGGTCGGCCGCACCGCCTTATCCGTCGAGACGAGCACGAAATGGGAAGCCTCCGCCTCCATGGCCGCGCGCGCCACATTCATGGTGCCGAAGACATTGTTCAGCACTCCCTCGGCCGCATTGCACTCCACCAACGGCACATGCTTGTACGCAGCTGCGTGATAGACCGTCTCCGGACGATGAATGCGGAAAATCTCGCGCATGCGATTCAGGTTGCCGCAACTTGCGAGCAGTGGCACGAGTTCGACATTCGCGGCGTGCTCCGAGCATAGAATCTCGAGTTCACGGTGGATCGAGTAGAGACCGAACTCGTTATGCTCGATAAGCACCAGCTTGACGGGGCGTTGCAGCACGATCTGACGGCAGAGTTCGCTGCCGATGCTGCCGCCCGCGCCGGTCACCAGTACCGTGCGGCCACTCAGGTTGCGTGCTAGCAGCGCCTTGTCCGGCGGCACAGGTGCGCGGCCCAGTAGGTCCTCGATATCCAGTTCCTCGAAGTCGTCGACGGTGACGCGGCCCGACGCCAGATCCACCATGCCCGGAAGGGTGCGGACGTGAACCGGCAATCCCCGCAGGCGCGCGATGATGTCATTTCGGTGATTGCGCCCGAGCGACGGCATGGCCAACAGGATGTCGGTGACGCCCATCTTGTCGACGGCTTCGGCCACCTCATCCGGCGCGATGATGTCGAGTCCGTTGATATGGCCGCCCACCTTGGCAGGATCATCGTCGATGAAGCCCAGCAACACGAGCTGATGCGCCGCACCCAGTGCCGATGCGGTTTGCACACCGGCCTCGCCAGCGCCGTAAATGAGCAGTCGCCCCTCCGTATAGCGCCGCCTGCGGGTCCACGCGCCAAGCCAGAAGCGCGCCAGCGCACGGCTGATGCTGACCATCAGCAGCAGCAGGATCGGCTGGATCAGGCCCAGGCTTCGCGGCACACCGTCCCACTTGGCGATCAGCAGTGTGCCGAAGAAGATGACCGTGTAGACCCCAACCGCCTTGGCAATGGCCGACAACGCCGCCATACCGGCGTAGCGGAAGATCGCACGGTAGAGGCCAAACTTCACAAAAATCGGAAACGCGAAAGCGGGTGCCAGCAGATAGACATAGCCCTGCTGAAGGATTGGCAAGCCGCTCTGATCCAGGCGAAGGTAATACGCGATCCATACCGACACGACCGACAGGACGATATCGAGCACCACGACCACGAATCGCTTCGCGGATCGAGGAAGGGCCAGCAGGGGTACCGCGGTTTCTTGCAGTTGCATTTCGCGTCTATTCAGTTTTTTCTCGCCATGCTCACAGGCGCTCGTCGTTCCATCGCCGGCTGTCCGGCAGAATGCTTGAATAAGGCTTAGTTGCTTGTTGCTTGTTGCTTGTTGCTTGTTGCTTGTTGCTTGTTGCTAGTTGCTAGTGCGACACGCCGTCCCGGTGCAGAACTCTCACGGCGGTGAGCCAAAGGATTCGAATATCGAACATCAGAGACTGACGATTCAGATATTCCACATCGAGGCTGACTTTCTCCGGAATACCGATTTCGTCCCGGCCATTGATCTGTGCCCATCCGGTAAGCCCAGGCAGCAGTCGATCCACGCCATACTGCGTTCGCAGCGCGATCAGATCATCCTGGTTGAACAGTGCTGGGCGGGGTCCGACAAAGCTCATGTCGCCGCGCAGAATGCTCCAGAGTTGGGGCAACTCGTCCAGGCTGCTCTTTCGCAGGAACGATCCAATGGGTGTGAGCACCGACTTCGGATCCGTTAGCAGATGCGTCGCCACGGCAGGTGTCCCCACCCGCATGCTCCGGAACTTGGGCATGCGGAATATGGCGTTCCCCCGCCCAACGCGATCCGACCAGTAGAACACCGGACCGGTTGACGTCAGCCTCACAGCCAACGCCACGAGCAGGAACGGCACCAATAGCACGAGGCTCACGGCCAGCGCGAGAACGATATCAAACAGCCGCTTCACGAAACATACCCCTTTGTGGCGCTTCTCAATCCTTCCTCGACCGAAACGACCGGTTCCCAGGCCAGGACTTCGCGTGTTTCCGACAAATCAATCTGCAACGAGCCGCACAATCGCTGCGCGAGCTCGGGTTTCCCGACCATGGCCGCCCCCAGCCGCAATAAGCCGGCCGGGACAGGTAGCAAGGTCGCCCGGCGGCCCATCGCCGTCGCCGTGCGCCGCAGGAATTCTGTAGTGGACAGATCCTCTCCGTCACTAGCCAGAAGCGTGCGCCCCGCCGCTGCTGGATGATGTACTGTACACAAAAGCAAATCCACCAGATTGGCGAGCGCGATATAACTGCGTTTGTTGTGGACCGCGCCCAGCGGCAGTGGCAGCCCTTTGGCCAGCCATTTCATCATGGCCGCGAAATTGCCCGGGGCGCCGGGCCCATAGACCAGTGGTGGCCGCACGATCACGACCTCCATGCCCGTCTCGGCACCTATCGAGGTCAACCCCTGCTCGGCCTCGAGTTTGGAAACCGCGTACGGCGAGTGCGGCGCGACCGGATCGTCGGAGCGGAAGGCGCGTTCATGCGTTTCCGCGCCATTGACACCGATCGTACTCACGAACACAAACCGTCTGACACCTGCGGCGGCGGCGGCGCGTGCCAGAGAAAGCGTGCCGTCCCGATTCACCTGGCGAAAGGCGGCCAGCGGGTCGGCTACGACATCGCGCAGCATGTGGGCGCGCCCTGCGCAATGCACGACCACCTCGGCCCCCGTCACCGCCAATGTCCAGTCGGTGTCGACGCCGATCTCGCCCACTTCTGCCTGTCGTGTCGAGGACGGCAACGCCGACGACCGGCAGCGTACCGCAGCCGTCACGTCGAATGCCGGCTCCCGAAGCATCCGCACGAGCAGCGCACCACCCAGAAAACCGGTGGCGCCCGTCAAAACCACGCGCTTCATAGATTCGGTTCCCGTCAATAAATGCCGAGCATGACGGTGACCAGGAAAAACCAGCGGTCCCGTGCTCTGCGCCGGACTTGCGAGAAATTGCGCAACAGGAACGACCTCGGAATCGCGCCCGACCTGCCGAGGCTCGCCGGCACTCCTCCGGCAGTCTGACTGACGAGCTGCGCAATTTTTCGGATCTCCTTGCGATACCAGCCCGACTTGAGCATCCGCAGGCGGGAACGCAGCGCTCCAACACCCTGGTTGGCGCCGAACTGATTCGAGTCGTGCTGGCGATACTCCATCAACGGATGGCTATCGATGTACCATCGATAGCCGTTCGCGCGCGACCATGCGTACAGCATCCAGTCATGCAGCGATACGGCGTTGATCTCATCCCAGTGCTGGGCCAGGAACCGCCGGAATTTGCGGACGGTATCGATGGTCAGCACATAAGTACACCCGGGGCCCGCGGCTTCGAACAGGAAGTCATACCGGCGCTGCGCCTGTGCCTTGTCGATTAGCGTCCGCCGGCCATCCGGCCAGAACGCGGTCACATTGCCCGAGTATGCGGCGCAGTCGCGCATGTGGAGTTCGCGCACCGCACTGCCGAGCTTCTCGGGCAACCAGATATCGTCCTGATCTGCGAGCGCCACGAAATCGACGCCCGTCAGGTCGGCATCGCGCAGTAAGCGGAAGAAATTCTTCGCAGCCCCGCCGAACCGCTCCCCGCGCGGCAGCGGCACCACCCGGTCGTCGCGACCAGCAAGCTCCTGCAGCCACTCCCACGTGCCATCCGAAGACATATCGTCTGACACCATAAGGCGCACGCTCACCGCTCGTTGACCGAGAATGCTCTCCACCTGCTGTTCGACCCAAGGCAAGCCATTGTAGGTCGCCAGCAATACCGCCACGACCGGTTCACCGGCCGTCGAAACGTTTATCGCTGCCGTCATCATTTGTTCTCTCTGGCTTCCAGCGCGGTGGCGTGCCGCCATCCACGCACCGATGAATCACGCCGATCGATAACCGACTGCCTCAATGTCCGCAGAAGATTCGAGACCAGGAACAGCGCGATACAGATCACCACGAATCCGTAGTTGGTATAGGTAAAAATTGCGGGGCAAACCCCATCATCACCGCGCAGTACAGGAACCGCAGTAGCAGCAGCAGGAAGAAGATGCTACCGGTACGCGCGTACAGCAGGAGCGCGGCTGCGCAGCCGATGACCTGCAGCACATAGCCGACGATCACCGCCTCGTAGCCGCCAAAAAGCACAAACGGCAGGAATTCAGTGCCGACATTGAATCGCGGTACGGCAAAGCCCAGTTCGAACGTGTCGGCGGTCGACTTCAGAAACGGCAACGTCTGCGCAATCAGGACCGACGGTTCGCGTGTGCCCGAAAACAGCAACCCGACGAAATTGAAGATCGGGCTCCCGATGTAAAGCAGCAGTTGTTGCAGCGTCGGAGGCAGGGACGAGAAATACGGGCGTAAAGGGAAATAGCCCTCGATGATCGTGGCCCCCGAACTTTCGACGACGAAAGCATCGCCGCTGCGATAGACGCCAACAGCAAGAAACAGCGCGACGATGGTCACGACGATACAGCCGAGCATCACCATGATCCGGCGCCGCTCGACGGGCGTGCTCCGATAGAGCTTCAGGAAACCATAGCAGAACAGCGCCTGGAGCAACCGGTTCCGGTCCACGAACAATACAGGAAACAGAAATCCGCACGACAGCCAGAACATCGAGAAAAATCGCGTGCGGATGAAAAAGGCCAGCACCACGAACACCCACGACATGTTGCTAACGTGGCGAACGTGCGTGCCTGTGCTGCTGAGGTCTGCGTACGATTCCGGCGCCAGGATCTTGAGTCCGTTCACCTTGAGGTCCGCCACGCAGAACACGAGCAAGACCAGGCAGAACAGAAGCAGGACATTGCGATCGGGCTCCTGAAGCTTCAGACGCGGCGTGCCCCACGCATGCACGCGTCGCACCGAGTCGAAGAGCGCGTCCACCGCGAGCCCGATGGCAACCAGTCCGAACACCATGGCCAGGCCAATCCACAAGTCGCCCGGAAAATTGAACGTGGCGAGCGAGACAAGTGTCGCAAGACCCAGCGGAAAGGCCACGTAGGTGCGCAGGCGGAAAAGCGTCATGCGAACATTCCCCGCACGAAGTTCCAGCCGGCTGCTCCCATGAGGGGAAGCGAACGGGAAAGGTAAGCCACCTTCAACTCCAGGATCGCGCACTCGCGATCGAGCGCCACGCGCAGCTTGCCCTGCAGAAGCGGAGCACGCCGACGGCCCGCGGCCAACTGTGCCCGCAGATTCCGAATGCGCCGGGCGACGTCGGACGTTCGGCTCGCATTGGTGCCATGAATGCGGTAGTACGATACCTGGCCGCCAATGAATCGCACCCGACACTGCGCAACCACGCGCAGAAAGAAGTCCCAGTCCTCGATCGGCAGATCTTCCGCGTAGTTGCCCACGATCCCGTAAACCTCGCGGCGGATCGCGAAGCATGGTCCGGGAATCGACCAGTTGGCCACGATCTCCATTTTGAGACCGGCTTCGGTCGTCATCTTCGATGGTTCGCCACCATTCGCCCGAATCGCCGATTCGCCAACGATCTGATTGTCATCGCCCATGACCCATGCGTCGCCAGCGAGCACTTGCGCGTCGCTTTCGCTAAACGCGGCCAGCATGCGCGCGGAACTGCCTGCCACGATGGCGTCATCGCTCGCGCACAGGCGCACAATGCCCCCGCTGGCCATGCTCACCAGCTGATTCAGCGTGGCGGACACCCCGCGGTTCTCGCGGTACGTCACGTGCAGGGGCGCTTCGGGATTCGCGGCGTGCCAAGCGTCGATCAGCGTACGGGAATCGTCCTTGGATCCGTCGTCGATCAGCAGGATCTCGTAATCCAGCCCTTCCGCATCGGCACGAATACTGTCCAACGTATGGCAGACATACTTGCCGTGGTTGTAACTGGGAATCAGAAAAGAGATGCGAGTGTTTTCCATCGACCCTCAGGCAATCAAGGCAAGAGTAACCAGGCATGCGAACACGCCGAGCCATGCGACTGTCATCCTGGTTCCAATTCGGAATGAGAACGATGCGCGGCAATACCAATACGTGTATGCGGCGTAGCCCACATAACAGGCGAGGAACGCCATACCGATGTAGGCAAAGTCGAGGCCGGCCGACAGGAGCCACGCAACAATCCCGACAAACGCGACGCTCCAGACGAGTTCGCTTAGCACGAACGGTCGCGTGTGCGCATAGGCGAGCATCGGCATAGCCATAACCCAGGAACAAATCTTGAAAAAATCGCCCAGCAGCATCCACTTCATCACTTGCGTCGCCGGCAGAAATTCCTTCGAGTAAAGCAATTGGATCACCCATGGCTTCAGCACGATGACAGAGCCGATCAGCGGGAGGGACGCTAGGCAAGCGAACCGGAAATATTGGTGGATCAGGTGGTTTCGTGCCTCGCCCTGCTCGCGCAATGTCGTAAGGGTCGGCAAGTAATATGCGCTAAGCGAGGTGAGGATCAGCATCACGTACGTCATGCTGATGGTCCACGCTGCATCGAACAATCCCGCTTGCGCCAGCCCGAGGTGGCGATTGACCATTGCACGCACGATCAGCACCGTCCCTGTGCTCATCAGCCCGGTGGCGAGCGTGGCGCCACCCACGCGTAGAAATTCGTTCGTCGATACCCGGCCCACCTTCGCGCGGACGCGCGACACGAAACCGAGCCATTGGTTGCGTCGGCAGCACAGCAGCGCGACGATCATCGCCGCGCTGGCGCTTGCGGAAAGGAGCAGGACGAATGCCTCGCCGCTTGGTCGCATGCTCGCGGGGTATGCAAAGCCTGCCAGCCCGAGGCCCGCCGTCACCTGCACCACAGCGAGCGTGCCGACCGCGCGATAACTGTTGATCACGCCGGAAAGAAACAGCACGGCGCCGCCCAGAATCGTCGGCACCACAACCAGGCGCATAACATTGGCAGCGTTTGCTACCTCGCCGAGCACCATCGGCGCCAGCCACGGCGCCGCCACCACGAGCAGCACGCTGACCAGCGACGTCGCGGCCAAGGCGGTACGGAGCATCGCCGCTGCATACGCGTCGCGCTCCGGCCCTTCCTTGCTAGCCAGGCCCTGTACGATCGCGGCTTGCCCGCCCAGCGTACCGACGACCGAAGCCGTTTGCTGCGTCTGACGCAGGATGGAAAACAGCCCTACCCCCGCCGGCCCGGCCACTAGCGCAATGACCTTCATCGCAATGGCGGACGACAGCAGCGTGATGAACGTGCCGGCGCTCGATTTCAGCGCCGCCCGAAGTATTGCGTTCATTGAAACCGGTTGACCATATCGATCACAAACCCAACTTCCGCCTCACTCATTTGCGGTCCGCTCGGAAGGCTGAGCACGGTGTCGTGAATCGCCTCCGACAACGGGAACGCGCCCTTCTGAAAACCCAGTCCGGCGTAGGCCTGTTGCAGATGTGGCGGAATCGGATAGTGGATCACGGTACCGATGTCATGGGCCGCGAGATGCGCGGCGAGCGCATCGCGACGCTCATGACAAACGACGTACAGGTGCCAGACGGGATCCGCCCACTCCGGCACGAACGGAAGCGTGAGCCCCGCCGCCGCGCAGTTGTCCTGATAACGCCTTGCAATGGTCTTCCGGCGCGTGTTCCAGTCATCCAAGTGGTGGAGCTTTACCCGTAGCGCTGCGGCCTGGATCGGATCCAGCCGGCTGTTATACCCCGGCACCTCGTTGACGTACTTCTTGCTCGACCCGTAGTTGCGCAGCACGCGAATGCGAGCAGCCAGGTCGTCATTGTTCGTGGTGATGGCACCACCGTCTCCCAGCGCGCCGAGATTCTTGCCGGGGTAAAAACTCCATGTCACGATGTCGCCGTGGCCACCGAGACGCTGTCCCTTGTATCGCGCGCCATGGGCTTGCGCGGCATCTTCGAGCACGCGCAGGCCATGCTTCCGCGCGAGCGCCAGGATTGGATCCAGGTCGGCGGGCTGCCCGTAGAGATGTACTGGCACGATGACACGCGTACGGGGAGTAATCGCCGCCTCGATACGCGCCGGGTCGATATTCATCGTGCGCGCATCGGGCTCCACGGGCACAGGTGTAGCACCGCACTGACTCACTGCCAGCCACGTCGCGATAAACGTGTTGCTGGGAACGATGACCTCGTCCCCGGCACCGACTCCCATTGCAAGCAATGACAGGTGCAGCGCATCAAGGCCGTTGGCCACGCCGACGGCGTGCCGTACGCCGCAGTACGCGGCGTACTCGGCCTCGAACGCATCGACTTCCTCGCCACCAATGTACCAACCCGAGGCCAGGACCCGCGCGACGGCGTCGTCGATCTCGGTTTGCAATTCGCGGTACCCCGCGCCCAGGTCGAGAAAAGCGACTTTCATTTTTTAACCCTTTCCCCTGCAGAAACTGCTCGTAATCCCGGTAATAGTCGTCCTCGTCGTATTTGTTCGACGCGAGTACCATGCACACCGAGCCTGACGAAAAATTATCGAGTTCGCGCCAGATCATGGGACACACATACAGGCCGCTGTAGGAACGACTCAGATGGACCCGCTTCTTGTTCACACCATCATCCAGCACTACGTCGAAACTGCCCGACATGGCGATAATCAACTGGTGCAGACCCTTGTGGGCGTGCCCCCGCGCTCCGCGCCACCTGGCACGTCATACAGGTAATACACCCGCTCGATATCGAACGGAACATGATTGCCGCCTTCGATGAAGGTCAGGTTTCCCCGTGGATCGGTGATCTTGGGCAACTGGACAATCTGACACAGATCAATACTTGTCATCGACTTCATTCTCGCTGGTTGGCTGCACGCGATCCCGCGGAGCCACATGGAATTTCACGAGTAGACCTCGGCCGCGGCGAAAGGCACGCCAGCCAGATCCTTTGCCGACAGCGCCACCGGTACGTCCAGCACGGGCCAGTCGATCGCCAGATCGGTGTCGTCCCAGGCAATGCATCGCTCTAGGGCGGGCGCGTAATAATCCGTCGTCTTATAGAGGAACTCGGTGTCATCCACGAGCGAAACAAAGCCATGCGCGATGCCGGGAGGCATCCACAACTGTCGGTTGTTCTCCTCGCTCAGTTCGAGCGCCACCCACCTCCCGAACGTCGGCGAGCTCCGTCGAATATCGACGGCCACGTCGAACACCGCTCCACGCACCACGCGCACGAGCTTTCCTTGCGCCTGCGATATCTGATAATGCAACCCGCGTAGCACGCCCTTCGCCGATCGCGAATGGTTGTCCTGCACGAAGGTCACGGCATGCCCCACCGCCTCGTCGAAACGCTCCTGGTTGAAACTCTCGAAGAAGAAACCACGCGCGTCGCCAAATACCTTGGGCTCGATGATCAGCACGTCCGCAATGGACGTCGAGATGACTTTCATTCACGCCCCCTCGAGGTCAGCAACTGGCTTAGATACTTGCCGTAGCCGTTTTTCTTGAGCGGCGCGGCCAACCGGGCGAGCTGTTCGTCGTCGATATAGCCGTTGCGCCAGGAGATTTCCTCCGGGCAGGCGATCTTCAGCCCTTGCCGATGCTCGAGTGTCGCAATGAACTGGCTGGCTTCAAGCAGGCTTTCGTGAGTACCGGTGTCGAGCCACGCGTAGCCGCGCTCCATGATCTGTACGCTCAACTGTCCGCGCGAGAGGTAGGACTGGTTGATATCCGTGATCTCGAGTTCGCCGCGCGAGCTGGGCTTCACGGCCCTCGCGATATCGACTACATCCTGATCATAGAAATAGAGCCCCGTCACGGCGAAGTTACTCTTGGGCTCCGCCGGCTTTTCCTCGATGCTAATTACCTTGCCGTCACGATCGAACGCCGCCACGCCGTAGCGCTCCGGATCGTGGACGTGGTACGCAAAGACTGTCGCACCACGTTGCTGGCCGTCGGCGGCCTGGAGCAGGCCCTGGAAGTCGTGGCCGTAGAAGATATTGTCGCCTAGCACCAGCGCGCTGGGCGAATTGCCGAGGAAGTCCGCGCCGATGATGAATGCCTGGGCAAGTCCATCGGGACTTGGCTGAACTTCGTATTGCAGATTGATGCCCCACTGACTGCCGTCACCCAGCAATTGCTGGAAGCGAGGCGTATCCTGCGGCGTGCTGATGATAAGGATATCCCGGATGCCCGCAAGCATCAGCGTGGTCAGGGGATAGTAGATCATCGGCTTGTCGTAGACCGGCAGTAACTGCTTGCTGATCGCGAGTGTTGCGGGATGAAGACGCGTGCCGGAACCGCCGGCGAGAATAATGCCTTTGCGCATATCGTCACTCAAGAAAAATCTGGTCAAGCAGGTGATGAACGCCCTCCTGCCAATCGGGAAGATGAATGCCGAACGTCGCGCGCAGTCGCAAGGTATCGAGTTGCGAGTTGGCCGGACGCGGTGCCGGCAATGGATAAGCCTCGGTAGGAATCGCCGCGATTCGCGCAGGGTCTGCCTGGAACGACTTGCCGCGCGACATGGCATAACGGACAACTTCCGTGGCATAGCCATGCCACGTCGTCACGCCCGACGCGGCGAGGTGATAGACGCCGTAGACCGACGCGTCGGCCGCGGGCTGCTCGCCATGCAATCGCCGCGCGATGATCGCGCTGACATCCGCGATAAGCGAAGCCGTCGTCGGGGCGCCGAACTGATCAGCGATTACACGCAGTTCTTCACGCTCTGCCGCAAGGCGCAGGATCGTCTTCGCGAAATTCTGGCCGTGGGCGCCCGCCACCCAACTCGTGCGCAGAATGACCCCGCGCGCGCCGCTGGCGAGAATGGCCCGCTCGCCCGCCAGCTTGCTCGCGCCATAGACCGACCGCGGCATCGTTGCGTCGGACTCCACATAGGCGCCCGCCTTCATCCCGTCGAACACATAGTCCGTCGAGTAATGCAAGAGCAAGGCATCGAGGGCGCACGCTTCCTCGGCAAGCGTACCCGCTGCAGTCGCGTTGATGGCGAACGCGAGGTCACGTTCGGCCTCGGCCTTGTCAACTGCAGTATAGGCGGCCGCATTGACGATGATTTCGGGGCGCACTCGCCGCACGATCGCACGAATTGCATCGGAGTCGGCCAGATCGCAACTTGTTCGATCAACCACCACCACCCGGCCCAGCGGTGCCAGGCTTCGCCTGAGTTCGAATCCGACCTGACCGCTGCTCCCGGTGACGAGGATTATCGGCGCAAGGCGTGCGTCAAGCATATTGCTTCGCCACCCAATTACGATATTCGCCGGAGACTACGTCCTGCACCCACGCCTGGTTGGCGAGGTACCACTCGATCGTCTTGCGCAATCCAGTTTCAAACGTTTCGGCAGGCTTCCACGCGAGTTCGCTTTCCAGCTTGCGGGCATCGATCGCATAGCGCCGATCATGGCCTGGCCGATCCTTCACGAACGTGATCTGGTCGCGATACGAACCCACTGTCTTCGGCTGCAACTCGTCCAGCAGGGCGCAAATCGTATGGACCACATCGAGGTTGGTCTTCTCGTTCCATCCCCCGACGTTGTAGGTTTCGCCGAGACGTCCCCGCGCGAGCACTTCGCGGATAGCGGCACAGTGATCGCCAACGTACAGCCAATCCCGCACGTTCTGCCCATCGCCATAGATCGGCAGCGGCTTGCCAGCCAGCGCATTGGTGATGACAAGGGGAATCAGCTTCTCTGGAAAATGGAACGGCCCATAGTTGTTCGAGCAGTTGGTCGTCAGGACCGGCAGTCCATAGGTATGGAAGTACGCGCGGACCAGGTGGTCCGACGCGGCCTTCGACGCCGAATACGGGCTATTGGGCTGATACGCTGTCGTTTCCGAAAACTGCGGATCGGTGGGACCGAGTGACCCGAAGACTTCGTCGGTCGAAACGTGCAGGAACCGAAATGATGCACGGGCCTCCGCATCAAGTGCACTCCAATAAGCCCGCACCGCTTCCAGCAGTGTAAATGTGCCGACGATATTCGTCTGGATGAATTCGCCCGGACCATGGATCGAGCGATCGACATGACTTTCGGCCGCAAAATGGACGACGGCCCGTGGCTTGTAAGTATCGAACAGCCGCGCGAGAGCGGGACCGTCGCAAATATCCGTCTGCGAGAAAACGTGACGTGGATCCTTATCTAGCGAAGCCAGCGTTTTGCGGTTACCGGCATACGTCAGCTTGTCAACATTGACAACGCCGTCCGCCTCTGCGGCCTGAAGCCAATTGAGGACAAAATTCGCACCGATAAAGCCGGCACCGCCCGTGACCAGGATATGCGACAAACTATCACTCCCTATTATCGATATATTTAGGCAAATCAGAACCGGCCGATGATAGACGGCCGGCCGGCGTAAACCGGTGGGGACGACGGAACATGAAACGCCTAGAGAAGTGGCGGTATTCTATCCGACCAGAGCGGCCTCTTGCCCGGCTCCTACATGCTTTTTGTTGCCTGTTGTAACCTTTCGCGAAATTATCAGCCACTTATCAACATTCAGATAACCATTTTCATGCCAGATACCTCGCAGCACGACAATGGCGTGTTCGCCATCGGCGACCTCCAGGGATGCGCGGCGCCTTTTCAGTCGCTCATCTCCGGTCTCCCCGAGGAAGTGGAGATCCGCCTGGTCGGTGACCTCGTCAATCGAGGGCCAGCCTCCTTGGA
Source organism: Cupriavidus sp. EM10 (assembly GCF_018729255.1). Taxonomy (NCBI): domain Bacteria; kingdom Pseudomonadati; phylum Pseudomonadota; class Betaproteobacteria; order Burkholderiales; family Burkholderiaceae; genus Cupriavidus; species Cupriavidus sp. EM10. Next base: position 2,754,126 of record NZ_CP076060.1, read on the forward strand.
AACGCTGCGAGCCGTGCGCAATTTCGGCGCGCGGGCCAAGCCCATTTTGGGCAATCACGACATTCATTTGCTTGCAGTCGCCGCAGGCGTGCGCAAGACGGGAAAATCAGACACGCTCACGGGCATTCTCGAGGCTCCCGACAGGGACGCGCTACTCACATGGCTGCGCCACCAACCCCTGGCTATCGCCGAAAACGGCTTCCTGATCGTCCACGCTGGCGTTCTTCCCCAATGGACAGCCAACCAGGTCATCGACCTCGCGCAGGAAGTCGAGGCGGAACTGCAGGGCCCGAACTGGCAGGGCTTCCTGGCTGATATCTTCGGCAACGCGGCGGATCGCTGGGATGACAGTCTGCGCGGCATCGAGCGTCATCGGGTGATCGTCAACGCGCTGACCCGACTGCGATTCTGCTCCGCGGACGGCGTCATGGACCTCAAGACCAAGGAAGGTCTCGGCAAGGCGCCGGCTGGCGTGATGCCATGGTTCGATGTCCCGGGACGACGCACTGCCGACACCACCGTGGTGTGCGGACACTGGTCGACGCTTGGCCTGGTGATGCGCCCCAATCTGATGGCGCTCGATACCGGCTGTGTCTGGGGCGGCAAGCTGACTGCTGCCAGGCTTGCCCAGGATCCAGACGAGCGGACGATCATCCAGGTCGATTGCCCGCAGTATTCTGATCCGCTGGCCTGAAAAGGCTAACCCCGCGCGAGCGGGGACGACGAGACGGTCACGACGTGGCAGTCGCGGTCTGCGGTACGGGCAAGGGCGGCTGATGTAGCCTTTCAGCGACATGGGCAGCCGCTTCTGGCGTGCCCTCCACCAAACAAACCACCACCTCCCGCGCCGCCTCCGCCAACTCCCTCCTGCTTGCCTCCTTCGCCAGCAGCTGCGGTCCCACCGTCAGCCGCACCTTGATCGGTGGCGACTTGAGGATGGCGTTCAGGCATTCCATCAGCGTGATGTCGTCGATATACGCCGGCGCCAGCGACGGCTGCCCGGTGGCGGCATCCAGGTAGCTCAGGCTCACGGGCTGGACGGGCAGCCCGGCGGCAACGGGGGCCTGCATCAGGTTGGCATGGAACGGCAGCACCTTGCTGCCATCGGTGGTCGTGCCTTCGGGGAATACGCACACCAGATCGCCCTGCCGCATGACGTCGGCGATATGGTGCAGCACGCGGTGCGCGTCGCGCTTGCTGGCGCGTTCGATGAAGATTGTGCCAGTCTTGTCACAAAGCCAGCCGATCACGGGCCAACTGCGGATTTCCGACTTGGCGACGAATCGCACCGGTTGCCAGCAGTGGATCACGTAGATGTCGAGCCAAGAGATATGGTTCGACACCAGCATGGCGCCGCGCGGGGGCGACGCGCCCGGCGCCAGGCCCTGGACTTCCAGCTCGATACCGCAGATGGCCAGCAGCTTGCGCGACCAGTTCCGGATCAGGCGCTCGCGCATGTGAGCGCTTGCCCACGGGAAGACCGTTGCGCAGACGACTATCCCGCGCAGCAGGTGAAAGCCCAGGCGCAGCTTGCGTAACCAGATCATCGTCGAATCCCGTAGCCTGTTTGGCGATCGGCGAGCCGCCGGTCAGCGCTGCTCGTAGACGACCTGGCCGTCGACCAGCGTCATGCGCACGCGCCCTTCCATCTCGTAGCCCAGCCACGGCGTGTTCTTGCCCTGGCTTTTCAGTGCCGAACGCTCCACTTTCCACATCTGTTTGGGGTCGAACACGCAGATGTCCGCGGCATTGCCGGTGGTGAGCGATCCGGCGTGCAGGCCGATCACGCGGGCCGGCTCGCTGGTGATGCGGGCCAGCGCCTTCACCAGTGGCACCTTGTGCTCGGCCGCCCAGCGCAGCGTCAGCGGCAGCAGCAGTTCCAGTCCGGTGGCGCCTGGCGTGGCTTCGGCAAACGGCAGCAGCTTCTCGTCGTCGTCCACGGGGGTGTGGTCGGAACACAACGCGTCGATGGTGCCGTCAGCCAGCGCCGCCACGATGGCATCGCGGTCGCGCGCGCTGCGCAGCGGCGGCGTGAAGCGCATCTGGCTGTTGAAGAAGCCGATATCCATGTCGGTCAGCGACACATGGTGGATGTTCACGTCGCAGGTGACGGCCAGGCCTTCCTTGCGGGCCTGTCGCACCAGTTCCAGCCCGGCCGCCGAAGACAGGCGGCACAGGTGGACCCGCGCGCCCGTGGCGCGCATCAGTTCGAAGATCGTGTGCAGGCGCACCGTTTCGGCGATCACCGACACGCCCGACAGGCCCAGCCGCGACGCCACCGCGCCACTTGCCGCCACACCACCGCCCAGGAACGGGTCCTCGGGGCGCAGCCACAGCGTGAAGCCGAAGGTCTGCGCGTATTGCATCGATCGCTGCAGCACCTTGGTATCCTGGATCGGCACCTCGGCCTGGCTGAAGCCCACGCAGCCGGCCTCGGTCAGCTGGCCCATCTCGGTCAGCGTCGTGCCCTTCAGGCCCACCGTCAGCGCGCCCAGCGGATAGACGTGGGTCTGGTTCAGCTTGCGGGCGCGGAACTTCAGCATTTCGACCAGGCCCGGCTCGTCGAGCACGGGGTCGGTGTCGGGCGGGCAGACCAGGCTGGTCACGCCGCCAGCCGTGGCCGCGGCCACTTCCGATTCGAGCGTCGCCTTGTATTCGTAGCCCGGCTCGCGCAGGCGCGCGGACAGGTCCACCAGGCCCGGGCAGACGATCAGCCCCTTGGCGTCGATGGTCTTGTTGGCGTTGAAATCGGCCGGCGCCTGGCCCACGCCGACAATCTTGCCGGCAGCGATATACAGGTCCTGCTCGGCGTCGACGTTCGCGGCCGGATCGATCAGGCGGCCACCCTGGATGCGGATCTTCATGTCTTCTTGCGATGTGCGGTTCGTTATATCCAAGGTACTGCTCAGTCGTTATTGCCGGCCACGATGCCCATCACGGCCATCCGGACGGCGATCCCAAAGGTCACCTGGTTCAGGATCACCGATTGCGGGCCGTCGGCCACGGCGGAGTCAATCTCCACGCCGCGGTTCATCGGGCCCGGGTGCATCACGATGGCATCGGGCTTGGCCAGCGCCATCCGTTCCGGCGTCAGGCCGTAGGCCTTGAAGTATTCCTGCGCCGACGGCAGCAGCGCGCCGCTCATCCGCTCGTTCTGCAGGCGCAGCATGATCACCACGTCCACGCCCTTCAGGCCTTCTTCCATGTTGTGGAAGACGCGCACGCCCATCTGCTCCAGCCCCGACGGCAGCAGCGTGCGCGGGCCGATGGCGCGCACTTCGGGCACGCCCAGCGTGGTCAGCGCGTGGATGTCGGACCGGGCCACGCGCGAATGCAGGATGTCGCCGACGATGGCCACCGTCAGGTTGGTGAAGTCCTTCTTGAAATGCCGGATCGTGTACATGTCCAGCAGGCCCTGCGTCGGGTGCGCGTGGCGGCCGTCGCCGGCGTTGATCACGTGGACGTGCGGCGCCACGTGCTCGGCGATCAGGTACGGCGCGCCCGAGCTGGCGTGGCGCACCACGAACATGTCGGCCGACATCGCCGACAGGTTGTTGATGGTGTCCAGCAGCGACTCGCCCTTGCTGGTCGACGACGCATTGATGTTCAGGTTTAGCACGTCCGCCGACAGGCGCTTTGCGGCGATCTCGAACGTGGTGCGCGTCCGGGTGGAGTTCTCGAAGAACAGGTTGAACACGCTCTTGCCGCGCAGCAGCGGCACCTTCTTCACTTCGCGGTCGGAGTCGGACAGCGACACGAACTGGCTGGCGGTGTCGAGGATGTGCGTGATCATGTCACGCGACAGCCCCTCGATCGACAACAGGTGCTTGAGCTCGCCGTTCCGGGTGAGCTGCGGGTTGCGGAACATCTTGGTCATAAGCAGGTGGGTCGGGCGCGGGTTCGGTCTGGCGGATTCAGTCTAAATACGGCTTCGGTGCTTGACGCTCTGGCGGCGGCTCGGGTTGACACTCAGGTGCGCGCTTCGGTGGCAAAGGCAAAGCGCATCGCGGCGCCCTCGCCCTGGCGCGACAGCACCAGCGTCTTGTCCTGGGGCAATTCGACGATGGCCGCGGCATAGTCGGCGGCAAACGGCAGTTCGCGGCCGCCACGGTCCGCCAGCACCGCCAGCGCCACGCGCGCCGGCCGGCCGTAGTCGAACAGTTCGTTGACGGCGGCGCGGATCGTGCGGCCGGTGGCCAGCACATCGTCGATCAGCAGCACGTTGCGCTCTTCCACGGCAAACGGCAGCGTGGTCGGCTGGGCCTGGCTGTGCAGGCCTTTCTTGGCGTAGTCGTCACGGTGGAATGCCACGTTGATCACGCCATGCTCGCCCAGCTTCAGGTCCGCGGCCAGCCGCTCGGCGATCCAGGCACCACCGGAATGGATGCCCGCCACGGACCAGCGTGCGCGGTCCGCGGACGGCATCAGGGCCTGGGCCTGGTCGCGCAGCGCGTGGTACAGCGCCTCGGCGTCGGGGGTAGAGGTCTGGGTCATAGCGGGATTTCGTCGAAATACTGTTGCAGGATGATCCGTGCGGCCTCGGCGTCCAGCGCACCACGCTTCGCCCCGGCCATCGAAGCGGCGCGCGACGAGTAGCGCTCGTCCACCCAGTCCACGGGCAGGCTGTAGCGTCCGTTCAGCTGGTTGGCGAAGCGGCGCGCAAGCCGCATGGAAGCCTGTTCCTCGTCATCGGGACCGGCGTCGGGGTTGACCGGCATGCCGACCACCAGCCGCACCGGCGACCACTCCTGGATCAGGGCGCCAATCGCGGCAAAGCGGGCCTCCACCGTCACGTTCGGGAGGATGGTCAGCGCGCTGGCTTGCCGGGTGATGAAATTCCCGAGCGCCACGCCGATTTTTTTCTCGCCATAGTCGAAAGCGAGCACCGTGCCGTCGCGGGGCGTCTCGCGCCCCGCCTGCTCAGGCATGCCCGGCCTCGCCCGACAGCATCGCCACGTCGATGCCAAGCAGGCGCACGGCCGCCGAGAAACGCTCTTCGGGCGGCACGCTGAAAATGATTTCGGGATCGGCCTGGACGGTCAGCCAGCCGTTGCGGCTCAGTTCGTCCTCGAGCTGCCCTGCGCCCCAGCCCGCGTAACCGAGCGTCAGCAGGAACCGGTGCGGGCCGCTGCCGTTGGCCACGGCTTCGAGCACGTCCTTGGAAGTCGTCATTTCCAGCCCGCCAGGCACCGCCAGCGACGACACATAGATGCCGACCGGGTCATGCAGCACAAAGCCGCGCTCGGTCTGCACCGGGCCGCCGAAGTAGACCGGCTGGTGGGCAACAGGCTGGATTTCGAGCTTGAGATCGATCTTGTCGAACAGCGTGGCCATGTCGATGTCGATCGGCCGGTTGATCACCAGCCCGAGCGCGCCGCGCTCGTTATGCTCGCAAAGGTAGACAACGGAACCCGAAAACGTCGGATCGGCCATGCCGGGCATGGCAATCAGGAACTGATTGGTGAGATTGATAGAAGCTTCGGGCGTCGCCATGGCTTGCATTCTACCAAATCGCACCCCGGCTGCTGCGGAAAACTTCTGGCGGCAAGCGCACTTTCCGGCGGGCCGCCCGGCCGGCTCAGTCCCCTGCCGACTTCAGCGCCACCATATCCTCAGGCGTCAGCCAGCGCCATTCGCCCAGCGCCAGCGCAGGGTCCAGCCGCAACCCGCCGATGGCGCTGCGATGCAGGGCCGTCACATGATTGCCGGTGGCGGCCACCATGCGTTTCACCTGGTGATACTTGCCCTGCAGCAGCGATAGCCGCAGGCTTCGCTCGCCGGTTGCCTCGCACGCATGGGCGGCCAGCGGGGCCGGTTCGTCGTCCAGCTGCACGCCGGTGCACAGCGCTTCCACCTGCTCCGGGGTCACGAAATCGAACGTGGTCACCTCGTACACCTTGGGTACCTGCTTCTTCGGCGACGTCTGGGCATGGATGAACTGGCCGTCGTCGGTCAGCAGCAGCAGGCCCGTGGTGTCATGGTCCAGCCGACCCACCGCCTGCACCTCGCGCTGGCGCAGTGGCACCGGCAGCAGGTTGTACACGCTGGGATGATGGCGCGGGCGTTGCGAGCACTCGTAGCCGGCCGGCTTGTTCAGCATCAGGTACGCCTTGGTGCAGGCCAGCCATTCCTCGCCGTCGACGGTCAGGCGCAGGCCGTCAACCTCGAAGCGTGCACCCGGGTCTTCGCACAGCGCGCCGTTGACCTCGACCAGCCCGGCCTCTACCAGGTCGCCACAGTAGCGGCGGGTGCCGAAGCCTTGGGATTGCAGGATGCGGTCGAGTGTAATGGCCATGAGTGATCTGGAAACTGCTTGTAAACGGTAGGGAAGTATCTGGAGGCTATGTTAGGTTACGGCGATGTCGAGATCACCTTCCCCTGCGCCCGCACCGGGTGAACGCCTGCCTTACCGGATGGACCGGGAATTCGGACGCGGCCTGGTCTGGTTCCGGCGCGACCTGCGCATGGACGACCACGCGGCGCTGCATTATGCCCTCAAGCACTGCCGGCAGGTATGGTGTGTGTTCGTCTTCGACCGGGAAATCCTCGATCCGCTGCTCGAACGGGGCCTGAAGGCCGACCGGCGCATCGAATTCATCCTGGAATCGCTGGACCCCTGCGGCAAGCGCCGACCGATGCCGGCGGCGGCCTGATCGTAATCGACGACCAGGCACGCAAGGCAATCCCACGGCTTGCCGCCGAACTCGACGCCGAGGCGGTGTTTGCGAACCACGACTACGAGCCCATCGCCAACGACCGCGACGCCACGGTGCGCAAGGCGCTGGCGGCAGATGGGCGCGAACTGTTCACGTTCAAGGACCAGGTGATCTTCGAGGCAAGCGAGATCCTGACCGGCCAGGGCCAGCCCTTCAGCGTGTTCACGCCCTACAAGAACGCGTGGCTGAAGGCGCTGCGCCCCTTTGACCTGCGGCCATACCCGGTCGACCGATACCGCCAGGCGCTGGCCCCTGTGCCGGCGGCGCACCGGAAGGCCTTGCCGACGCTGGAATCTCTGGGCTTTGCACCCAGCAACCTCAAGGAAGTTGCCATGCCGGCGGGCATGGGCGGCGCCGAATCGCTGTTTCACGAGTTCAGGGAACGCATAGGCGAGTACGGTCATCGCCGCGACTTCCCGGCGCTGCGCGGGCCCAGCTACCTGTCGGTGCATCTGCGTTTCGGCACGATCTCGATCCGCAAGCTGGCCCGCGCCGCCCACGACATCGTGCAACAGGGCGGCCCGGCCGCTGCTGGCGCCGCCGTCTGGCTGTCCGAGCTGATATGGCGGGATTTCTATTTCATGATCCTGCACCACCACCCGCGCCTGGCCGAGGGCAAGTCATACCATCCGGAATACGATGCGATCCGCTGGGTCGACATCCAGACCGGCGACGAGTATTTCGACGCCTGGTGCCAGGCCCGCACCGGCTACCCCCTGGTGGACGCCGCCATGCTGCAGATCCGCCAGAGCGGCTACATGCACAACCGGCTACGGATGGTCACGGCCAGCTTCCTGATCAAGGACCTGGGCGTGGACTGGCGCCGGGGCGAGCAGTATTTTGCCGACCAGCTCAACGATTTCGATTTCTCGGCAAACAACGGCGGCTGGCAGTGGGCCGCCTCGACCGGCTGCGACGCGCAGCCCTACTTCCGCATCTTCAACCCTGTCACCCAGTCGGAGAAATTCGACCCGCAGGGGCGCTTCATCCGCAAATACCTGCCGGTGCTGGCAAAGCTGCCGGACAAGTACATCCATGCACCCTGGACGGCGCCGGACGACGTGCTGGCCGCCGCGGGCGTGAAGCTGGGAGACAACTACCCGCGACCGATCGTCCAGCACAACATCGCACGGATGGAGGCGCTGGAGCGGTATGGGGCAGTGAAGGGATCAAAAGCGAAGGCCGAGGGGGACTGAGCGCGGCTGAGCCGGACTCGGCGGTGAGGGCCGCCCCGTCCGGCTTTCGCCATCCCGGCGTTCAGGCCGCCAGCATCGCACTTTCCCGATAGTGCCTCTGGGCTTCCTCGGGACGGTCGGTTTCCTCGAACAGGCGGGCCAGCGCCAGGTGCGCGCGCACGCAGATGCGCTGCTGCGCGTCGCGGTCGGCGTACCGGAGTGCGCGCTCGAAGCTCGACTGCGCCTTGCCCCATAGCTGCTCGCCCAGGCACAGCACGCCCAGCGTGTAGTACAGGTCGGCATCGTTCGGATGGTCGACCAGCCATTTTTCGGCCTGCTGGATCTGCGGCAGCGCCTTGCCGGGCTCCGCACAATCGGCGTAGCGCTGCACCAGCCGGCTGTCCCAGTTGACCTTGAGGGCTTCCTCGACGATCCGACGCGCCTCGTTCTGGCGGTTCAGCGCAGAGAAATAGCGCGCGGCCTGCTCGGCGATGCGCACCGCATGCCGCTCGTCGGGCGACAGCGACCGCCAGAAGTGGTACAGCGATTCCGCGTCATGGCGGCGCTCTTCGAGCATGGCTTCCACAGCCATCTGCTTGAGCCGCAGCGCCAGCACCGGGTGCAGCGCATTGCGCTTTTCCAGCGACCGCGCCAGGCGCAGCACTTCGGTCCAGTTCTTCAGGTGCTGGTGCGCCCGCAACGCGATGCGCTGCACGTGGATCTGGCGCCCGCCTTTTCCTGCAGCTGGGCGATGGTTTCCAGCGCGCCCTCGGGGTCGCGGGCATCCACCAGCAGTTCGGCCATGGATACCAGGCGCGCCTGCTCGCGTTCGGGGTCGGTCACCTGCGACATCCAGGCGTCGCGGCGATCCGATTCCTGCATCCGGTGCGCCGCGCGGGCACCCACCAGCGCGGCCGTCTGGGCCTGCTCGGGCCACGACTGGGCTTCCTTGGCGGCGCGCTCGGCGCGGGCGAAGCGGCCGGCAAACAGGTTCTCGATCGACTCGCGCAGCGCGGCCTGGGCCTTGCTCATGCGGCTGCGCTCGCGGTACGCGGCGGCCCGGCGCGGCATCTCGGACAGATGGCGCATCGTGGACATGACGGTCCAGACCACGAAGAACACCAGCAGCAGCAGTGCCAGCGCCAGGTTCAGCGACATCTCCACGCGGTACGGCGGATAGAACAGCACCACGTTGCTGTGATTGAACTGCGTGAACAGCGCCAGTCCCACCGCGCCGCCAAACAGTACGGCTACCCAGAAAAGCAGTCGCATGCGGCTACTCCTTCTTCAGGGCGCGCAGCGCGCCAAGGCTCTCGGCCATGGTCGGCAGCGACACGCTCACCGCGCTGGCCTGCGACTGCTTGAGCAGCGTCAGCACGCCCTGCACGCGGCGCGAGCGGGTATCGAAATAACGGCCGATCATCGCCTGGGCGGCCGCCAGGTCGTTGCGGAACACCGGCTCGTTGCGCGACAGCAGCGCCAGCCGCGCGTTGAGCAGGCGCAGCTTGACGTTCTCGCGCAGGAACCAGCCCTGGTCGCCCGACAGCAGCAGCGCGTTGGTATCTTCCACCTTGCGCACGCGGATGACCTGGCCCAGTTCAGACAGCACGTAGTCCCAGGTACGGGTCACGAAGTTGCCCGAGGCGGCCGGGGCCGAAGCGCCCTTGGCATCCGCCTTCGCCGCCTTCTCGTTCTCGCCCGGCACGCGGTCGAGCATGCGTTCGCCGGACAGCAGCGGCAGGGAGTCGATCTGGTTGATCGATTCGTCTAGCTTGATCGCCGCGCCGGTCAGGTCGGTATCGGGCACCGCCTTCATCCGCGCGATGTCGCGGGCGATGGCGCGGCGCAGCTGGTTGTACTGTGGCTTGTCGGCCCGGGCCAGTCGGGCGTCGGCGCTCTGCAGCGCCGACAGCGCCACCTGCACGTTGCCCGTCAGCTGCAGTTGCTGGCCGGCGTTGGTCAGCAGTTGCTGGATCTCGGCAATTTCCCAGTCGTCGCGGTTGCGCATCAGGTCCTGGTAGACCTGCTCCAGCGCGGCCTGCTTGTCGCGGGCTTCCACGACCTGGCCGTCCAGTGCGCCGACCTTGGCCTGCAGCTCCTTGACGGTGTCCTGCGCATTCTTCGACAGCACGCGTGTTTCCTGCACCAACGCGTCGTTGCTCTGCTGGCGTCGTGCCAGCTCCTGCGTCAGGTGTTCCACGCGCAGCTGCAGCCAGAAGAAGCCGCCGGCAATGGCCAGGACCAGGACGACGGCAACCACCCACCAGGCCGCCATGCCACGGCGGGCCACGGCGGGCGCGTGCATTGTGAAAGACGTGCCGGCACCGGACGGTGCGGCCTGGCTAGAGGGGGACGTAGTCTCTGGCGTCACGCGTTCGACCTTCGTTGTCGTGGGTCCGTCGGACCCTGTTGATTCTGAGGCTGCCGGTGCGGGCGCGGGGACCGGCACCGGCGGTTCGACCGGGGCGGGCGCTGGCGCCGGCGCCACCGGCTCGGGCGCCGCCGGGCCGGCGTGGGCATTGCCCCATTGCGTACACGCGGCCAGCAGTCCGGCATCGCCGGGCGCGGCGGGCAGCACGTGGGCAAAACCCAGCGCCTGGGCCTGCGCCGCAATTCTCGCATGTGGCGCAATGCACTGCACCTGCTTCAAGCGTTCGTGTTCCCGGGGCGACAGGTGCAGGCGCGCCAGGGCGTCGAGGTTGCGCACGGCTTCGGAACTGGTCAGCAGCCAGGCATAAGGCGGCGCGTCGGGCTTGAGGCTGTCGCGCACGGCCTGCCACTGCATGCCCGTCGGTTCTGGCAGCGTGCGGCTGTAGGCTTCCACGGCATCCACGGTCGCCCCGGCTTCGCGCAGGCGGTCGCCCAGCCAGTCGCGGCCGCCGTTGCCACGGATGATCAGCACGCTGCGGCCCGCGAACGCGCCGGGCGTGGTATCGAGTTCGGTCCAGAGCGCCTCGGAGTCGAAGCGGGGCGTGTCGAGGGAGCCATCGGCGTCGCCCTGCGCACCGGCCGGGGCGATCACGCGATGGGTCGGCGGGGCGATCCCGCGCTCGGCCAGCGCCGCCACACTTGACGGGCCAACCACGGCGACGGGTACTTCGGCCGGCCAATGCGCCGCCCCCGCGGTGGTCTGCACGTGGGCCAGCGCGTCCAGCGCGAACGACACCGCGTTCGGGCTGACGAAGACCACCAGCGCATAGTCGGCCAGGCGAGCCAGCGCCGCGCGCAGCGGCGCATCGTCGGCGGCCGGGCCGATGGCCAGCAGCGGGAAGCCGAGCACATCGAGACCGGCGCCATGCAAGGCTTCGGTCAGTTGCCGGGACTGCCCGGCGGGTCGCGTGACTACGACGGTCGGGCGAGGCATCGGGCGTTCCTCAGGCGGGACCGGCGGTCGACAGTGCAGCCAGGACGGCGTCGGCACCCTGGCCCAGCAGGTCGCCCGCCACGGCAGCGCCAAGTTGCTCGGCGCTCTGCACCGATTCCACCTGTGCCGTGGCATGGGCGCGTACGTTGCGGGTGCCGTCGGGCAGCGCGACGAAGGCGTCGAGTTGCAGCGTGGCGCCATGCCAGCGCGCGTGGGCGGCCAGCGGCACCTGGCACGACCCGCCCAGGCGGCGCGACACGGCGCGCTCGGCCGATACCGCCAGCAGCGTGGGCACATGATTGAGCGGCGCCAGCCATTCCACCAGTTCAGGGCGGTCCGCGCGGATCTCGATGCCCAGCGCGCCCTGCCCTGCGGCGGGCAGAGAACTGTCGGGCTCGATCAGCGCGCGGATGCGGTCACCCAGGCCCAGGCGCTTCAGGCCGGCTGCCGCCAGGATGATCGCGCCATATTCGCCACGGTCCAGCTTGCCCAGCCGCGTATCAAGGTTGCCACGCAGCGGCTTGATGACCAGATGCGGATAGCGGCTGCGCAGCGCGGCCTCGCGGCGCAGGCTCGACGTGCCCACCACGGTGCCGGCCGGCATGTCGTCGAGCGAGGCGAATTGCGCGGAAACCAATGCATCGCGCGGGTCCTCGCGCTCCATGACGGCCGTCAGCGCAAACCCCTCGGGCAGCTCCATCGGCACATCCTTGAGCGAGTGCACGGCCAGGTCGGCACGACCCTCGGCCATCGCCACTTCGAGCTCCTTCACGAACAGGCCCTTGCCACCTACCTTGGACAGGGTCTTGTCGAGAATCTGATCACCCCTTGTCGTCATGCCGAGAATGGACACATCGCACTGGGGATAGTATTGTTGCAACGCAGCACGCACATGTTCAGCCTGCCACATCGCCAGCCGGCTTTCGCGCGAGGCGATGACGAGCTTGTGTGGCATGCTGCGTGACGCTGCAGCGGACGAAAACGACGGTTGGGCGGGTGCTTGCATGCGCGCATGTTAGCACGCACCCCCTAGCAGATCCGCCAGATTGCCAGACCCGAAGTGACTATCCGGCACAGGATTGATGCCGGTCGAACGCCATGCCACCTGTATGACCTTCGATACATATAAGTAACGCAGTGAGACGAGGAGATAAGTCAATGACGCAGCCTGCTGCGCGCCCCACCGGCCGTGCCCGTTCCACCGGCCGCAAGTCAGTTACGCCAGCCTCAGGCCAGCATGACGCGGACAGCAAGACCCCCGGCGCCACCCCCGCAAATCCCCGACCCGCAATGCCAGGGCATCGGGCAAGCCCACCCTGTCCGTGGTGACGCCGGAAGGCAATACCGTCGCCCCGGCCCGCCGCGCCGCCGACAAGGACCTGCCGCTGCGCGACGACATCCGCTTCCTGGGTCGCCTGCTGGGCGACTGCGTGCGCGAACAGGAAGGCGACGCCGCCTTCGACCTGGTCGAGACGATTCGCCAGACCGCCGTGCGCTTTCGCCGCGAGAACGACCGGGCCGCCGGTGCCGAACTGGATCGCCTGCTCAAGCGCCTGTCGCGCGACCAGACCAATTCCGTGGTGCGCGCCTTCAGCTATTTCTCGCACCTGGCCAATATCGCCGAGGACCAGCACCACAACCGCCGCCGCCGCGTACACGCGCTGGCCGGGTCGCCGCCCCAGCCGGGCAGCCTGGCCCGGGCACTGCAGGCCATCGACGCCGCTGGCGTCACCGGCAAGCAGTTGCGCGACTTCCTGGACGGCGCGCTGATCATGCCGGTGCTGACCGCGCACCCGACCGAAGTCCAGCGCAAGTCGATCCTGGACGCCGAGCGCGAGATCGCCCGCCTGCTGGCCGAGCGCGACCTGCCGATGACGGCGCGCGAACGCGACCACAACACCGCCCAGCTGCGCGCCCGCGTGACCACGCTGTGGCAGACCCGCATGCTGCGCAATACGCGGCTGATGGTGGTGGACGAGATCGAAAACGCGCTCTCCTATTACCGCACCACGTTCCTCGAGGGCATCCCCCGCCTGATGGCGGAGATGGAAGAGGACATCGCCGAGGTCTTCCCGCGCCGCGGCAAGGCGGGTGCCTCGCCCGCGCCACTGGCGCCGTTCCTGCAGATGGGTTCGTGGATCGGCGGCGACCGCGACGGCAATCCGAACGTGACGGCCGAGACGCTGGAACACGCGGCGCAACAGCAGTCCACGCTGATCATGCAGTGGTATCTGGACGAAGTGCATGCGCTGGGCGCCGAGCTGCCGCTGTCGTCGCTGATGGTCGACGCCAGCCCCGAGCTGCTGGCGCTGGCCGAGGCCTCGCCCGACCATTCCGAGCATCGCGCCGACGAGCCGTACCGCCGCGCGCTGATCGGCATCTATGCCCGCCTGGCTGCCACCACCGAGCGCCTGACCGGCCATGTGGCCGAGCGTCATCCAGTGGCCGACGTGGCGCCATACGACAGCGCCGAGGCGTTTGCCGCCGATGTGCAGGTGGTGCTCGATTCGCTGCGCCAGCACCATGGCGAGGCGTTGGCCCGTGGCCGCATCGATTCGCTGTCGCGCGCCATCGCCATCTTCGGCTTTCACCTGGCATCGGTGGATATGCGCCAGGTGTCCGACGTGCACGAAGCCGTGGTGGCCGAGCTGTTCAAGGTTGCCGGCATCGAAGCCAACTACGCGGGGCTGTCCGAGGAGCGCAAGCAGGAACTGCTGCTGGCCGAACTGCGCCAGCCGCGCGCGCTGACGCTGCCCTGGCACGAGTATTCCGAGCAGACGCGCAAGGAACTGGCAATCTTCGCGATGGCCCGCGACATGCGCGCCCGGTATGGCAGCCGCGTGGCCCGCAACTACATCATTTCCCACACCGAGACGCTGTCCGACCTGGTGGAAGTGATGCTGTTGCAGAAGGAAACCGGCATGCTGCGCGGCGCGCTGGGCAGCAAGACCGATCCGGCCCGCATGGAGCTAATGGTCATCCCGCTGTTCGAAACCATCGAGGATTTGCGCAACGCGGCCGGCATCATGCAGTCGCTGCTGGACCTGCCGGGCTTCGATTCGGTGATCCGGCACCATGGCGTGGAGCAGGAAGTCATGCTCGGCTATTCGGATTCGAACAAGGACGGCGGCTTCCTGACGTCGAACTGGGAGCTCTACAAGGCCGAACTGGCGCTGGTAAAGCTGTTCGAGGAACGCCGCGTGAAGCTGCGCCTGTTCCACGGCCGGGGCGGCACGGTGGGCCGGGGCGGCGGCCCGACCTACGAGGCCATCCTGTCGCAGCCGCCGGGCACCGTGAACGGCCAGATCCGCCTGACCGAGCAGGGCGAAATCATCAATAGCAAGTTCGCCAATCCGGAAATCGGCCGGCGCAACCTGGAAACGGTGATCGCGGCCACGCTGGAGGCGTCGCTGCTGCCCACGCAGAACGCGCCGGCCGGGCTGGCCACGTTCGAAGGCGTCATGCAGCAGTTGTCGGACCACGCGTTCCGCGCGTACCGGCACCTGGTCTACGAGACCCCGGGCTTCAAGGACTACTTCTTCGCGACCACGCCGATTACCGAGATCGCCGACCTGAACCTGGGTTCGCGGCCGGCGTCGCGCAAGCTGATGGACAAGAAGAACCGCAAGATCGAGGATCTGCGCGCGATTCCGTGGGGCTTCTCGTGGGGTCAATGCCGCCTGCTGCTGCCGGGCTGGTATGGCTTCGGCAGCGCGGTCAAGGCCATGCTGGACGCCGCGCCGGACGAAAAATCGCGCAAGGCGGCCGTGGCCACGCTCAAGCGCATGGTCAAGACCTGGCCGTTCTTCCGCACGCTGCTGTCGAACATGGACATGGTGCTGGCCAAGACCGACCTGGCCGTGGCCTCACGCTACGCGGCCCTGTGCGACGACCCGGCGCTGCGCAAGACCGTGTTCTCGCGCATCAGCGCCGAATGGCACCTGACCTGCGACATGCTGTCGCTGATCACGGGCCGCGCGGAACGCCTGGCCGAGAACCCGCTGCTGGCGCGCTCGATCAAGAACCGCTTTGCCTACCTGGATCCGCTGAACCACCTGCAGGTGGAACTGCTGAAGCGCTACCGCGCGGGTAAGGACGCCGACGACGTGCGCGTGCGGCGGGGATTCACTTGACGATCAACGGGGTGGCGGCGGGGCTGCGGAACAGCGGCTGATTTGTGGTTTGGTGTGACTCAACCGCCTGTTTTCTCCCGTCTCCCGCTTGCGGGAGAGAGGTCGGGGGAGAGGGCACGGCACTTCCAATTGCCTTGTTCGCATCTTGAGCGGCTTGCCCTCACCCCAGCCCCTCTCCCGCTTGCGGGAGAGGGGAGCCCACCGGCGGCAGTTCCGACCGCCTCTGGCGATATAATCGCCGTTTCCGATTTTCCGCCCTGCCCCTGACATGACCTCCCAACTTGCCAAGAAAGGCGAAGCCTGGTCCGCCCGCTTCTCCGAACCGATGTCCGACCTGGTCAAGCGTTACACCGCGTCGGTCTTCTTCGACAAGCGCCTGGCGCTGTTCGACATCCAGGGCTCGCTGGCGCATGCGGCCATGCTGGCAAAGCAGGGCATCATCGCCGACGCCGACCGCGCCGAGATCGAGCGCGGCATGACGCAGATCCGGGGCGAGATCGAGTCCGGCGCGTTCGAGTGGAAGCTCGACCTGGAAGACGTCCACCTCAATATCGAGGCGCGCCTGACCGCGCTGGTCGGCGACGCCGGCAAGCGCCTGCATACGGGCCGTTCGCGTAACGACCAGGTGGCCACCGACATCCGCCTGTGGCTGCGCAGCGAGATCGACAACATCATCGGGCTGCTGGGCGACCTGCGCGGCGCGCTGCTGGACCTGGCCGAGAAGAACGCCGACACGATCCTGCCGGGCTTCACCCACCTGCAGGTGGCGCAGCCGGTAACGTTTGGCCACCATCTCATGGCCTACGTGGAAATGTTCACGCGCGACGCCGAGCGCATGGCCGACTGCCGCCGCCGCGTCAACCGCCTGCCGCTGGGCGCCGCCGCGCTGGCCGGCACGAGCTACCCGATCGACCGCGAATTCGTGGCCCAGCAGCTGGGCTTCGACGGCGTGTGCCGCAATTCGCTGGACGCCGTGTCGGATCGTGATTTCGCCATCGAATTCCTGGCCGCCGCGTCGCTGGTGATGACCCATATCTCGCGTTTCAGCGAGGAACTGGTGATCTGGATGAGCCCGCGCGTCGGCTTCATCGACATCGCCGACCGGTTCTGCACGGGCAGCTCGATCATGCCGCAGAAGAAGAATCCCGACGTGCCCGAACTGGCGCGCGGCAAGACCGGCCGTGTGTATGGCCACCTGAACGGCCTGCTGGTGCTGATGAAGGGCCAGCCGCTGGCCTACAACAAGGACAACCAGGAAGACAAGGAACCGCTGTTCGACACGGTGGACACCGTGGTGGACACGCTGCGCATCTTCGCCGACATGGTGCCGGGCATCAGCGTCAAGCCCGACAACATGCGCGCCGCCGCGCTGCAGGGCTACGCCACCGCCACCGACCTGGCCGACTATCTGGTCAAGCGCGGCCTGCCGTTCCGCGACGCTCACGAGGCCGTGGCCCATGCCGTGCGCGCCTGCGACGACCGCCACTGCGACCTGGCCGACCTGACGGTCGAGGAACTGCGCCAGGCATCCGGACTGGGCGACAAGGCCTCGCTGATCGGCGACGACGTGCATGCCGTGCTGACGCTGGAAGGCTCGGTCGCGTCGCGCAACCATATCGGCGGCACGGCGCCGGACCAGGTCCGCGCCGCCATCGCCGCCGCCCGCAAGACGCTGTAAGTTTCACGTAAGTCTTCGTGGCGAAAAAGCCGCTGTGCCGAAAGGCCAGCGGCTTTTTGTTTGGCTGGCCAAGGCTTCTAGGACAATCCCCTAGCGCTCACATAATTTGTTACAGATACACTAATCGGCGCATAAAACCGGGGGAGACAACCCATGAATTACTTGCTTGGTCTGTCACGGCAGATCGACAGGTTGAATCAGCACACGGGCAGGCTTGCAAACATCATGATCCTGCTGTCGTGCCTGATCAGCGCAGGGAACGCCCTGCTCCGCTATGGCTTCAATCTCAGCGACAACTGGCCGCTGGAACTGCAGTGGTACATGTTTGCCATCGCCGTGATGTTCGGCGCGTCGTACACATTCCAGCGCAATGAGCACGTGCGCGTGGACCTGATCTACGGCAACGTGTCCGAACGCGCCCAGCACTGGATCGACATCTTCGGCATCGTGGTGTTCCTGCTGCCGTCGACGATCCTGTTCACGTGGCTGTCGTGGGAATCGCTTTTCCTGCCTTCGTGGCGCATTCTCGAGCAGTCGGGCAACTCGGGCGGCCTGCCCCGTTATCCGATCAAGCTCGTGGTGCCCATCGGCTTTGCCCTGCTTACGCTGCAGGGGATTTCCGAACTGATCAAGCGCTTCGCCGCCCTGAAGGGCCTGGTGCGCATCGAATCGAAATACGAAAGGCCGGTGCAATAATGATTCCATTGGAATATATGCCGCCGCTGATGTTCGGCGGCCTGGTGGTATTCATGCTGATCGGGTTCCCGGTCGCATTCTCGCTCTCGGCGGTGGGCCTGGCTTTTGGCTTCCTGGCCATCGAATGGGGCTACTTCCCGCTGCAGTTCCTGCAGGCCGTGCCCAGCCGCGTGTTCGGCAGCGTGCTGGCCAACGAACTGTTGCTGGCGATTCCGTTCTTCACCTTCATGGGCGCGATCCTCGAGAAATGCGGGCTCGCGGAGGACATGCTCGACTCCATGGGCCAGCTGTTCGGCCCCGTGCGCGGCGGGCTGGGCTACTCGGTGATCATCGTCGGCTTCATCCTGGGCGCGATCACCGGCACGGTGGCCGCGCAGGTGATCGCCATGGCGATGATCTCGCTGCCGGTGATGATGCGCTATCGCTACAACATGAAGTACGCCACCGGCGTACTGGCCGCATCGGGCACGATCACGCAGCTGGTGCCGCCGTCGCTGGTGCTGGTGGTGCTGGCCGACCAGCTCAAGACGCCAGCCGGCAGTGCCGACGTGGGCAGCATGTACCTGGGCGCCTGGGCCCCTCGGTCGTGCAGATCGCGCTGTTCGCGCTCTATACCTTCGTCTTGACCCGCATCAAGCCCGACTGGCTGCCGCCGGTGCCGCCCGAAGCCCGCACGCTGCGCGGCTGGGCGCTGTGGGGCAAGTGCCTGCGCGGCATCATCCCCTGCGCGGTGCTGATCTTCCTGGTGCTGGGCACGATCATGCTGGGCATCGCCACCCCCACCGAATCGGGCGCGATGGGCGCCGTCGGCGCGCTGGTGCTGGCCGTGATCCGCGACAAGGGTTTCAACCGGATCGACCGCAACATCTACCGCATCGGCATTGGCGCCACGCTGGTCGCGGCGGCCGTGGGCGTGTTCGCGTTCGGATCGCATGCGTTCCGGATTCCGCTGGCCGTGGCCTACCTGGTGGTGCTATGGCTGCTGATCCGCGCCGGACAACTGACCGAACTGCGCCTGCTGATCGTCGAGGCCTATCAGTCCACCGCGCGGATCACCGCCATGGTGGTGTTCATCCTGATCGGCTCCACCTGCTTCTCGGTGGTGTTCCAGGGCGTGGACGGCGGCGCATGGGTCGAGCACCTGTTCACGTCGTTGCCAGGCGGCTGGATCGGCTTCCTGATCGTGGTCAACCTGTTCATCTTCTTCCTGGCGTTCTTCCTGGACTTCTTCGAGATTGCCTTCATCGTGGTGCCGATGCTGGCGCCCGTGGCGGTCAAGGTGCTGACGCCGGTAGTGCTCGATTCGATGGGCGGCAACCCGGAGGCCGCGGCCACGGCCGCGCTGGTATGGTTCGGCGTGATGCTGTGCGTGAACATGCAGACGTCGTTCATGCATCCGCCGTTCGGCTTCGCGCTGTTCTACCTGCGCGGCATCGCGCCCAAGGAAGTGAAGAGCTCGGACATCTACTGGGGCGCCCTGCCCTGGGTAGGCCTGCAACTGGTGATGGTGCTGCTGGTGATGTTCTGGCCGGGCATGGTGACCGGGCTGCTCGACAAGGGATCGCTAAAACATAGTAATTCCGCCGAAGTCAGCATTCCGCTGGGCGGAGAAGAGAGCAAACCGGGCGGCGGAGCATCGACGCCGGGGACGCTGGAGCTGCCGGGCAGCAGCCCCGACAGCGAACCCGCGGCGCCGCAGTTCCAGTTCGAGAAGAGCAAGTAGGATTGATTGGGGCGTGGTTTGGGGGCTGGGGCTGGGCGCTGGCCCTCACCCCCAGCCCCTCTCCCGCCTTGCGGGAGAGGGGAGCAAACCGGCAGGCTTTGCCCTCTCCCCAAACAGACCACGCCCAAACAAGAAACCCCCGGCCTTGCGGTCCGGGGGTTTTTCATTGAGGCAGCGCGAAACCCTTACTGCTTTACGCAATCCACGAAGTACGCCGTCTGGCCGTCGATCTCGTCTTCCACCAGGCCGTGGATGTCGGTCTCGAAGCCCGGGAACAGCTTGTTGAACTCGCGGGCGAACTTCAGGTACTGCACGATGGTGCGGTTGAAGCGCTCGCCCGGGATCAGCAGCGGGATGCCCGGCGGGTACGGCGTCAGCAGGATGGCGGTCACGCGGCCCTCCAGTTCGTCGACGGGCACGCGCTCGATCTCGCGGTGCGCCATCATCGCCCAGGCATCCGACGGCTTCATCGCCGGTTCCATGTCCGACAGGTACATCTCGGTGGTCACGCGCGCCACGTCATTGGCCTTGTAGACGCTGTGGATGGCGTCGCACAGGTCGCGCAGGCCCATCCGCTCGTACTGCGGATACTTGCCGACGAACTCGGGCAGCACGCGCCACAGCGGCTGGTTCTGGTCGTAGTCGTCCTTGAACTGCTGCAGCTCCGTCACCAGCGAGTTCCAGCGGCCCTTGGTAATGCCGATCGTGAACATGATGAAGAACGAGTACAGGCCCGTCTTCTCGATGATGATGCCGTGCTCGGCCAGGTACTTGGTGACGATGGCCGCCGGGATGCCGCGTTCGCTGAACTCGCCGTCCACGTCCAGGCCCGGGGTAATGATCGTGGCCTTGATCGGGTCCAGCAGGTTGAAGCCGTCGGCCAGGTCGCCGAAGCCGTGCCAGCGCTCGTTGGCCTTGAGCATCCATTCGTCGCGGTCGGGCACGCCTTCCTCGGCCAGCGTGTCGGGGCCCCAGACCTTGAACCACCAGTCTTCGTTGTTCACCACGTCGTAGTCGGCCTCGACCTTGCGCACGGCGCGGCGGAAGTCCAGCGCCTCGGCAATGCTTTCCTCGACCAGCGCGGTGCCGCCCGGGGCTTCCATCATCGCCGCCGCCACGTCGCACGAGGCGATGATCGAGTACTGCGGGCTCGTCGAGGTATGCATCAGGTAGGCCTCGTTGAAGCGGTAGCGGTCCAGCTTGCGCGTCTCGGAATCCTGCACCAGGATCTGCGACGCCTGCGACAGGCCGGCCAGCAGCTTGTGCGTGGACTGCGTGGCAAACACCAGCGCGTCCTTGCTGCGCGGGCGGTCGCGGCCGATCGCGTGCATGTCGTGATAGAAATCGTGGAACGCCGCGTGCGGCAGCCAGGCTTCGTCGAAATGCAGCGTGTCGATTTCCGACGTCAGCATTTCCTTGATCTGCTCGGCGTTGTACAGCACGCCGTCGTACGTGCCCTGGGTGATCGTCAGGATGCGCGGCTTCTGGTTCTTGGCCTTGCTGGCGAACGGATGGTTCTCGATCTTCCGGCGAATGGTCTCCGGATCGAACTCGCTCTTCGGAATCGGGCCGATGATGCCGTAGTGGTTGCGCGTCGGCATCAGGAACACCGGAATCGCCCCGGTCATCATGATCGCGTGCAGGATCGACTTGTGGCAGTTGCGGTCCACCACCACGATGTCGCCCGGCGCCACGTTGGCGTGCCAGACCATCTTGTTCGACGTCGACGTGCCGTTGGTCACGAAGAACATGTGGTCCGAATTGAAGATGCGCGCGGCGTTGCGCTCCGACGCCGCCACCGGGCCGGTGTGGTCCAGCAGCTGGCCCAGTTCTTCCACGGCATTGCAGACGTCGGCGCGCAGCATGTTCTCGCCGAAGAACTGGTGGAACACCTGGCCCACCGGGCTCTTCAGGAACGCCACGCCGCCCGAATGGCCGGGGCAGTGCCACGAATACGAGCTGTCCTGCGCGTAGTCGATCAGCGCCTTGAAGAACGGCGGGGCCAGCGTGTCCAGGTAGACCTTGGCTTCGCGGATGATATGGCGCGCCACGAATTCGGGGTGTCCTCGAACATGTGGATGAAGCCGTGCAGCTCGCGCAGGATATCGTTCGGAATGTGACGAGAAGTGCGCGTCTCGCCATACAGGAAGATCGGCAGGTCCGTATTGCGGCGGCGCACCTCGTTGACGAATGCGCGCAGCTTCTCGATGGCGGCAGCCTCGGGCTGGTCGTCGGCGCGCACGAATTCGTCGTCGTCGATCGACACGATGAACGTGGAAGCCCGGCTGGCCTGCTGGGCGAACGATGTCAGGTCGCCATAGCTGGTCAGACCCATCACTTCCATGCCCTCGCGCTCGATGGCCTCGGCCAGCGCGCGAATGCCCGAGCCGGAAATGTTCTCGGAACGGAAGTCTTCATCGATGATGATGACGGGGAAGCGGAATTTCATCGGGCAATCCTTGATGAGGGTGCTTGTAAAGACTTGAGCCACATGGCCGGCGGGAGGTTCCCGCAACGGCAGCATGTGGCTCGTTCGTCAGGTCTGGCGCCCGGGCAGTCGTGCCCGGTGGCGCCGCGGGCGCGATGCACACGCCGGCATTGTGAGACAGAAAAATGACAGGTCGTCAGGTCTTCGGCAGCGTGACACCGTGCTGGCCCTGGTACTTGCCGCCGCGGTCCGCATACGAGGTCTCGCAGACCTCGTCCGATTCGAAGAACAGCACCTGGGCGCAGCCTTCGCCGGCGTAGATCTTGGCCGGCAGCGGCGTGGTGTTCGAGAACTCCAGCGTCACATAGCCTTCCCATTCGGGTTCGAACGGCGTCACGTTGACGATGATGCCGCAACGCGCGTACGTGCTCTTGCCCAGGCAGATCGTCAGCACGCTGCGCGGAATGCGGAAGTACTCCATCGTACGGGCCAGCGCGAACGAGTTCGGCGGGATGATGCAAACATCACCCTTGAAGTCGACGAACGACTTCTCGTCGAAGTTCTTCGGGTCGACGATGGTGCTGTTGATGTTCGTGAAGATCTTGAATTCGTCGGCGCAACGGATGTCGTAGCCGTAGCTCGACGTGCCATAGGACACGATCTTGCGCCCGTCCGACTCCCGCACCTGGCCGGGCTCGAACGGTTCGATCATGCCGTGCTGTTCCGCCATGCGGCGGATCCACTTGTCGGATTTGATGCTCATATAGACGTGGCAGGATGGTCGGACGGCTGGCCGGCCATACCGGGCGCCGCTGGAATGGGGCGCATTGTACAACCATATCGGTAGCAGCCCGGCAATGGGTGGCTCCCCGCTCCCACGCGTGGCAGAGGGGAGCCACCCGTCGCCGGCGACCTTAAATCGCCGCCACGACCCCGCAGGCAATCCGGCCGCCCGAGTTGCCGGTCGGCTGGGTCCGGTAGTCGTCCGGATCCTTGTGGACGACCACCGAGCGGCCCACCACGCTGTTCGGGCCGGCGCCCACGCTCACGTCGCTCATCACGAACTGCGCGCGCGCGTTGCCGGCGGAGTCGGCGGTCAGGTTGTTCATGTCCCCGGCATGATGGTCAGGCATCGACATCTGGCCATGCGGCTTGGCGCCCGGGTTGAAGTGGCCGCCCGCGCTCATGGCATCCGGCGCCGAGCAATCACCCTTTTCGTGGATATGGAAGCCGTGCGACGTGCCCGGCGGCAGGCCAGTCACCGCCACCACCACCATCACGCCGCCGCCCGACTGCTGCTCGAACGTGACGCGGCCACCCGTGTTGGTGCCGCTCTTGGCCGCCAGCGGGGCGGCGGCCCGGGTGGCGCCCGGCGCGGCCATGGCCGCACTGGCCGTGGACGCCGCCATGGGGCTCTTGTCCGTCTGCGCGCATCCGGCTGCCAGCACCGCGGCCGCACCGATGGTCAATCCGAAAAGTACACGTTTCATGCCGTTCCTCCTCTTCTTGCTTGTATGCGCGGGGTGCGCGCGTGGACGTGGACGCCTGCCGTGTGGATTGTAGGACAGGCGCCCGGCACGACAATGTCGGACAGCCTCCCATTTTTTGATGCCCGTCAGGCGCCTCAGGTGTTCTGGACGACGATGCTCGGAAACTTGTTGCTCATGTCCCGCGCCTTGTCGGCGACCTTGATGGCCACCTTGCGCGCCACCTGGCGGTAGATGTCGGCGATCTGCCCATCGGGGTCGGCCACCACGGTGGGCCGGCCGGAATCGGCCTGCTCGCGGATCGACAGGTTCAGCGGCAGGCTGCCCAGCACGTCCACGTGGTATTCGCTGCTCATTTTCTGGGCGCCGCCGGCACCGAAGATGTGCTCGGTGTGGCCGCAGTTCGGGCAGCAGTAGACCGCCATGTTCTCGACGATGCCCAGGATCGGGATGCCGACCTTCTCGAACATCTTGAGGCCCTTGCGGGCATCCAGCAGGGCGATGTCCTGCGGCGTGGTCACGATGACCGCGCCGGTGACCGGCACCTTCTGGGACAACGTCAGCTGGATATCGCCGGTGCCCGGCGGCATGTCGACGATCAGGTAGTCGAGGTCGCTCCAGTTGGTCTGGCGCAGCAGCTGTTCCAGCGCGGACGTCACCATCGGCCCCCGCCAGACCATCGGGTTGTCCTGCTCGATCAGGAAACCGATCGAGTTGGCCTGCAGCCCGTGGCCCTCCAGCGGCATCATGGTCTGGCCGTCAGACGATTCCGGGCGGCCGCTGATGCCCAGCATCATCGGCAGGCTCGGGCCATAGATATCGGCATCGAGCATGCCCACCCGCGCGCCCTCGGCCGCCAGCGCCAGCGCCAGGTTCACGGCCGTGGTGGACTTGCCCACGCCGCCCTTGCCCGATGCCACGGCGATCACGTTGCGCACGCCCGGCAGCAGCTTCACGCCGCGCTGCACCGCGTGGGCGACGATCTTCATCGACACCGCCACGCTGACATTGGCCGCGCTGTCGACCTTGCGCACCGCATCGGTCACGAGATTGCGGATCAGGTCGAACTGGCTCTTGCCCGGGTAGCCCAGCTCCACCTCCACGGACACGTTGCTGCCGTCGACCCGCACGTTGCGTGCCGACCGCGTGGACACGAGGTCCTTGCCCGTGTTGGGATCGATGACGGTACGCAGGACTTCGGTTACCTGTTCAGTGGTGAGGCTCAAGACAGACTCCGCTCTGGAATGGAATAGTGGGGGATGCGAGGCGCGTAATGTAGCAAAAGAAGCAGCAAAACAACTTCATGTCGGCAGGAGCCACGGTATCAGGTCCGCGCGCGCAATGGGACGCCGGCTGATTTAACCCTCGGTTAAGTGTGGATTTACAGACATTTACATCTCTCACACTCCTGGGGTTGTGCGGCGGGCGCCATCTGCCTATTGTAGTGCGCCGGCCTTTCGGCGCTCCCTGCCCCCTGCGTCAGCGCACGGCCGGCCGTGAGCGTTTTTCATACGCATGTTGAAACTTGTCGCGCCGCGGCCGCCGTCGGGCGGCTGGCGTTACCATGCGACATGGCGTTGGCCAAACATTTCCGGGTCTCACCAGAAGGAGAAAGCATGAATCTCAAGCTCGTTACCGTCTCGATCGTCGCCGCCGCCGCCCTGGCGGGCTGCGCCACCGAACAGCAGACCAATACCGCGGTCGGCACCGGCGTTGGCGCGGCCGTGGGGGCTGGGCTGGGCAACCTGATCGGCGGCAACACCACGGGCACGCTGGTCGGCGCCGCCGTCGGCGGTGCGCTGGGCGGCACTACCGGCTACAACTGGAATGCCATCCGCGGCAAGCTGAACAAGGACACCGCCGGCACCGGCACGCAGATCACCGAGCAGCCGGACGGCTCGCTCAAGGTCAATATCCCCAGCCAGGTCACGTTCGATACCGACAGCGCCACGATCAAGCCATCCTTCCGCAGCGTGCTGGACCAGGTCTCGCAGACGCTGGGCCAGCATCAGGACGTGGCCGCGAACGTCGTCGGCCATACCGACAGCACCGGCAACCCGAGCTACAACATGCAGCTGTCGCAGCGTCGCGCCCAGAGCGTGGCCTCGTACCTGGGTGACCACGGCGTGGCCCGAAACCGCCTGACGGCCGAAGGCCGGGGCCAGACCCAGCCCGTGGCGGACAACGCCACCGAGGCCGGCAGGGCACAAAATCGTCGCGTCGAAATTTTCTTGAAACCAATTTCTGGGTGACCAGTCATAGAGTTCAGGTACCGCTTGCCACCGTTGCTGGCTCGCGATGGGTGGCTGACCTCCCGGGCGGTACCTGATTTCTCCTCCTTTTCCGTTGTGGAAAGCTGCGCCGGTGCCTAACCGGCGCTTTTTTTTGGCCGTTTGACAGTGGATGCAGACATCCGGCGCAGCGTTTCAGCGAGATTGCGCGCCGATTGTGCCCCGTTCGGCGCCAATCCGAGCAATCCGGCCGGCCAGTTGCTAAAATAGCCGGTTCCTCCGTCCGGCAGCCGCCGGGCGTGCACCGAATCCCTCTGAACGGCTCTTTTCATGACCGCACGCCGCATCCTCGTCACCTCTGCCCTGCCGTATGCCAACGGCCAGATCCATATCGGCCACCTGGTGGAGTACATCCAGACCGACATCTGGGTGCGTTTCCAGCGCATGATGGGCAACGAGGTCTACTACGTCGGCGCCGACGACACCCACGGCACCCCGGTCATGCTGCGTGCGGAAAAGGAAGGCATCACGCCCAAGCAGCTGATCGACCGCGTCTGGGCCGAGCACAAGCGCGATTTCGACAGCTTTCTGGTGTCGTTCGACAACTATTACAGCACCGACGCCGAGGAAAACCGCGAACTCTGCGAAAAGATCTACCTGTCGCTGAAGGACCAGGACTTGATCGCCGAGCGCGACGTCGAGCAGTTTTTTGACCCGGTCAAGAACATGTTCCTGCCGGACCGCTTCATCAAGGGCGAGTGCCCGAAGTGCGGCGCAAAGGACCAGTACGGCGATTCGTGTGAAGTATGCGGCACTACCTATGTGCCGACGGACCTGAAGAATCCCTATTCGGTGGTGTCCGGCGCCACGCCGGTGCGCAAGTCGTCGACGCACTTCTTCTTCAAGCTGTCCGATCCGCGCTGCGAAACGTTCCTGCGCGAATGGGTGGCCGACCTGGCCCAGCCCGAGGCCAGCAACAAGATGCAGGAATGGCTGGGCGGCGAAGGCGAGGCCTCGACGCTGTCCGACTGGGATATCTCGCGCGACGCGCCCTACTTCGGCTTCGAGATCCCGGGCGCGCCGGGCAAGTACTTCTATGTCTGGCTGGATGCCCCGATCGGCTACTACGCCAGCTTCAAGAACCTGGCGGCGAAGCGCGGCATCGACTTCGACGCCTGGGTAGGCCCGCACTCGACGGCCGAGCAGTACCACTTCATCGGCAAGGACATCCTGTACTTCCACACGCTGTTCTGGCCGGCGATGCTGAAGTTCTCGGGCTATCGCACCCCCACCAACGTGTTCGCCCACGGCTTCCTGACCGTGGACGGCGCCAAGATGAGCAAGTCGCGCGGCACGTTCATCACCGCGCAGAGCTATATCGACACCGGCATGAATCCGGAATGGCTGCGCTACTACTTCGCCGCCAAGCTCAACGCGAGCATGGAAGACCTGGACCTGAACCTCGACGACTTTGTCGCCCGGGTGAACAGCGACCTGATCGGCAAGTACGTGAACATCGCCAGCCGCGCCGCCGGCTTCCTGGTCAAGCGCTTCGACGGCAAGGTCGACGAGGCCGCGCTGGCCAACCCGCTGCTGGAGCAACTGCGCCAGGCCGCGCCGCAGATCGCCGCGTTCTATGAAGGCCGCGAGTACAGCAAGGCGCTGCGCCTGGTGATGGAGCTGACCGACGCCGTCAACGCGTTCGTCGACACCAACAAGCCGTGGGAACTGGCCCGCGACGAGAGCAAGCGCGATGCCCTGCACGCCGCGTGCTCGGTCTCGCTGGAAGCTTTCCGCCTGCTGACGGTGTACCTGAAGCCCGTGGTGCCGACGATGGCCGCGGGCGTCGAGGCGTTCCTGAACATCGACCCGCTCGACTGGCGCGGCATCGACCGGCAGCTGTCGGCCGACCGTCCGATCCAGGCTTACCAGCACCTGATGACGCGCGTGGACACCAAGCAGATCGACGCGCTGCTGGCTGCCAACAAGGACTCGCTGCAGGCTTCGGGCGCGGCGCCGGCCGCCGACGCAGGCGCGTCGGCTTCGTCGGCATCCATCGAACCGATCGCCGACACAATCACGATCGACGATTTCTCGAAGATCGACCTGCGCGTGGCGAAGATCGTCGACTGCCAGAAGGTGGACGGCTCGAACAAGCTGCTGCAGCTGACGCTGGACCTGGGCGAAGGCCAGACGCGCAACGTGTTTTCGGGCATCCAGTCGGCCTACACGCCTGAGCAGCTGGTGGGCAAGCTGACCGTGGTGGTGGCCAACCTGGCGCCGCGCAAGATGAAGTTCGGCATGTCCGAAGGCATGGTGCTGGCCGCATCGGCCGCCGACGAGAAGGCCGCCCCCGGCCTGTACATCCTGGAGCCGCACAGCGGCGCCGTGCCGGGCATGCGCATCCGCTGATCGCGCCGGGGCTCCTTGGCCCCCTTTAGCTGCATCCTGTCGGCGGTCGTTCTGACCGCCGACAAACTCCCTCCTGAATTCTTCCCGCTGCCGTCCTGGCGGCGCGTCTTTCGTTATTCGCCGATGTTTTCCGGCGCCCGCCCGCGATAGCGTTCCGGCAGACCGTTCGCACGATTGCGACGCGGTTGTTCCACACGGACGAAACGACGAAAGGGAGAATTCCATGGTATCGACACGCACCGTCGCGGCTGGCCTGCTGACAACACTGGCGCTGGCCCTGCCGCCCGCCGCGCTCGCCCAGGGCCGGCTCTCGCAGGCAGGCGTCCAGCGCGACTTCGACCTGCCAACCATCTTCGACAGGCACGGGCAGCCATCGCACGCGCGGCAGTCAGTGTTCACCTTCCAGCTGGTGCCGAATGGCGAATTTACGGTACGGCTTGGCAATGTCAGCGTCGACATGCGAAACGGCACCGCATGGATCAAAACCGGTCAGCGCGAGGCCGCCAGCCTGCGCGCGACTGCCGATGCCAGCTATGGAATCGTGCTGATATCGACGCAGCTCTACGGCGAGGTGGCCGCCCAGCTGGTGCTGCTGGACCGGTCGCGGCGCTTTATCGGCGCCACGCCCATCGTCACGCAGCCGATGCGCGGGGCCTGGACGGCGAAACTCTCGGTGCGGACCATACGCGTCCCGTTTCCGAACTATTCGTTCGTGTCCGGCAGCCGGGCCGACCAGATGACGACACGCCGGGCCACGCATTGCTGGAGCGTTCCGGTGCTGGCCGGGCTTGAATATGCGACGGACCGGTGTCCGTCGCCGGGAGAAGACCGCCTCTACCGCACCCCGTCCGAGCCGGCCCAGCCGCTCGCGCACGTGCTGGGTGGCGGCATGAGCCGCTGGCCGGCCGCACCGGTCGTGCTCCAGGATGCCAACGTGGTGGCGGGGCTGGACAAGCTGGTGGACGGCAAGCTGAATCCCGTTGCGCTGCATGCGGCGGCGCGAACCTGCAAGCAGCCGCTGCACGAAACGGCGGTGACATACAGGAAGCCTCGCGCCAGGGGGAATGATTCCTGCGAGGTAGCCACCTACGACATGGTCGTGGCTTATCAGGCGGCCTACGGGCCCGAACGCTGGAACATACAGGACTTCGACACCATCGTCACCGACATTGCCTTCCAGCGTCCGCCACGCATCGCCGCGCGGAATCCGTCGCAAGCGCGACGATTCGCCGAGACCGTCGCCACGTCGTCCGCCCTGGGTCCGCTCAAGGCCTATACGGCCTTCAGCGAGGCCAACGCCCGCTTCGGCATGGCCGCGTATGGCACGCTCGATCTTGAGGCGGTTGCGATGCGCCAGTCGGCCGGCGGCCCGGCCGCGTCACTGCCCGACCCGGCCAGTGTGGCCAGCCAAACGCTGGGCATCTATGCCCTGGAGCTGCGCACGCGGCAGGCACCGGCCCCGGTGCCGCGCATGCGCTTCAACGGCCAGTGGATCGATGCGCAGGACGGGTTCGATATCCAGCTGTCTCGCGATGTGGATGGCGCCAGCACCGCCGCCATCCGGAGGCTGATGCGGGATTGGCAGGCGACGTACCGCAGCGCGATGGCGGCCGCAGCCAGCGAGCCGCAGCGGCAGTTGCTGGAGCAGGGCCACGCCCGTGCGCTGGCGATGGGAGCGTCCCTGGCGCCGGCGCCGGATCGCTCGAATGCCCTGCTTACGGTGTCGTGGCGCGGTGAAATCCTGGCGGTGATCAGCGGCCGGGTGAATGGACAAGTCGCCACCATCGACCACGTCGTCAGTGCGCCCTCCACGCTGACGCTGCCCTTTGCAGAGGGGATGGCCAGCGGCGCCAGCGCAGCCGCGATCCATGCGTTCCTTGAGATGGCGCGGTCCAATGGCGCCTATCGGGCCATGGTCCACACGGTGACGCCCCGGTCGGCGCAGCCCGGGGTGGCCGGGTTCCGGCTGATGGACTAAGCGATCAAGGGCGCGCTAGCCGCCCTGCCGCTTCGACGGGTCGTCGCTGCGCGATGTCGTGGTGACCGTCCCGTCGAGATTGAAATGCACGTTGAAGAAGGCCCGGTCCGTCGGGCTTTCGAACCAGCGGTAGCCCCACACCTCCTCCTGCTTCAGGCGGAACGCCTCCACCTTGGTGGGCTTGCCCAGCATCCGGCGGATCTGGTCCTTGTTCATATCGGGTCGTACTTTTGCGAAGTTTTCGGCCGTCAGCACCTGTTCGATGGTGCGGACGGTGCCGTCGGCGTTGGTCGTCACCATCCACGTCGTGGCGCCCTCGGGGCCGCGCGGGTATTCCAGGCGGCGGCCGCCGCCGGGCTCTTCCCAGACGATCTCGGGCTTGCCGGCCTGGCGCCGCACGTCGTCCTCGGTGGACTTGCCGATCTCGATGCCCTTGAACAGCTGGCTGTCGGGTTTCACGCTGTTCCAGGTGTCGGTGGCCACCGATTTCGCCTTCTTCATCGCTTCGTCGACCTTCTGCTGGTCGCATCCGAACAGGGCAAGCAGGCTGGCAATCAGTCCCATGGCGGCAAGGCGTCGGCAAGACGCGTGATTGGGGAATTTGAGCGGTCGCATCGCAAGCTTTCCAAGGGTTGGAGTCATCGTTTGATCGCTTCGACGGGGTCGCCGGCCGGCGCGCTGGCGCCTTCCACGGAGGCGTCGGCGGACGCCCCCCGGCGCCGGCCCGAATCGCCGGCAAACAGCGTACTCCAGTTGTTGAACCGGCGGTTGAACAGCACCGACAGGCCGTTGATCGATCCGCCCTTGGCAATCAGCGACCAGCGCCGCGAGAACGCCCAGGTCAGTTTGACCACGTTCGACGCCGAGGTCAGGCTCTGCTCGTAGCCGACCGAAATCTGGTCGGACACCGCCTTGCCGATGCTCACCACCTGCTGGTCGTTCAGCCCGGCCGTGCTCGGGCCGATCGAGAATTCGTCGATGCCGAAGTGCGACACCACGCTCTTGCCGGCCTTGCCGCCGATCATGCCCAGCGCCGCCCCGCCAATCGCGCTGCCGCTCAGCTGGCGCTGCTGGCTGGAACCGGCGCTTTCGGCGCCGTAGCCGAACATCAGCCACGACAGCTTGTCCTCGTCCGGCACGTTCGGCTCGGACACCAGCCGCACGCGCGGCAGCCGCACCGTGCCCGTGACCTCCACGCCGGCCTCCACCTCCTGGTTGCGGCGCATGGCGCGGATGAACATGTTCGGGTTGTCCACCGGGCCGTTGAAGTTGATCGTGCCCCGGTCGATATCGAGCTTGCGGCCGAAGGCCTCGTACGTGCCGTCCACCACGCGCACCGTGCCCGTGGCGCGCATCGGCGACAGCGGCTCGCTCTTGATGCCCAGCTGGCCGGCCAGCAGGATATCGGCGCCCGCGCCCCGGAAGCGGAAGTTGTCGCCCAGGTCGATCGTCACGTCGATCACCGGGCTGAAGCGGCTGGCCGGCTTGGCCTCGGGCACCACCGGCGTGGCGGCGGTCTTGAGCTCGCGCTCGTCCTTGCGGCGAACTACCACCACATCGTCGCCCAGCACCGGCGCGCTGGCCTTGGGCAGGTCGAACAGGCCGCGATCCACGCGGAACTTGCCGCGAATGGCAACTTGCCGATTTTCGTTGGCGATGCCGGCCTCGCCGGAGACGATCAGCGTACGCTCGGGGCTGGCAAACAGCTGCAGCTTGTCCGCCACGATCCGGCCGGTGATGTTCGGATCGGTCTCGCCCAGCTTCACCGCGCCGGTGGCCGTGAGCGTGCCGTCGCCGCCCCGGAAGCGCACCTGCTTCAGTTCCACCGTGTTCTGGTCCAGCACCACGTGCACCTCGCCATCGGTCAGCCGGATACCCAGGTCGTAGAGCGTGATGCCGATGCCGCTGCCGTCGATGGCCCCGGTCAGCAGCGGGTTGCCCACCGTGCCGGCCAGCCGCAGCGCGGCCGCCAGCTTGCCTTCGAGCGCGTACTGAGGGCCGCTGAGCGCTTCCAGCGATTTCAGGCGCGGAACGTCCGCCGTGATGGTGCCGCCCAGCGTCGAGCCAGGTCCCACCGTCAGCAGGCCCTGTTCGCTGACCAGTCCGGCCGATGCATCGACGGCCACCTTGCCGATCCGCTGCGAGGTGGTGCCGCCGCGCAGCGTTACGCGATTGCCGCTGAAGTCGGCCCGCAGCGCAGTCTCGCCCAGGCCGAGCGTGGTCCAGCCACGGCCGGCATTGACCGATGCATCGCCACTGCGCCGCCGGACTTCGGCAAAACCGGTGGCGGTCTCGGCCAGGTTCAGGTTCCAGCTGGCGTCGAGCA
This sequence comes from Cupriavidus sp. EM10, assembly GCF_018729255.1. Classification (NCBI taxonomy): domain Bacteria; kingdom Pseudomonadati; phylum Pseudomonadota; class Betaproteobacteria; order Burkholderiales; family Burkholderiaceae; genus Cupriavidus; species Cupriavidus sp. EM10. The sequence goes on from NZ_CP076060.1 coordinate 2,786,473, forward strand.
CCAGGTCGGAGCGCACCGGCTGCGATTCCCCGGAGAAGGCCTCCATCAGCTTGAGGATGTTGCCCACCTCAACGCCGTTGAAGTTGCCCTGCGTGCGGATGCGGCCGTGATCGAATTCGAATCCTTCGATATTCATCGTCGCGCGCTCGAACTGCAGCCGCGCCTGCCCCAGCCGGATATGGCGGTCGGCCACCATCAGCTGCGTGGGCGACACCAGCCTGACGTTGGCCGTGCCGCGTTCCTCCAACGTGCGGATCGTGCCCGTCCACCCCTGGGCGCCGCGCCAGGCGCCCTGCCCGGACAGGGCCAGCTGCAGCGGGCGCTCGTGCATCGTGCCGGCGGCCTTGGCGTCGAAAGTGTGATTGGCCTGGGTGCCGCTCAGGTTGGCGTCGAGTGTGCGAACGGTGGCCTGCGGCCCCTGGTAGTCGCGCGCGGCCAGTTGCGCCGACAGCGTGCCGTCCAGGCCGCCGCGCAGTTCAACATGGCCGTTGGCGCTGGCCACCTTGTGTGGCCCCACCACCAGCGACTGCGCGCTGTAGTCGCCCACCACCTCGGGCTTCTTCAGCGTGCCGGTCACCACGGCATCCACCTTGGCGCGGCCACCCACGCCGAACTTCAGGCGGTCCAGTTGCGGGGCGTCGATGTTGACCTTGAGGCTGTCGCCGCGTGCACCGAAGCTGCCGTTCAGGTTCACCTGGTTGCCGGCCATCAGCAGCGACGCCTGGCTGGGCAGCAGCCGCTCGCCCTCCACACGCACCTTGCCGTTACCGGTCATCGGCAGCCCCGCGTATTCACTCTCGCCCAGGGCGAAATCGAGTGCTACACGTAGTACTTTCTCCAACGAGCCCCGGGTCGAGAACTCGGCATTGATGCGGCCCGGCGCCACCTTGGCCAGCCGCGCCGGGTCGAAGTTGGCCAGCTTGCCCTTGAAGTCGAACGGTTGCTGGTCCTTCAGCCCGAGCTTGCCTTCGGCGGTCAGCGTGCCGCTGCCTAGCCCCGCGCGCAGCGTTGCCAGCGTGACCGCGTCTTCGTCGATCCGGGCATCGGCAAACAGCTTGATCTCGCCGCCGGCCACGTCCAGCGCCACGCTCTGCCGGCCCGGTTCCAGGCGCAGGATCACCGGCCCCGACAGGTTCGTGGCCACCATGCCCGTATGCAGCGCGGCGGCGTCCAGATGGCGGACATCGAGATCGAACCCGCCGCGCCCTTCGCGCAGCGTGCCCTGGCCGACAATCTCCGCCCGGCCCGGCAGCGTGATTCGCAGGTCGCGCAGCGTCTGCGTCAGTTCGCTCAGTTCGACGCGCGCCTGCACGCGATGCACGGGCAGGCGCTCCTTGTCGATGGGGCCTGGCTCCAGGTTGCGCACCGTGACTTCGCCGGCCACGGCCAGCGGGTTCTTCGTCGGTGCTGCCGGCGTGGGCACGGGCGCCGATGCCGATGCAGCCGATGCGGCGGCCACGGCGCTGGCGGTCGATTCGCCGGGCTTCGGCCTGGCCACCTCGGGCGGCGGCGGCACCGACTCCACTGGCCGCAATTCCGCATGCACCGACAGATTGGCCTGTGGCGCGGTCGGGCTGAACAGGCGCGGGTTGATGCGTTCGCCGTCGATCATCAGGTGCGTGAACGGCACCTTGCCGAATGGCGTCAGGTCAGCGTTGCCGCGCGCGCGGATGCGGTCGCCATTGGCTTCCAGCTCGGCACGCAGTTGCTCCAGCGACCCGTTGGCCGTGGCCGACACCGCATACGTCTCTTCCTTCCAGCGGCCCTCCAGCAACGCTTCGGCCGACAGCGGAAACGGCGCCTTGCCGCCGATTTGCGCATTGGCCTGCAGCTTGCCGTATGGCGTCACCAGCTTGTCGACGAGCACGCGATGGCGCTGGCCATCGCTATGCAGCGCGCCGGACAGGTCCGACAGCACCAGCGGGCTCGACGTGGCGGCTGGCCCCTGCAGCAGCGACAGTTCGCCGACGGTCAGCGTATCGACGTCGACGGCCAGCGGCAATTCCAGCGATTGCGGCATCTTCGCCGGCTCGGTGCTTGGCGCGGAAGCCGGCAGGCGGGCGTCGATCTTGCCCAGCTTCAGCCATGCCACGTGCAGCCGCGCGGGCCGCCACGACAGGTCCCACTTCGCGTCGATCTGGTCGATGGCTATGCGCGTGTCGCCGCTGGCGAACACCACGTCGTGCAGTCGCAGCCCGCTGGCCACGGTGCCGCCGTCGAGCTGGCCGGCCAGCATGCCGGCCGACAGCCGCGTGGCCACGTTCCACAGATGGCGCGTGCCGGCCTCGGTGCGCAGCGCCGCCACGGCGGTGGCCACCAGCGCGATCAGCAGCACCAGCAGAATACCCACCAGCCAGGCCAGCACCTTCCACACGCGTCGGCGTGGCCGGCGCGGCTGGCGCGGGGTATTGCGATCGTCGCGCGGCACGGGAGGCAGGTCCGGCATGTTCATCAGAACGCCACCCCCAGCGAGATATGCGGCCGGAACTGCTTCTGCTGGATGCCGTAGCCGATATCGAGCTGCACCGGCCCACGGGACTGCGCCAGCGCGCGCCCACACCCACGCCGTGGTAGAGCGTGATGCCGTTGAGGTTGTTGGTGGCGGTACCCATGTCCCAGAACACCGCCGCGCCCCAGTCGGGCTTGAACCAGTACTGGTATTCCAGGCTTCCCGTGCCCAGGTAGCGGGCCGGCAGCACGCTCTGGCCGGACGGCGTGCCGATCGACTGGTAGCTGTAGCCGCGGATCGAATCGGTGCCGCCCGCGCGGAAGCGCAGCGTGGCCGGGATCAGCGCCGGATCGTTCGACGTCATGTCGGCGCCCAGTTCCAGCCGCGCCACGAACAGGTCGCGGTTGCCCACCGGTACGTACTGGCGGATGCGCCCGTACAGGCGCAGGAACGTGGCATCGCTGAGCAGGCCCTTGGCGGCCACGCCAATCTGGGTGTTGATGACGTTGCCCCGGCGCGGAAACACCGGGTTGTCCACATCGCGCCGCGTCCAGGCGAACGCCGGCACCAGCGCCTTCGAATACTGCGACGCCTCGCCGTACGGCGTCAGCACGTCATAGTAGAAGTCCAGTGACAGCGTGGTGTCGTACTTCTCGCGCGAACGGGATCGCTTCAGGCCGGCGCGCCAGCTCTTGGTGTCGGTGCTTTCGACGTCGATCAGCCGTTCGTAGCTGGTGTAGACGCTGTTGCGGTACGTGTGCGGATCTGGCGGCATGGCCATTTCCACAAACCCGTACTGGCGCTTCTGTTCGATGCGGGCCTGCGTGTCGAGCACCCAGGCGCGGTTGAACAGGTTGTAGTAGGAATAGCGGCCTTCCACCTGCGCGCCGGTATCGGTGGTGAAACCGACGCCGGACGTCAGCCGGTGCGTGGGATATTCGCGCACCTTCACCTTGACCGGGGCGACCACGGTCTGCTGCTGCGCCGCAGCTTCGGCCGACGCGGGGGCGGGCGGCTCCTGCAGCTCCACCTGGACGTTCGAGAAATAGGGCTGGTTCTGGACCGCGCGCTGGAACTCCAGCAGCCGTTCCACGCGGTAGGGCTCGCCTTCGCCCAGCGGGTTCACGTTGCGGATGATCTGGGCCGGATAGCGGCGCGTGCCTTCGATCTCCAGGGGCCCGAGCACGTAGGCCGGGCCGCTTTCGTACCTGGCACGCAGGTCGGCGGCCTGCTCGTCGGGTTCGATGCGCGCCTGCGACGACGCCAGCTTCGCGCCGTAGTAGCTCTTGCTCTGCAGTTGCACCAGCGCGTCTTCCTTGGCCTTGTCCCAGTCGGCCTGCCGGAACGGATGGCCAACCGGCAGCCCCCATTTCTTGCGCATTTCCTCCACCTGCTGGGGCGACTGCGTGGCGGCGGGACCACTTACCTCGACATCGGCCCGCCGGATCACCGTGCGCGCGCCAGGGTCGACGCTGATATGCACCACGCGATGGTCGCCCTCGCCTTCCACCGTGGCCTTGGTCACCGGGTCGAACCAGCCCTCGGTGGACGCGAACTGGCGCACCTGGTCGCCCACGGTCTCCACCATGTACTGGAACTGGTCGTCGGAAATATCTGTGCGTGTGGTGTAGCGCGACAGGTCGAGATGTTCCTCAAGGATGTCCTTGAGCGCCTTCGGCGCGTCGATCTCGACCTTGTACTGGGACTTGGCGGCATGTGCCGGCAGCCAGGGAGCTGCCAGCAGCATCAGGCCGGTGGCCAGGGCGGCCACCATGCGCGCGAGCCGGCGGGCACCGCCGCGGGTGCCTGGCGCCTTGGCTGGGGCGGGCTGTGCGGCCAAGCGGCCCAAAGCAATCGTCATCCGTCCTGGTGGCTCCCGAATCAAGTCGCTATTTGACCACACCACCGGCGCCGCAAGGCCATCCCGACGGCAAAATTCAGGTTTACGGGGCGCGCGGCGGCAGTGGGGCATGCCGATACGGTAAATCCTGCCCCGTCACCCCCAACGCCGCCCCTAGGGCTCAGGTTTCATCATGGCCATGTACGAATCGGATATCACCCAGTTCCTGAAGACGCTCAAGCAGGAGCGCCCGTCGCTGGAAGCAGAGCAGCGCGAAGGCCGCGGCCTGCTGTGGGACAAGACCCCGATCGACCTCGAGGAACGCGCCCGCGCCAATGCCTCGCGCGTGGCCCAGAAACCGTACGTCTACTCGTCAGACAACTGATCGGCCACCAGCCGCCACGCCGTTCCGACGACCATCCCGATGCATCCGAGCGATCCGCTGGACCCCGGCGCGCAGGAAAAACTGACGCTGCCCGTCGCGCTGCCCAGCGTGGCGCAGCCTGTCGGGGCCAGCGCCAATCCGACCGACATGGTCGACGGGATGGCGTTCGCCCGCCTGTATGGCGAACCGCTGTTCAAGCTGCCGCAGGACCTGTACATCCCGCCCGATGCGCTGGAAGTGTTCCTGGAAGCCTTCGAAGGCCCGCTTGACCTGCTGCTGTACCTGATCCGCAAGCAGAACTTCAACGTCCTGGACATCCCGATGGCCCAGGTGACGCGTCAGTATCTTTCGTACGTCGACCAGATCCGCCAGACCAACCTGGAGCTGGCGGCCGAGTACCTGCTGATGGCGGCGATGCTGATCGAAATCAAGTCGCGCATGCTGCTGCCGGTCAAGAAGGCCGACAGCGACGAGGAAGCCGAGGACCCGCGTGCCGAACTGGTGCGCCGCCTGCTGGAATACGAGCAGATGAAGCTGGCCGCCCAGCGGCTGGACACGGTGCCGCAACTGGGCCGCGACTTCCTGCGGTCGCAGGTCTATATCGAACAGAGCCTGGTGCAGCGTTTCCCCGATGTGGAGACGGTGGACCTGCAATCGGCCTGGGCCGACGTGCTCAAGCGCGCCAAGCTGAACCAGCACCACAAGATCTCGCGCGAGGAACTGTCCGTGCGCGAGCATATGAGCCAGATCCTGCGCCGCCTGCAGCACGCCCGCTTCATGGAATTCAGCGAGCTGTTCGAGGACGCCATCCGCTCCGGCAAGGGCGTGCCCGTGGTGGTGGTCAACTTCATCGCCATGCTCGAGCTGTCGCGCGAGGCGCTGGTCGAGATCACCCAGGCCGAACCGTTCGCACCGATTTATGTGCGATTGGCGTACACGCCCGCCTGATCCTTCCACCCAGCGGAACAATTCCCTCCGGGCGCCAGGCCCGAACCGGCGTGGATGCTCTACAATCCGCCGACAGCCGGCCAAAGCGTATCCAGAGAGCCGGCACGCCAGCTGCCACGCAGCGGCATGCTCCAACCACGACGGCACACCACATTCATGAAAGTCATCTCTTCCATCCAGGAGCTGCGGGACCAGTTGCGCGGCCAGAATCGCGTGGCGTTCGTCCCGACCATGGGCAACCTGCACGAAGGCCACCTGTCGCTGATGCGCCTGGCACGCCAGCATGGCGACCCGGTCGTGGCGTCGATCTTCGTCAACCGCCTGCAGTTCGGCCCGAACGAGGATTTCGACAAGTACCCGCGCACGCTGCAGGATGACGTGGAAAAGCTGCAGAGCGAAGGGGTGTACGTGCTGTTCGCCCCGACCGAGTCGGACATGTACCCGGTGCCGCAGGAATATCGCGTGGACCCGCCGCACGACCTGGGCGACATCCTTGAAGGCGAGTTCCGTCCGGGCTTCTTCAAGGGCGTCTGCACCGTGGTGATGAAGCTGTTCTGCTGCGTGCAGCCGCGCGTGGCCGTGTTCGGCAAGAAGGACTACCAGCAGCTGATGATCGTGCGGCGCATGGCGCAGCAGTTCGCGCTGCCCGTGGACATCATCCCGGCCGAGACCATCCGGGACGCCGACGGCCTGGCGCTGTCGTCGCGCAACCGCTACCTCGGCGAAGCCGAGCGCAAGGAGGCGCCGGTCCTGTACAAGACGCTGCACGAGGTGCGCGACACCGTGCTGGGCAACGGCAACGTCGACCTGCTGGCCGTGGAGGCCGACGCGCTGGGCCGGCTGCAGGCACGCGGCTGGAATCCGGACTACGTGTCGATCCGCAAGCGCAGCAACCTGCAGGCCCCGACGCGCGAGGAATTCGCCGCCGGCGAACCGCTGGTGGTGCTGACTGCGGCCAAGCTGGGCAACACGCGGTTGATCGACAACCTGGAAATCTAAAGATTTTCCGATTGTTTGCTCCCCTCTCCCGCCAGGCAGGAGAGGGGTTGGGGGTGAGGGCATTGAGGTTCGCATTGCGACTGGTCGCGGATTGATCCGCCCGGCCCTCTCCCCCGCCCCTCTCCCACATGTGGGAGAGGGGAGAAAACCTTCTCCTTTCCCTCACGCCCGCTTCAGCCGCGCCTTTTCCCGTTCCAGATGGCGCTTGTGGCCGCTGCGGCGTTTCCACCAGATCAGGACGCCTGTCACGGCGAACGCCAGCGGCATCAGGCCGAAGGCGGTGATGAACACGCGTCCGTAGGTGCCGAACGCCTCGCCGGTATGCAGCGGGAACAGCCACAAGATAAAGGCATCGCCTGACCGGGCATCGCGCGGATCGCGCGCCCCGAGCGGCCGGCCGGTGTAGGCATCGAGCCAGAGCCGCGTGGCACCGCTGTCTTCCTGCAATTCACCCTCCTGGCGCAGCCGCACCTCGTAGGCATCGCCCGGCTTGCGCGGCAGGCTGATGCGCGTGACCTGTGCGCCCGGGAACTGCTGCTGCGCGGCCGTCATGGCCTGGGCCGGCGTGATGGCATGGGCGCCGGGCGGGGGGTGTCGGACTGGTGTTTCGCTGGGGCGCTCACCGTCATGACCGTGCTGATGATCGGCGTCACCCACTTCGGCAGGTTCAGGTACCAGCCCGAAAACGCGATGGTGGCCAGCACCGGCGCCGCGAAGATGCCGCCGGCGCGATGGAAGGTATAGAAGAAGCGCGACCACGAGCCGCCATGTGCGATCCGCACCGACTGTTTCAGCGCCCGCAGTTTCATCTTGGGCCACCACAGCACCACACCGAGCAGCACCGTCAAGCACAGCACCATCCCCGTCACGCCGGTGATGGTCTTGCCGGTGTCGCCCGACAGCAGGTAGCGATGCAGGTGGAACAGCGTCGGCATGATCTGCTGCCGTGACAGCCCCGGCACGCCAAACAGGCGCTCGCCCTTCACGGCCAGCGTGATCGGATCGATCATGACCTGCCGCGAGCGTCCCGGCATCGCCTCCGGACCCTTGATCGGGTAATAGGCAATGAACACATCGTGCTCGTCGATCGGCAGCATCAGCAGGTTGGGCTTGCCATACTTGGGATCGGCCATCAGCCTGGCCGTGACCGATTCCACCGTGGCCGCGCCCACCGGGATGCGTGTGGCCGAGACCCCTTGCAGCAAGTCTGGATTGAGCCACTTGTCGATGTCGTCGCGCCACGAGATCAGCGTGCCCGTCAGGCCCATCATGACGAACAGCAGGCCAAAGACCAGCCCGATATAGAGGTGCAGCTTGACGAGGACGGTACGCAGACGACCGGAGACCATTGGTGGCTTTCTTGTTGAAATGCGGCGCTTGCACATCAGGGATGCGCGTTCCGCGAGGCATCTGTGCGGCAGCGCCCAAATGCAAATGCGAAGAATTCGCGATTCTATCAGCGTGCCGTTAAGATCGTGGTCGCCCCATCGCCTGGCGCCCATCCGATTGCGCCCTGCCTGCCATGCCCCTGATTGAACTGGATCCCGCCACGCCGGCCGACGCCGACCTGCTAGCCGCCATGCACGCCGAAAGCTGGCGCCACGCTTATGCCGGACTGATACCCGCCGACTATCTGGAGACCTACGCCCCCGCCGAGCGGCTGGCCACTTGGCGCGCCCGCATGCTCGAAGGCGCCGAGGCGCCGCTGGAAGCCACCATCCTGCGCGTGAACGGCCAGCCGGCCGGATTTTCCTGCCTGATGCCGCTGGCCGAGCCGGGGTACGGCATCTATCTCGACAACCTGCATGTGCTGCAGGCGTATCACGGTCGCGGCTACGGCAAGACGCTGATGGCGCATTGCGCCACGCGGGTAGCCAGCCAGTGGCCGGGCAAGCCGCTATTTCTTTACGTGCTGGACGGCAACACGCAGGCACGCGAGTTCTATCGGCGCCTGGGCGGCGTGGAATCCGATAGTTTCAACGACCCGTTCCCGGGCACCGACCTGATGATGGCAATTCGCCGCGTCAGCTGGAACGATGTCGATGCGCTGGTCACGCGGCTGGCGCCGGGTCCGTAGCCGCCAGCGGCGCGAACATCGCCTGCAGGTCGAGGTGATCGGCCATGCTGTCGGCCAGCCGGTCGATCGACGCCTCGCGCAACGCGTCCAGATGCACGCCCTCGGCCCGCGCCAGGCCGGCCCAGCGCAGTAGCGCGCCGCAGGCGTCGGGATGATCGAACAGCCCGTGCACATAGGTAGCCAGCACCAGGTTGTCGTCGGATACGGCGCCGTCGGGCCTGGGCTGCGCATCGTCCAGCCACAGCGCGGGGCGCGCCAGCGCAGGACCGTGCGTGACACCCAGATGGATCTCGTACCCTTGCACCTGTGAGCCGCCCGCCGCCGCATCGAGCTTGCCGGACACGCGCCGCAGCTGCTTCTCGGGCGCCAGCGTGGTGTCGAAATCGAGCAGGCCCAGCCCGTCGCTGGTGCCGGCCGGCCCTTCCCGGCCGTCGGGGTCGTGGATGTGCCGCCCCAGCATCTGCATGCCGCCGCAAATGCCCATCAGCTTGCCGCCATAGCGCAGATGCCTCAGTAGCGCCTGCTGCCAGCCGTTGGCGCGCAGGAACGCCAGGTCGGCGCGCACGCTCTTGCTGCCGGGCAGGATCACCAGGTCAGCCGGCGGAACCGGCATGCCGGGGCCGATGAACTGCAGGTCGACGTTCGGGTGCGCCCGTAGCGCGTCAAAATCGGTATGGTTCGAAATGCGCGGCAGCACCGGCACGATCACGCGCAGCACGTCGCCGTCGCGGCTGGCCACCTGGGCGCTGGCAATGGCATCCTCGGCATCGAGATGCAGGCCGTGCAGGTACGGCAGCACGCCGAACACGGGTTTGCCGGTGCGCGCCGTGAGCCAGTCCAGCCCCGGCTGCAGCAGCGCGATATCGCCGCGAAAGCGGTTGATGATGAATCCCTTGATGCGTGCACGCTCCGAATCGGACAGGCAATCGAGCGTCCCCACCAGGTGGGCGAACACGCCGCCGCGGTCGATATCGGCCACCAGCACCACCGGGCAGTCGACCCGCTCGGCAAACCCCATGTTGGCGATATCGCGGTCGCGCAGGTTGACTTCGGCGGGGCTGCCCGCGCCTTCCACCAGCACCACGCCGTACGCCTGCTTCAGCCGGTCGTGGCTTTCCAGCACGGCCGCCATCGCCTGCGGCTTGTAGGCGTGATAGGCCTTGGCATCGAGGTCCATGCGCGCCCGGCCGTGGATGATGACCTGCGCGCCGATATCGCTGCTGGGCTTGAGCAGCACCGGATTCATGTCGGTATGGGGCTCCAGGCCGGCCGCCTGGGCCTGCAAGGCCTGGGCACGCCCGATTTCGCCGCCGTCGACGGTCACCGCGCTGTTCAGCGCCATGTTCTGCGGCTTGAACGGCGCCACGGCCACGCCGGCACGCGCCAGGATGCGGCACAGGCCGGCCACGACGGTGCTCTTGCCCGCGTCGGACGTCGTGCCCTGGATCATCAGGGTGCCGCGCAGCGCACGCGCCGCAAACGGAAAGGGTTTGTCGGAGGAATCGTTTCGCATCGCGCGATTATGGCAGCAGCGCCAGCCGCCAGTCTGCAAGATCCATGCATGCGACAGGGGGATGCGGCGGCTACAATACGCGGGATGAAGACGCACGTCCCGCCCCAGGCGCTCAACCTCTCGGCCACCTCCGAGCCGGCTTCGGCAGGCGCGGCAACGGACGCCGATACGGCGCCCGAAACCGCCGCGCAACCGCAGGCCGGCACCGCCGCGCCGCGCGAACTGACGCTGGTGCTGGGCGGCGCGCGTTCGGGCAAGAGCCATTTTGCCGAGCAACTGGCCGCCGATCACGCAGCACTGACGCGCGGCCCGGTCACCTACATCGCCACGGCCCGGCACGACGCCGAGCCCGCCGACGAGGAAATGGAAGTCCGCATCGCGCTGCATCGCGCCCGCCGGCCGGCCGACTGGACGCTGGTGGAAGAGCCGGTGCACCTGGCCGACGCGCTCTACGCGCATGCGCGCCACGACGGCTGCATCCTGGTCGATTGCGCGACGCTGTGGCTCAACAATCTTGTCTTCGGCGACCAGCGCGAATACCCGGAACACGGCGTCATCACGCCGCCGCCGGCCTTTACCGAGGAAATCGACGCGCTGATGACGGCGCTGCCGATGCTGCCGGGCCATGTGATCCTGGTGTCGAATGAAATCGGCTTCGGCGTGGTTCCGATGGGCGCCATCACCCGCTTCTACGTCGACGAACTGGGCCGCCTGAACCAGAAGCTGGCCGCCGCCGCCGATCGCGTGCGGCTGCTGGTCGCCGGCATCCCGGTATCGATCAAGGACCCCGCCCCTTCCCAGGCACGCGGCAGCCACACACAATGATCATGCTGTCCTGGCCAGCCTGCGTGGCGGCCGCACTTGCCGGCGTGCTGCTGGACCGCTGGCTTGGCGAGCCACGCCGCTGGCATCCGCTGGTCGGGTTTGGCCGCATGGCGTCGGCCGTAGCCAACTGCCTCAATCGTCCCGAAAGCGGCGCCCTGCGCCAGCGCCTGGCCGGCCTGGCCGCGTGGTCGCTGGTGGTACTGGGGCCCGCCGCGCTGGCCGCGTGGCTGGTGACGCTGGCTGCCGATGTGCATCCCGCGCTGGCCTGGGCGCTGCACGCGGTGGCGCTCTACTTCGCACTGGGCGCCTGCAGCCTGGCCCAGCACATCGCTCCAATCGCCGACGCCCTCACCCGCAACGACCTGCCCGCCGCGCGCACGCTGACGGCGCGCATCGTGTCGCGCGACACCGCCGATGCCGATGCCGAAGCGCTGGCGCGCGCCGCCTGCGAATCGGCGCTGGAGAACGGCAACGATGCCATCTTCGGCGCGCTGTTCTGGTTCCTGGTGGGTGGCGCGCCGGCCGTGATCGTGTTCCGGCTGGCCAATACGCTCGATGCCATGTGGGGCTACCGCACGCCGCGCTGGGAGATGTTCGGCTGGGCCGCCGCCCGCATCGACGACGTCCTGAACCTTGTGCCCGCGCGGCTCACCGCGCTGTCTTACGCGCTGCTGGGCGCTACCGCCCAGGCCATGCGTTGCTGGCGCACGCAGGCCGCCGCGTGGTCGAGCCCGAACGCCGGGCCGGTGATGGCCGCCGGCGCCGGCGCGGTGGGCGTGGCCCTGGGTGGCGGGGCGCGCTACCACGGCGAGTGGGAAGAGCGCCCGCCGCTGGGCATCGGCGATGCGCCAGGCGCCGCCCACGTCCATGCCTGCCTGCAGCTGGTGCAACGCACGCTGTGGCTGTGGCTTGGCGTGGCGATGTTGAGCGTGCCGGTGCTGTCGGTGCTGGTGACCGCCGGGGGCGCATCGTGAGCGGCACGTCGGCTCCGATCCGCCATGGCGGCAACCTGCTGGCCGCCGTGCGCCGTTACGGCCGCGCGGCGGAGGACTGGCTCGACCTGTCGACCGGCATCAATCCGGCCGGTTATCCGGTGCCCGCGCTGCCGGCCGATGCCTGGCAGCGGCTGCCGCAGGACGACGACGGCCTGGCGGACATCGCCGCGCAAGCCTATGGCGCGCCGCACGCGCTGCCGGTGGCCGGCTCGCAGGCGGCCATCCGCACGCTGCCGACGCTGCTGCGCCCGGGGCGCGTGGGCATCGCCGCGCTCGGCTACAGCGAATATGCGCCAGCCTTCGCACTGGCCGGCCACACGGTGGTGCCCCTCGACGAGCGCGACTTCGCGCGCGACGACCTGCCGGCCGGGCTTGACCATCTGGTCGTCGTCAATCCAAACAATCCGACCGCGCGGCTGCTGGCCAACGACCAGTTGCTGCGCTGGCACGCGCAACTGGACACGCTGATCGTCGACGAAGCGTTCCTGGACTGCACCACGACGCCATCGCTGGCCCCGCACACCGGGCGGCCGGGGCTGGTGGTGCTGCGCTCAATCGGCAAGTTCTACGGGCTGGCCGGCATGCGCTGTGGCTTCGTGCTGGCCGCGCCCGATCTGCTCGATGCCCTGTCGCACCGGCTTGGACACTGGACCGTCTCCGGCCCGGCCCGCGCCGTGGCCCGGCTGGTGCTGGCCGATATCGCGTGGCAGGACGCCACGCGCGCGGCGCTGAACCGCCAGGGCCAGCATCTGGCGATGATGCTGCGGGACCACGGCCTGGCGCCGGTCTCGCAGCCGCTGTTCAGCTGGGTGCCCGATGCCCGCGCGCCCGCCCTGCACGAGGCCCTGGCGCGGCAAGGCGTCTGGACACGGCTATTCGATGCCGCCGGCGGCTGCCCCGCCAGTCTGCGCCTGGGCCTGCCACCCGATACCGAAGCCGCCTGGCAGCGGGTCGATACGGTTTTAGGTGTGGCAATGGCCACCGCTCACCATCCCATCCTTCCCTGATCCCGAATGAAGGCTTTCTTCCTGCTTGCGGCGGCGCTGCTCGCCAGCCCCTGTGTCCACGCCGCCGTCACCGTGACCGACGACGCCGGCCAGACCATCACGCTGCCCCAGCCCGCGCGGCGCATCGTCTCGCTGGCGCCGCACGTGACCGAGCTGATCTACGCGGCTGGCGGCGGCGATCGCATCGTCGGCACGGTCAGCTATAGCGACTACCCGCCGCAGGCGCGCGACATCCCGCGCGTGGGCGACAACAAGGCGCTGGACCTGGAACGCATTGCCGCGCTGAAGCCTGACCTGATCGTGGTCTGGCGCCACGGCAATGCCCAGAAGCAGACCGACCGCCTGCGCGCGCTGGGCATGCCGCTGTTCTTCAGCGAGCCGCGCCGCCTGGAATCGATACCGGAAAATCTTGAAAAACTGGGCACGCTGATGGGCACCGAGGCCGTCGCCACGCGTGCCGCCGCCGACTTCCGCCAGCAGGTGGCCACGCTGCGCACCACCTATGCCGATCGCCCGCCCGTGACGGTGTTCTATCAGGTGTGGCAGCAGCCGCTGATGACGCTGAACGGCCAGCATCTGGTCAGCGACCTGCTGACGCTATGCGGCGGCCGCAACCTGTTCGCAAAGGAAGCGCCGCTGGTGCCGACGGTGTCGGTGGAAGCCGTGGTGGCCGGCAATCCCGAGGTCATGCTGACGGCCGGCATGGGCGCCACGCGCCCGGACAAGCCGCTGGCGGACTTCTCGATGTGGGAAAAGTGGAAGCAGGTGACAGCCGTGGCGCGCAACAACCTGTTCATCATCGACGGCGACCTGGTGAATCGCGCCGGGCCGAGGGTGGTGAAGGGGGCGGCCGAGATCTGCAAGGATCTGGACGTGGCGCGGGGGCGGCGGGGGAAGTGATTTTGGCTGGTGGTCGTAGATTGAACGGCCCTGCCCTCACCCCCAACCCCTCTCCCGCTTGCGGGAGAGGGGAGCAAACCAATCGGATTTGAAACCCTGCCGGTGTTCTCCCCTCTCCCGCCCTGCGGGAGAGGGGAGCAAACCAATCGGATTTGAAACCCTGCCAGTGTTCTCCCCTCTCCCGCCCTGCGGGAGAGGGGCCGGGGGTGAGGGTAAAACGCCGTCAATCACCCCCTCGATTCCACCACCCCAGCCTTGCCGCACCACCCCAAGGCTGAACCTGCAAGTCGCTCCAAACCCCAGCGACCACTGCAGCGTCTGCGCCAGCGAGATGCCCAGCCAGTGCGCGGCCAGCATCCGCATCGGCCCGGCGTGGGTCACCACCCACAACCGCTGATCCGATTCGATATCGAGCCTATCGGCCCACTCGGCCACGCGTGCCATCACCTGCGCCGGGCTTTCGCCGCCGTGCGGGCGGGCGCCCAACAGGTCGGCTGCCCAGATATCCAGTGCATCGCGCGGGATATCGGCCCAGGGCTGCCCTTCCCACTCGCCGAAATCCATCTCGCGCAGCCGTGGCTCCACCTCGGCAACGGGCAGCCCCGGCACACAGCCGATCAGTTGCGCCGCCGTATCCCGGGCGCGCCGGGCCGGACTCGTCAAAATGCGATGCGGTGCCGCCAGGCCGGCCACGGCGTGCGACGGATCTGGCGTAAGGGGCAGCGTCAGCGCCAGGTCGAGGCTGCCATAGCAGATGCCCGCCGCCACCTCGGGCTGCGCATGGCGAATTAGTAGAATTTCCATGCCGCGGCCACCAGATAGATCGACAGCTCGGCAAACTGCTGCGCCATGCCCAGGCAGTCGCCGGTATAACCGCCGATGCGCCGCACGAAATAGGCGCCCAGCGCGGCCCGCAGCGCGGCCAGCACCAGCACGGTGACGATGGCAAACCACGGCGACATCCACAGCAACGGCAGCACGCCGCACCCCAGCGCAAACGCCAGGCTGCGCGTCTCCAGCCGCTGCGCCACGGGCTTGGCCTTTCCCTCGTGGCGCACATAATCGTGCGTGGCCAGGAACGTGATGGCCATCGCGCGGCTGGCGCCATGGCCGGCCACCAGCACGGCCAGCAGCATCGCGCCGCCCTGCCCCTCGCCCACGGACACCAGCAGTTGCCACTTCAGCAGCAGCGCCACCACGATGGCAATGGCGCCGAACGCGCCCACGCGGGAATCGTGCATGATCGCCAGCACGTCCTCGGGCCGATAGCCGCCGCCGAACGCATCCACGCAGTCGGCCAGCCCATCCTCGTGGAACGCGCCCGTCAGCAGCAGCGTGGTGGCCATGCCCAGCACGATGGCCACCGACGGCGACCAGAGTTGCCACGCCAGCCCCGTCACCAGCGCCCCGGCCACGCCCACCAGCAGGCCCACCGCCGGGAAATAGCGCGCGGCGGCGTTCAGGTAGTGCGGCTCGAACCCCACCCACACCGCCAGGCGCTGCGGCATGGGCACGCGCGTGAAGTAGCCCACGGCGGTGAGGAAGTAGCGGAGTTCGTCGGCCATGGCGTCGTGTCTCCGGGGTCAGGCGGAAGCGTTGCTGATGCCGGCGCCGCTGAACGTCGCCATCTCGCGCAGGAACGCGACGGCGGACGCCACCAGCGGCCACACCAGCGCGGCGCCGGTGCCTTCGCCCAGGCGCAGGTCCAGCGCCAGCAGCGGCTCGGCCTTGAACTCGGCCAGCAGCGCGCGGTGGCCCTGTTCGTGCGAGCAGTGCGAGAACACGCAGTACTGCAGCACGGTCGGATCGATGCGCGCGGCCACCAGCAGTGCCGCCGAGGCGATGAAACCATCCACCAGGATCACCATGCGGCTGGCCGCGGCAGCCAGGTAGGCGCCAGTCATCGCCGCGATCTCGAAGCCACCGAACGTGGCCAGCACGTCCAGCGGGTCGGTGGCATCCGGATGCCGCGCCAGGGCTTGCGCCAGGATGTCGCGCTTGCGCGCCACGCCTGCATCGTCCAGCCCCGTGCCGCGCCCCGTGCAGGCTTCCAGCGGCAGGCCGGTCAGGCGGCTCATCACGCAGGCGGCCGCTGACGTATTGGCAATGCCCATCTCGCCGAAACCGATCACATTGGTGCCCTGCTGCGCGTGGCGCAGCACGCGTGCGATGCCGGTGTTGATCGCCGCCCCAGCCTCGGCCGGGGTCATGGCCGGCTGCTCGACGAAATTGCGCGTGCCATTGGCCACGCGGCTGTTCACGAGGCCCGGCGACGCGGGCAGCGGCGCGCGCACGCCCACATCGACCACTTCGAGCGCCAGCCCGTGCAGCCGCGTGAACACGTTGATGGCCGCCCCGCCGTTCAGGAAGTTCAGCACCATCTGCGCGGTGACTTCGGCCGGGAAGGCGCTGACGCCGGCATCGGCCACGCCATGGTCGCCCGCGAACACGATGATGGCGGGCCGGTTCAGGTCGGGCACGGCCTCGCCCCGGATCAGCCCGATCTGTAGCGCCAGGCTTTCGAGCCGGCCCAGCGACCCGGGCGGCTTGGTCTTGTCGTCGATGGCGGCCTGCAGCGCGCCACGCAGCGATTCGTCAAGCGGCGCGATGGGCGGCAGGGTCAGCGCAAAATCGGAAATATGTGTCATCGATCTTCTTGGTTCTCTCACATCTCGACGCCGCGTTGCGCCTTGATCCCTTGCTGGAATGCGTGCTTGACCGGCGTCATGTCCGTCACCGTGTCGGCCGCCTCCACCAGCGCGGGCGGCGCGCCACGGCCCGTGATCACCACGTGCTGCATCGCGGGACGCGCCCGCAGGTCGGCAATCACGGTCTCGACATCAAGATAGTGCAACTTCAACGCGATATTCAGTTCATCGAACAGCACGAGGCCGATGGTCGGGTCGCACAGCATGCGGCGCGCCACTTCCCAAGCGGCCTCGGCCTTGGCCACGTCGCGGGCGCGGTCCTGGGTTTCCCAGGTGTAGCCCTCGCCCATCACGTGGAATTCGCATTGATCCGGAAAGCGCTGCAGGAACATTTCCTCGCCGCTCGGGATCGCGCCCTTGATGAACTGGACCACGCCCGTGCGCATGCCGTGCCCCATCGCGCGCACCACCATGCCGAAGCCCGAGCTGGACTTGCCCTTGCCGTTGCCGGTGGTGATGACGATCACGCCGCGCTCGGTCTGGGCGGCGGCGATCTTTGCGTCGACCACCTCCTTCTTGCGGACCATGCGGTTCTTGTGGCGTTCGTCGCGGCCGTCGTCGGCCGGGGTGGTGTTCTCGGTATCACTCATGGCGTTTTCCATCTGGGATCAGCGCGGCGTGCGTGCCGTCGCTGATGCGGATAATCGGGGTGCGCAGCGCTCGCGAGCACTGCGCCGGGGTCAGGACGTCTTCGGCCGGGCCATGCAGGGCGAGCCCGTCTTCGGACATCAGCAGTGCGTGGGTGGCGTGGCGCAGGGCCAGCGTCAGGTCGTGCAGGATCACCACGGCGGCGTGGCGGCCGGCGCCGGTCAGGCGGCGCAGCACGTCGAGCACCATGATCTGGTGGCGCATGTCCAGGTGCGAGACCGGCTCGTCCAGCATCAGCAGCGGTGCCTGCTGGGCCAGCACGGCGGCCAGCGACACGCGCTGGCGCTCGCCGCCGGACAGGGTCAGCACGTCGCGCGCCGCCAGCGCATCGAGATCGCACTCGGCCATTACGTCGCGCACCACGCGGTCGTCGTCGCGCTTGCCCCAGCCCCACCCGCTCATGTGCGGATGGCGGCCGATGCGCACCGCATCCTCGACAGCCATCGAAAAGGTGTCATGCACGGCCTGCGGCAGGTAGGCGCGCTGGCGGGCCAGCGCGGCCGGCGCCACCTGCGTGGCGGCCACGCCATCGATTTCCACGGCCCCGCCATCGGGCGCGCGCAGGCCGGCCAGCACGCCCATCAGCGTTGACTTGCCCACGCCATTCGGGCCGACGATGCACCAGAGCTGGCCAGGGTGGATCGACAGCGACAGGCCATCGACCAGCACGCGGCTGCCCGCGCGCAGGCGCACGTCGCGCAGCACCACGGCGGGGCACGGGGCCAGCGGTTCGAACCACGGGCTCATCGCGGCCTCCGCAGCAGCAGGTAGAGGAAGGTCGGCACGCCCAGCAGCGCCGTGATGACGCCCACCGGCAGTTGCGCCGGCGCGATGACGGTGCGGGCGATCAGGTCCGCCGCCATCAGCAGCGTGCCGCCCAGCAGCACCGACGCAGGCAGCAACTGGCGCTGGTCGTTGCCCCATGCCAGCCGCACCATGTGCGGCACCACCAGGCCGACAAAGCCGATGGAGCCGGCCGTGGTGATGGCGGCGGCAATCGAAAACGAGGCGATCAGGAAGGTAGCCAGCCGCAGGCGGCCCACGCGCACGCCCAGCGACTGCGCGACGGTCTCGCCGAGCAGCATCACGTTCAGGGCACGCGCCAGCGGCATCGCCAGCCCCAATGCCACCACCAGCGTGGCCATGGCCCAGCCGTAGCTGGCCGTGCCGCCCAGGTCGCCAGTCAGCCAGAACAGCATGCCGCGCAGCCGCGATTCGGGCGCGATGGCCAGGATCAGCGTGATCAGCGCGCCCCAGCCGGACGCCAGGATCACGCCGGTCAGCAACAGCCGCGCGCCGGCCTCGTGATGGCCGCCCTGCACTTGCGGATGCAGCAGATCGCGCCGCGCCAGCGTGGCCACCAGCAGCATCGAACAGAGCGCGCCGCCCGCCGCGCCGGTCTGGATCACCCACACCGGCATCGACAGCAGCATCGCCAGCAGCGCGCCGGTGGAAGCCCCGCCCGACACGCCCAGCACATAGGGCTCCGCCAGCGGATTGCGCAGCAGCACCTGCATCAGCGCGCCGGACAGCGCCAGCAGCCCGCCGCACGCGAACGCCGCCGCCGCACGGGGCAGCCGCAGTTCGCGCACGATGGCGCCGGCCAGGCCGCTATCGGCGCCGCTATTCGTACCAATCAGCGCCTGCCAGACCTGCGAGGCGTCCAGCGCCACGCTGCCGGCCGCCAGCGACAGTGCGAACACCGCCACCCCGGCAAGCGCCAGGACGGTCCAGACGGTCAGCGCGCGGCGCAGTTCGGTCATGGCGCGACGCTACGCCTTACTTCTGGCGCCAGCCGAGCGTGATGAACCCGGCGCGGCCCTGCGTGTTGTAGGGCCAGGCAAGCTGGTAGTTCTTGTCGAACAGGTTTTCCACACGGGCGGCCACGAACCATTGCTTGTCGATGTTGTAGCGGGCATTGAGGTTGACGATACCGTATCCGCCCAGGATGCGCCCGCTGTTGTCAAGCCGCTCGGACGACAGCAGCCATTCGCCCCCGAAGCGCCAGCTGCCGAAGTTGCGGCCCACGTCGAACGACGCATGGCGGCGCGCACGGCGCAGCAGCTGGGTGTTGCTGCTTTCGTCCACGGGATTCTGGAAGGTCACGGCGGCGCCCAGGTCGGTGCCCCACACGGTGGCGCGCCACGACGCCTCGATGCCCTGCACCTTGGCCTTGTTGACATTCTGCGCCAGGAACACGCCGCTGCCCACGGCCGTCGACACGATCAGGTCGTCGTAGCGCGTCTCGAACGCCGTCACGCGCAGCAGGCCGGCGCTGGCGGTATCCACCTGCACGCCCGCCTCGGCGGACTTGGCGCGCTCGGGCTGCAGGTTCGGCTGGCCGAAGCCGGGGAAGTACAGTTCGTTGAAGGTTGGCGCGCGGAACGCGTTGCTGACGTTGGCAATCAGCTTGACCTGCTCGGTCACGTTGAAGCCATAGCCGGCAAAGAAGCTGCCCTGGTTGCCGAAGTCGGAATAGTGGTCGTTGCGCCCGTTCAACTGCAGCTGGTTCCGGCCGATCCGGCCCTCGTAGCCGCCGTACACCGAGAACACGTTGCGCGACGGCGCGTTGTACGAACTTGACGCCAGCGTCTGCTGCAGCCAGTCGGTGCCGAACAGCAGCTTGTGGTCGGGCGTCAACGCGTATTCGTTCTGCCAGTTGAACTGGCGGTTGCGCGTGCTGAACAGGCTGTCGAACAGGCCGTTCTTCGTCCCCTCGCTGCGGTCCTCGCTCTGCGACAGCTTGAAGTGCGTGGTCCACGCCGAGGTGACCTTGCCGTTGACGAAGGCCGACAGCGTGTACAGCTCGCTGTTCATGCGGAAGTCGTCGGTCGGCTTGCCGCTGGTGCTGTCGTACGACAGGTCGCTCTTCGAATAGTAGGCGGAAAAGCCGGCATCCCAGTCGGACGTGAATTTGTGGCGGATCTGGCCCGACACGCTCTTGTTCTCGTACGGGTTGTCGCCCGGGTTCGGCCCGTTCCCGCGCCGGACGGCGGCGGCGTTGGCGGCAGCCCACTGGTTATAGTTGATCGACGAAAAACCGTCGGTCTTGAAGATCGATCCCGTCACGTTGAACGACGTATCGCCGATCTGGCCGCCGTAGCCTACCGTGCCCTGGCGCGTGTTGTTGCTGCCGTACTCGACCTGCGCATTGGCCGCTGGCGCCTGGCCGGCGCCGTTCTTGGTGAAGATCTGCACCACGCCGCCGATGGCGTCCGACCCGTACAGCGCCGACACGTTGCCGCGCACCACTTCGATATGGTCGATCTGGTCGGGCAGGATGTTCGCCAGCTGCGCCGTGCCGCCGCTGACACCGGCCACGCGCACGCCATCGATCAGGATCAGCACCTGGTTGGAATTGGCGCCGCGCATGAACAGCGAGGTATTGGCACCCATGCCGCCGTTGCTGGCGAATTCCACGCCGGCCTGCCCGCGCAGCAGCGAGCGCAGGTCGGGCGCCTGCGAATTGACGATGTCTTCCTGGGTGACCACCGTCGTGTGCGGCAGCGCCTCGGTCACGCGCTGCGCGGTGCGCGATGCGGTGACGACCACGGGGTCCAGGGACTGGACCTGCGGCTGGGCGGCGGGTGCCTCCTGGGCGAAGGCCGCGAACGGGGATGCGGAAAAAACGGCAACGGCCGCCATGATGGCGGACACGGACGGACGAACCGGCGGCTTCACCGCGACGGTCGACCTGGATGGCGTGGAACGCATGAGCAGGATGGATGAGAACGGCCGGGCCCGTTCCCCGCGGACCTGATGGCGAATTGGCGTGCCGCATGGGGTGCGGACGCCCGCGTTCTTCAGGCCGGTATCCGGGCTGACGACATCAGGCAGGCCGCCTTCCCGACCGACTCCCCGCAACCTCCGGCGAGTCCGAATCAGTGGCGCTAGGCCCGCCCTGCGAATGGCGCATGGCGTGTTCGCGGTCGCTTACCGTTGCGGGGGCAGCACAGGTTGGCCGGCTCCGCTCGCGTCCAGCCTGGCCGATCGACATCGTCCCGGGCTGGCGGGCGGAAACCCGGCTCCCTGTTTCCCGTTGAACTGCAGCCCCTGCGTAAGGGGGCCGCGAGCACCTGGAACGTGCGCGAGTGTAGGGAGTTTCAAAGTTGCAGTCAATGCGATGGCTCAAGTTGCCGATAACCGTGATTGATACGCGAAATCACGCCGTTCGCCGCTGATCGGCGCAACTTCCATGCGGCAGCCGGGTCTCACCGGGCGCGTTGGCGGTAGCCTCCGCGCGTGCATCGGCTAGAATCCCGAAACCTGACCCTTACTCCTACCGGACACGACAGGCACTATGCTCAACGAACTCGAACAACTGGCCGCCAAGATCGGGCGCGTGCTGCATCACGCGGACACCCTGGCGGCGGAAAACCAGCGGCTGCGCGCGGAGATCGACCGCCTGCAGGCCGAGGCGAGCACGTTGCGCGCGGACCGCGAAGCCATGGCGGCCGACCGCGAGCTGCTCAACATCAAGATCGAGGAAGCGCAGCTGCGCATCCAGTCCATCCTGGACAAGCTGCCCACGGCCAGCGATGCGCGCCAGCTCGACCTGCTGGGCAACGGCCAGGCCGGCGCCGCATCGGAAGGTTCGCAGCAAGCCCCCGGAGAACACGCATGAGCAACAAGCAAGTGGAACTGAATATCGCCGGCCAGCCCTATCGCTTCGCCATCTCGCCCGAGAACGAGGCCGCACTGCTGGAGGCTGCCGCGCTGGTGGACGACAAGATGAACAAGCTCAAGGGCAGCGTGTCGGCCAAGGGCGTGGAACGCGTGGCGGTGATGGCGGCCATCAGCATCGCGTCGGACCTGCTGGCGATCCGCCGCAAGCAGGAAGAGGACGGTGCGATTCCGGTCGACGCGGTGCGTGCCCGCATCCGTGAACTGAACGACCGCGCCGACGAGGCGCTGCGCCAGTACGCGCACGTGGGCACGCGCTGAGCCGCGTAAAAAACCCTGACGGCAATACTTGAATTGCACGGCCGTGGCCAAATATGTGGTCTATGTGAAGCCGGTGCCGCGCACAAGCCGATGATGTGCATGGATGTGCCGGTTGTTGTGGAAAATGTAACGCCCCGACGTATCCGGCTTGGTATCACTGACGTCGCGGTGTATAGTGGAGCCACTGCGCGGCCAGACTGACCGACGCAGCTGGATGGTCGGGTTATCGGGCCCGGCCGCCGTTTCCATCCCATCCCGGTTTGAAACGGCAAACGTCTGACATCCCAAGCGTCTGGCACGCACAGGAACCCAAGTCAGACGTTTGACAGTTTCCCTGCCTGGTTCGTGAGGGTCATAAACTCCTTGAACCGATATGCATTGCATGGTGCGGGATCATGTCGTGTGGGCGAGCGCGTTACCGCATTCACAGTCCTGGCTTCGGCTGGACTCCCTGAGTGGGCGATGTACCCGAAATACGACTTCCGCAGCCACTCTGAACCTCACTTGGGTTCAGGATGCCGACCCAGCGGCCGAGGCGGGGACCCCCTTCAAGTGATGAAGAGGCGGTGGTTTCAACGAACCACCGCCTTTTTCATTTCAACCTCCTGATCTGTCATCGATCCATGGCCGACGAGCGCGCCCGCCAGTACTGGCTGATGAAGTCCGAGCCGGACGAAGCCAGCATCGACGATCTGGCCCGCGAAGGTACGCTGCCGTGGACCGGCGTGCGCAACTACCAGGCCCGCAACTTCATGCGCGACCAGATGCGCATCGGCGACGGCGTGCTGTTCTACCACTCGTCATGCCCCGAGCCCGGCATCGCCGGCCTTGCCGAGGTCTGCTCGCAGCCCTACCCCGACCCCACCCAGTTCGACCCGAAGAGCGACTACTACGACCGCGCTTCGAAGCAGGACGAGCCGCGCTGGTCGCTGGTGGACGTGCGTTTCGTCAGCAAGAGTGCACTGATCCCGCTGCCGGCCTTGCGCGAGCATGACGCGCTGACCGACATGGTGGTGCTGCGCAAGGGCAACCGGCTGTCGATCACGCCGGTGACGCCGGCCGAATGGCGCTTTATCACTGGAAAGCTGATGAAGTAGCTTCTGACCTGCCTTACCCGCGATCCCGCCGTTCGTCCGCCAGATCTCCATGCAGGCCCTGCGCGGAACGAAACGCGTGGCCTGGCATCTGATAGCCATCACATTGATCGGAGAACAATATGAAGAAATTGCTGGCCGCCTCGCTGCTGGGTACCGTCACTGCCGTTGCCACGGCCCAGACCGTAGCCGTACCGCCGCCTTCGGGGGTGCTCTCGCTGTCCGCCGAGGCCGTGACGGAGGTGCCGACCGACGTGGTGACGCTGGTGCTGGCCGCCGAGCAGGAAGGCCCCGAGCCGTCCGCCATCTCGAATGCGCTGTCGTCGCGCACCCAGGCGGCGCTGGCGCAGGCCAAGCGCGTGTCGGGCGTGGAAGCCCAATCTGGCGGCTTCACGATTCATCCGAACACCGACCGCAACGGCAAGATCAGCACGTGGCGCGGACGCTCGGAAATCGTCCTCAAGTCGAAGGACTTTGCCGCGGTGTCGAAGCTGGCCGGTGAACTGGCCAACCAGATGCAGGTGCAGAACATCGGCTTCTCGCTGTCGCGCGAGGCCCGCCGGGCGGCCGAACAGAAGCTGGCCGACCAGGCCGTGGATGCGTTCCGCGACAAGGCGCAGGCTACCACCAGGCTCTTCGGCTACAGCGGCTACACGATCCGCGAAGTGTCGGTCAACGAGTCGGGCGGCGTGATGCCACCGATGCCGCGCATGTACGCGGCCAAGGCCATGTCGGCCGATGCCGGCGCGCCGATTCCGGTGGAAGGCGGCAAGACCCAGGTGACCGTGTCGGTCAACGGGTCGGTGCAGATGGTGAAGTAAAACCGAGTGTTGCGGAGACTTGCTCCCCTCTCCCATGCAGTGGGAGAGGGGTTGGGGGTGAGGGCCTGGCGCTTCAAGACGCGCCAATCGGCAAGCAGAACTGCTGTGCCCTCACCCCCGGCCCCTCTCCCGCAGGCGGGAGAGGGGAGACCGCCACCGCAACTCCAGATCACAGCCCCGCAAACTGCTGCCGCAGCACGTTCTTCTGCACCTTGCCCATCGTGTTGCGTGGCAGTTCGTCCACCACGTGCACGCGCTTGGGTACCTTGAAGTTGGCGATGCGGCCCTTGAGCGTGCCGATCATGCCGGCTTCGTCGATGTCCGCGCCGGGCTTGCGCACCACCACGGCCACCACCGCCTCGCCAAAATCGGCATGGGGCACGCCGATCACGGCCGACTCCACCACCCCGGGCATCTCGTCGATAAAGCTCTCGATCTCCTTCGGGTAGACGTTGTAGCCGCCCGAAATGATCAGGTCCTTGCTGCGGCCGACGATGGTCAGGTAGCCGTCCGGCACCTTGCGCTCTCCGGCCTGGCTGACGATGGCCCCGCCGAAGCGGCCCACATCGCCGGTCTTGAACCAGCCATCGGCGGTGAATTCCTCGGCGGTCTTTTCCGGCATGCGCCAGTAGCCCTTGAACACGTTGGGGCCCTTGACCTCGACATTGCCGATCACGCCCGGCTGGCACGGGTTGCCCTCGCCATCCATCACGCGCACCGACACGCCCGGCAGCGGCATGCCGACGGTGCCGCCGATGCGCTCGCCCAGCGCGGGGTCATACGGATTCGATACCAGCATCACGGTTTCGCTCATGCCGTAGCGTTCCAGGATCGTGTGGCCCGTTTGCTCGCGGAAGGCGTCGAACGTCTCCAGCAGCAGCGGCGCCGATCCCGACACGAACAGCCGCATGCTTTTGCACAGTTCCTTGTCGAAACGCGATTCCTGCACCATGCGCACGTAGTAGGTCGGCACGCCCATCATCACGGTGCTGCGCGGGATGAATTTCAGGATCTGGCCCATGTCGAGCTTCGGCGCCCAGATCATCTTGGCGCCAGCCAGCAGCGCCCCATGCGACGCCACGAACAGGCCGTGGACGTGGAAGATCGGCAGCATGTGCAGCAGCACGTCGTCGCTGCGCCAGCCCCAGTATTCGTGCAGCGTCAGCGCATTCGACGCCAGGTTGGCGTGCGTCAGCATCGCGCCCTTGCTGCGGCCGGTCGTGCCCGACGTGTAGAGGATGGCCGCCAGGTCGTCGTCGGCGCGCTGCACCGTCTCGAAGGTGTCCGGCTGCGCCGCCGCACGCTGCAGCAGCGACCCGGTACGGTTCTCGTCCAGCGTGAACACGTGCGCCGTGTTGTGCGCGAAGGCCACCTTCGACACCCAGCCAAAGTTGGCGCTGCTGCAGACC
Organism: Cupriavidus sp. EM10; assembly: GCF_018729255.1. Classification (NCBI taxonomy): domain Bacteria; kingdom Pseudomonadati; phylum Pseudomonadota; class Betaproteobacteria; order Burkholderiales; family Burkholderiaceae; genus Cupriavidus; species Cupriavidus sp. EM10. The sequence continues at coordinate 2,812,035 of NZ_CP076060.1, forward strand.
ACCACCGCCGGCTCGGCATTGCCGACGAAATAGTCGATCTCGGCTTCCTGGTACGCGGTGTTCAGCGGCAGGTACACATAGCCCGCGCGCAGCGTGGCCAGGTACAGGAACAGCGCTTCCGGCGATTTCTCCACCTGCACGGCCACGCGGGCGCCGGCCGGCAGCTTCAGCGCGGTCAGCAGGTTGGCCAGCTTGGCCGTGGCGCGGTCCAGGTCATCCCAGGTGTAGTACAGGCCGTCATGCGTTTCGATGCAGCAGGCGCTGCGGTCGGCGGGAAAGCGGGATTCGAACAGGGCGAACAGATTGGCGTTCATGGTACGGAGCAAAAGGGAATGGCATGCCCGGGAGATGGCCGGCGAACGAGCCTGGGCAGCCGGCCATGATAGCCGGCCGGCCGACATATTACTCCCCGGTGAAATCCGGAGGCCGATGCGCCAGGAACGCGGCCACGCCCTCGGCGTGGTCGCGGCTGCCGGCGTAGGCAAAGTGGGCGTCCAGTTCGGCCGCCGTCAGCGGCGCGGGCGCCGGCGACAGGCGGCGGATGGTCGCCTTGTTGATGCGCGCGGCCAGCGGCGCCCCCGCGCACAGGCGCTGCACGGTGGCCGCCACCTCGTCATGCAGGGCCGCCTCGGGCACCACGCGCGTCAGCAGGCCCTTGGCGGCCGCCTCGGCGGCGCCGAAAACGCGGCCTTCCAGCAGGATTTCCAGCGTCACGGCGCGCCCAGCCAGGGCCAGCAGGCCCTGCAGTTCACCGGGCGCCATCGGAAACCCCAACCGGTTGATCGGCACGCCGAAGCGGCTGCCCGCCGCGGCGACGCGCAAGTCACAGTTGCACGCGATTTCCAGCCCGCCGCCCACGCAAACGCCCTCGATGGCCGCCAGCGTCGGCAATGGACATTCGGCGATGGCCCGCAGCGCCGGCGCGATGATTTCCGTGTGATAACGGCGCACGGCGGCTTCGTCGCCACGCACCACCGGAAATTCGGCGATGTCGGCCCCGGCGGCGAAGTTGCCGTCGGCGCCCCGCACCACCACGCAGCGCGGCGGTCGGGCAGCCGGGTCAGCAGGATTGGCCGCACTGGCCACCTCGGCGGCCAGTGCGGCAAACCCCGTGGCCAGCGCCTGCCACATGCCCGCCGAGATCGCGTTGAGCTTGCCCGGATGCGACAGCGTGACCGTGACCACGTGGCCGTCGCGTGCGAACGTGACCGCGCCGCCCATCAGTCAATCTTCGCGCCCGAGCGCTGCACCACCTCGGCCCAGCGCTTGATTTCGGCGCGCTGGAACTGCGCGAACTGCTCCTGCGTGAATTGCGGGATTTCCGAGCCGTTCTGCAGCCAGATCGCCTTCATTTCCGGGCTGTTCAGCGCCTTGGTGGTCTCGGCGTAGAGCTTGTCGACGATGTCCTTCGGCGTGCCCTTGGGCGCCCACAGCGCGTACCAGGTCGACACCTCGTAGTTCGGCACGCCCGCCTCGGCAGCGGTCGGCACGTTCGGGAACGCCGCCGAGCGCGTCTTCGACGCCACGGCCAGAGCCTTGATGCGGCCCGCGCGGATATGTTGCGCCGATGAGCCCAGGCCATCGAACATCAGGTCGACCTGGCCCGCGATCAGGTCCGACAGCGCCGGGCCGGCGCCCTTGTACGGCACATGCGCCAGGTCGGTCTGGGTCTGCAGCTTGAACAGCTCGCCGGCCAGGTGGTGGGCCGAGCCATTGCCCGCCGATGCGTAGTTCAGCTGGCCCGGATGCGCCTTGGCGTAGGCGATCAGGTCCTTGAGCGTGTTGGCCTGCACCTTGGTCGGGTTCACCACGATCACCTGCGGCGGCTGGGCGATCACCGTGATGGGCACGAAATCCTTCTCGATGTCGTAGTCGAGCTTCTTGTAGAACGACGGGGCGATGGCGTGGTGCGCACCGCCGATGAAGACCGTGTAGCCGTCCGGCGCGGCCTTGGCCGCCAGGCTGGCACCCACGGTGCCGCCGGCACCGCCGCGGTTGTCGATCACGAACTGCTTGCCCAGCTGCTTCGAAAGCTGCGCGGTCAACGGACGCGCGAACGCGTCGGTACCGCCGCCGGCCGGGAACGGCACGATCACCGTGACGGGCTTGCTTGGCCACGGATCGGCGGCCTGCGCGGCCGGCGCGTAGAGGCCCACCCCTGCGCCGGCCATCATGCCGGCGATTGCAAAGACGCGTGCGAACGCGGTCAGTTTGCGCTGACGACTCATGTACTGTCTCCTCTCTCTACTTACTGCGTGGAAAGTCAATCGAAGTACTGCCTACTGCCACCCCACCCGACAAGAAACCTGCCTGGCGTCCGTGCCCGACCCAAGGGCTACAGCAGCTTGGCCACCGCGCGGCTGACGCGGGGGTTGCCATCGCCAAGGCGAGCCAGATTGTCATCCAGCGCCTCGGGCACGTAAAGATAATTCACCATCACTCCGCATGACTGCGCGCGGCCTTTTCGCGACAGGTCGGCGCCCCAGTTCACGCGCTCGACACATGCCCCGTTGCCAAGGTGGAAGCGCGCCACCGGATCGGCCGGCACGCCCTTGCCGCCTTCGCGCACCAGGTAGTGCGCCACCAGCGCCAGCGCCGTGTCGCGGATCACCGGGTCCTGCGCGTCGGCCGGCAGCGCGCCGAACCAGGCCGCGCCATCGGCCGGGGCATCGCCATGCCGTTCGCGCCAGCGCGACAGCCGCTTGTCACCCAGGATGCGTGCAACCGAATCGCCATCCTGCTTGCGCAGCCAGTCGGCAAAGCCCGGAATCGGCGACAGCGTGGCGAACTGCTTGAGCTTGGGAAATTCGCGCTGCAATTCCTCGATCACGCGCTTGAGCAGGAAATTGCCGAAGCTGACGCCCCGCAGGCCCGCCTGCGTGTTCGAGATCGAATAGAAGATGGCCCACTTCACGCGGCGCAGGTCTTCCAGCGGCGCGGCCTCGTCCAGCAGCGCCTGCACGTTGGCGGCCATCTCCGGCACAAAGGCCACTTCCACGAAGATCAGCGGCTCGCGCGGGATGCGCGGATGGAAGAACGCATAGCAGCGGCGATCGGAATCGAGCCGGTTGCGCAGGTCGTTCCACGACGAAATTTCGTGGACGGCCTCGTAGCGGATCAGCTTTTCGAGCAGCGACGCCGGCGAATCCCAGGTGATTGGCTGCAGCTCCAGCAGGCCCACATCGAACCAGTTCGAGAACAGCGCCTCCAGGTCTTCGTCCAGCGCACGCAGGCCCGGGATGCGCTTGTGCCAGCGCAGCATGTCCGAGCGCAGCTGGATCAGGAAATGCAGGCCGCACGCGCTGTCGCCGCGCTTGCCATGGTGCGCGGCAAAGCGCTTGAAGAAGCGGATGCGCGCGTTCGACAGCGCCTGCGACAGCCCCGACGCCGTGCCCGCGGCGCCCGCCGATCCACTGCCCGTGCCGCCCGGCGCATCGCGGCCGGCTGCCACATCGGCCAGAACGCCCAGCATGGCCTGGCGCAGCGGCTCGACAGCGGCCTGGTATTCGTCCTGCCAGGCCAGGGCGGCGGCATTGGCGGCGCCATCGGTCAGGCGGGCCTCGAAGCATTGTCGCAACTGCTCGCGCTGGCGCTTCACGGCGCGTGTGGAAAGCGTTTGCTGCGCCGGGTCCGGCGTGGCGGGCGCGGGCGCGTCATCGCCCTTGCGGTTCCACCATCGGCCAAAGCGCGAGAACAGCGAGTCGCTGACGGGCTCGCTGGCATCGAGCGGGGCACTGACTTTCAGCTGGTCGGCGGGATCAAGGGCAGTCATGGTCGCGTCCTGCGAGGTCGGTGGGAGATGGGGTCGGTCGTTGTCGGTCGTTGTCGGTCGGATCCATCGGACATCAACCCTGACCCGCCAGCCGCAGATGGCCGGCCGGCGTGGTGCCCGTGGTGCTGCCATCCGCCATGTCGTGCTCGGCCGCATCGAGCATGCGCAACGCGCCGCGCTGGCGAAGCACGTGGGTCTTCATCAGCGCTTCGGCCCCCTCGGGATCATGCGCCTTCAAAGCCGAGAAGACCGACAGGTGCTCGGCGCACGATTCATGGATCCGCCCCGGCAGCCGCAGGCTCTTGTGCCGCGACAAGCGCAGCACCTTGCGCAGGTCGCTTACAACTCCCGACAGCCAGGGATTGCCCGCCAGCCGCTGGATGGCCTCGTGGATCTGGTAGTTGGTCTCGTAGTAGGCGTCGATATCGTCGGCCTGCGCGTAGCGAACCAGATCGGCGTGCAGGCCTTCCAGCGCGTCCAGGTCGCCCGGTAGAGCGTTGCGTGCGGCCTCGTATGCGCAGCGGCCTTCCAGCAGCGCCATCAGCGGGAAGATGTCGTCCAGGTCCCGCTCGGTCAGCGCGTTGACGAAGCAGCCGCGCCGTGGCTCCAGCCGCACCAGGCCTTCGGCGGCCAGCACCTTGAGCGCCTCACGCAGCGGGGTGCGCGACGTGCCAAGCGACGCCGCCAGCGCCACCTCGTCGATCCATGCGCCGGGCATCAGCGTGCGATCGTCGATCATCGCGCGCAGCCGGTCTGCCACCTCCAGGTACAGCGCCTGCCTGACGATACGCATCGTGCCTCCTGCCTTGGAATGGACGGGGACGGGGCGGCGTCACCTTGAGAGGCGATTAAGCCGCAATAATTCATAATTATGGAATGCGTCCGACGCTGCAAGCGGTTTCGATGCTGCAAGGCAGCAACCGTGGCGGATCGGAAACTCAGGGAAATCGAGAAGTGCGGCGGGCGATCTTCCTGCCTCCCTGCAGAAGGATCGCCCGCGCGTGAAAGAACCGCGTTGGGCCTTTTCATGGGCGCCGGGCGAGATATGCCGGACGCTTGAGGGTCAGATTCGTTTGCTGGCGCTGGCCCCGCGCCTGCCCCGTTGAAGCACCCGTCGTGGAGTGCGGATTTTCCCGTGCCTTTTCCCGTTCGGCTTTTTCGTCGTTGCCATGGCGCCGCGCATCGTCGTGCGCGCCCTCCCCCTTTGGCGCCATGCCGGGCAGTCCCTTGCGTGCCCCGACCATTCTTGTAACAGGCTGAATAGCGAGGACCGTGCCATCCCGCCTAAGACTTTGATTTCATTGAGGCGGACGAAACACAACTTGTGACAGCTGCCTCAGCATGTAACAGGATGTATCTTTGTCGTTACGACCTCAGTTACCCTGCGCGTTGTATCTGACGCGATCCATGCCAGCATTTGTGATCGCGACGCTATGCAGCGGTGCGAGAATGTGTTGCCCAACGCACGAAAGCCACGTGCCAAGTGGTTGCAAAACTGAAACAAGCCCTGGACAGCCAAAAAGCGCCCCGTCACAACTTGAGAGGTCGAATCGATGAACTGGGAAGATCAAGCGGCACAGCAGGCAGATCAGGTCGCGCCGGATAGCCATGTGCCGCGCAGCCTGAAGTTCGAATTCACGGGATCGGGGTCCGAGTACTTCCGGATCTGGATCGTCAACACGCTGCTGACCGTCGTCACGCTGGGCATCTATTCGGCCTGGGCAAAGGTGCGCACGATGCAGTACTTCTATCGCAGCACCCGGCTCGATGGCGCCACCTTCGACTACCACGGCAACGCCAAGGCGATCCTCAAGGGCCGCGGCATCGTATTCGTCCTGTTCGCGGTGTATCAGCTGGTGCTGGAGTATTCGCCCGAGCTGGGCGGCGTCCTTGCGCTGGCCCTCGCTGCGGTCTTCCCGCTGCTGCTGGTGCGCTCGCTGCGTTTCCGGATGGCCAATTCGAGCTATCGTGGCCTGCGCTTCGCCTTCACGGGCACCGATCGCGACGGCTACACGGTGTTCCTGCTGTGGCCGTTCCTGGCCGGCCTGACGCTGTGGCTGCTGGGACCACTGGCCCACCAGCGGCTCAAGCGCTACCAGCACAACAACACGCGCTTCGGCACCGCGCAGTTCGCCTTCGACGGCACGGCAGGCGCGTTCTACCGCGTCTACCTGGTGACGGCGGGCGTGGTGCTGCTGTTCATGGTCGTCGGCGGCCTGGTGGGTGGCGGCGCGCTGGCTGCGGTGGCCGAGGGCAAGGCATCGGCCAGCCTGGTGTTCATGCTGATCGCACTTGGGATGTATGCGGGCTTTCTGCTGATCGGCCCGTTCTTCCAGGCCAGGCTGCAAAACGCCGTGTGGAATTACACCACGCTGGCGCCGCACCACTTCCGCAGCGAGGTCAAGGCCCGCCGGCTGTTCGGGATCTCGCTGACGAACCTGATCCTCACGGCACTGACCCTGGGGCTGTTCTACCCGTTCGCGCGGGTGCGGTCGGTCAGGTATCGCGTGGAATCGATGACGATGGGGGCCGTGGGTGCGCTGGACGCCTTCGTGGTGGGCGAACAGCAGCACGTGGGTGCGCTGGGCGATGCCGCCGCCGACTGGTACGACATCGACATCGCGCTGTAAGTGGAAATGGAGGAGCCGGGCGCCATGGTTGCCGCGCAATACTTCGATGGGCGCACGTCCCGCGCGCATCCGGTGGTGCTGCAGGTCCGCGACGGGCAAGCGGTGCTGCAGGATGCCGGCGGCGACGAGCTGCGGCGTGCGCCGCTGGCTTCGCTGCGCGTCTCGGAGCGCATCCGGCGCGGCCCGCGCCTGGTGACGTTCGACGACGGCGCCTACTGCGAGATTTCCGACCACGCCGGCTTCGACGCGATGCTGGACGCCACCGGGCATCGGGAAGGCTGGGTATCGCGCGCGCAAAACAGCTGGCGCCAGGTGGGGCTATCGATGCTGGGGCTGGCGCTGTTCGTGGCGATTTCGTACTTCTACCTGCTGCCGTGGACGGCTGCGCTGGTTGCACGCACGATACCGGCGCCGCTCGAAGCCCAGTTGGGCCGCACCACGCTCGACAGCCTGGATCGCGGCATCGTCAAACCAAGCACGCTGCCGGCAGCCGAGCAGCAGCGCATCCGCGACAACTTCGCGGCGCTGCGCCGGCCCGCCGACCCCGGCCATGATTACCAGATTTTGTTTCGCCACGGCGGCAGCATCGGCGCCAATGCCCTGGCGCTGCCGGGCGGCACCATCGTCGTGACCGATGAACTGGTAAAGCTGCTCGGCACGGGCAACGCAATGATGGGGGTGCTGGCCCACGAGGCCGGCCACGTCGCGCAACGCCACAGCCTGCAGCAGGTGTTCCAGGCGTCGGCGGTGGGCGCGTTGACGGCTTACTTCCTGGGAGACGTTTCCGCGCTGCTGGCCACGGTGCCCGCGGCCATGCTGACCATGCGCTACTCGCGCGACCACGAGCGCGAGGCAGATGCGTTTGCCGTGGAGGTGTTGCGCGAGAACCGCCTGCCGCCGTCGGCGCTGGCCGACGCGCTACAGCAGCTGGAAGCCGCCCACGGCGCGCGCCGCAAGCGGGCCGGCCGGGACGATGGGGATGACGGGGATGGATTCTTCTCGACGCACCCGCTGACGAGAGAGCGGATCGACGCGATCCGGAATGCGCGGTAGCGCTGGAGATGCTGCTTGGTCTAGCTCCCCTCGCCCGCGCGCGGGAGAGGGGAGAAAACAAGGCGCCAAGATAACCTTACCGCGCCGCGCCCGCCGCCGCGCCATTCGCCTGGCGGCGATACGCCCACACTACCATCAGCACGCCGATCAGGATCATCGGCAGGCTCAGCCACTGGCCCATCGACAGCTTCAGCGCCAGCAGGCCCAGGAAGCTGTCGGGCTCGCGCGTGAATTCGGCCAGGAAGCGGAAGGCGCCATAGCCGATCAGGAACACGCCCGACACGGCGCCCATCGGCCGCGGCTTGCGCGAGAACAGCCACAGGATGATGAACAGCGCCACGCCTTCGCCGGCAAACTGGTACAGCTGCGACGGATGACGCGGCACGTTGTCGCCGGCCTGCGGGAAGATCATGCCCCACGGCAGGTCGGTCGGGCGCCCCCATAGTTCACCGTTGATGAAGTTGCCGATGCGGCCGGCGGCCAGGCCGCACGGAATCAGCGGCGCGATGAAGTCGGTCACCTCCATCCAGTGGCGGCGCCGCACCTTCGCGAACACCCACATCGCCACCAGCACGCCCAGGAATCCGCCATGGAAGGCCATGCCGCCTTCCCACACCTTGAAGATCTCGAGCGGATGGGTCAGGTAGTAGGTCGGCTTGTAGAACAGCACATAGCCAAGCCGGCCGCCCAGGATCACGCCCAGCACGCCGTAGAACAGCATGTCGTCGAGATCGCGCGACACCCAGCCACGCGCGGCGATATGGGGCTGCTTGATGCGCAGCCGGCCGAACCACAGGAACATGATGAAACCGGCCAGGTACATCAGTCCGTACCAGCGGATGGCCAGCGGCCCCAGGTGGATGGCAACCGGATCGAATTGCGGATGAACGAGCATGGAGAGAGCGGGAGAGTAGCGGTAAGTTTGGAGCGCGCGGCCTGCTGCGCGATGTTCTATGTATTTATGCCATGGTCATGCGTCAGCCCGATGGCGCCGGCCAGCCCGGTGGCGATGTCGATGAACGACCGCAGCACCGGCGCCACCCCGGCCGCGCCCTCGCGCCAGGCCAGGCCGGTCTCGATCTGCGGGCCGGCATCGCGCAACGCCAGGTAGGACACGCCCGTGCGCCGCAGGTTGCGCAGCGACGCGGGCACCAGCGCCACGCCCATGCCGGCCGACACCAGGCTCACGATCGTCTGCATCTGGATGGCCTCCTGGGCAATCACCGGCGTCAGGCCGTCGCGCGCATAGTAGCCCGTAATGATGTCATAAAACGCTGGCGCACTTCGGCGCGGGAAGATCACCAGCGGTTCGCGGGCCGCATCGCGCAGCGCCACAGACTGCGGCACGGCATCGCTGCCTGCCGGCCGCCATCCGTCCGGCACGGCCAGCACCAGCGGCTCGCGCACCAGGGGCAGGTATGACAGGCCATGCGGCATCACCGGCAGTTGCGGGCGGATGACCAGCCCGGCGTCGATGGTGCCTTCGACCAGTGCTTCGAGCTGGATATCGCTGGTGGCCTCGCGCAGTTGCAGCTGCACGTCGGGGTGCCGTGCGCGGAAGTGCCGCAGCAGGTCGGGCAGGATGCCGTAATCAGCGGTGCTGACGAAGGCCAGCGCCAGAGACCCCACTTCGCCCCGCGCCAGCCGCTGGGCCAGCCCGGGCAGCGCCCCGGCATCGGCCAGCACGCGCCGCACCTCGGGCAGCCACTGCTGGCCCGCCGGCGTCAGCATCACAGACCGCCGCGTGCGCACGAACAGCTGCACGCCGATTTCCGCTTCCAGCGCCTGGATCTGTTGCGACAGCGGCGGCTGTGTCATGGCCAGGCGGCGCGCCGCCCGCCCGAAATGCAGCTCCTCGGCCACGGTGACGAAGTATCGCAACTGGCGCAGATCCAACGCTTCGGCCCTCCGGTGATTAATATATTTTTCGACCTAATAACGGTCGAATAATATATTTGACACGCTAAAACGCCAAGCGCATGCTTTCCGGCACAACACCACAACACGGCCGGCGCCCCGGTGCATGGCGCCTGGGCCGCATCCCCCGGAGAGACCTCATGGCTTTCAACAAACGCTCCCAGCACATCACGCAAGGCGTGGCGCGCTCCCCCAACCGCTCGATGTACTACGCGCTCGGCTACAAGAAGGAAGACTTCGACAAGCCGATGGTGGGCATCGCCAATGGCCATTCGACGATTACCCCGTGCAACGCCGGCCTGCAGCGGCTGGCCGATGCCGCCGTGGATGCCATCCGTGCGTCGGGCGCCAACCCGCAGATCTTCGGCACCCCGACCATCTCGGACGGCATGTCGATGGGCACGGAAGGCATGAAGTACTCGCTGATCTCGCGCGAAGTGATCGCTGACTGTATCGAAACGGCGGCGCAGGGCCAGTGGATGGACGGCGTGGTCGTGATCGGCGGGTGCGACAAGAACATGCCGGGCGGCATGATCGCGCTGGCGCGTACCAACGTGCCGGGCATATACGTCTACGGCGGCACGATCAAGCCGGGCAACTGGAAGGGCAAGGACCTGACCATCGTGTCGTCGTTCGAGGCCGTGGGCGAATTCACGGCCGGCCGCATGACCGAGGAAGACTTCGAGGGCGTGGAAAAGAACGCCTGCCCCAGCACCGGATCGTGCGGCGGCATGTACACGGCCAACACGATGAGCTCGTCGTTCGAGGCGCTGGGCATGTCGCTGCTGTACTCGTCGACCATGGCCAACCCGGACCAGGAAAAGGTCGACAGCGCCGCCGAATCGGCCCGCGTGCTGGTGGAGGCCGTGAAGAAGGACATCAAGCCGCGCGACATCATCACGCGCAAGTCGATCGAGAACGCCGTGACGCTGATCATGGCCACGGGTGGGTCCACCAACGCCGTGCTGCACTACCTGGCCATCGCCCACTCGGCCGAGGTGGAATGGACGATCGACGATTTCGAGCGCATCCGCCGGCGCGTGCCGGTGATCTGCAACCTGAAGCCTTCAGGCGATTACGTGGCCACCGACCTGCATCGTGCCGGCGGGATTCCGCAGGTGATGAAGCTGCTGCTGAACGCGGGCCTGCTGCACGGCGACTGCATGACCATCACGGGCCGCACGCTGGCCGAGGAACTGGAGCACGTGCCCGACCAGCCGCGCGCCGACCAGGACGTGATCATGCCGCTGGACCGCGCACTCTATAAACAGGGCCACCTGGCGATCCTGAAGGGCAACCTGGCCGAGGAAGGCGCCGTGGCCAAGATCACCGGGCTCAAGAACCCGGTCATCACCGGCCCCGCGCGCGTGTTCGAGGACGAGCAAAGCGCGATGGAAGCCATCCTGGGCGACCGCATCAACGCGGGCGACATCCTGGTGCTGCGCTACCTGGGCCCCAAGGGCGGCCCCGGCATGCCGGAAATGCTGGCGCCAACTTCGGCCATCATCGGCAAGGGCTGGGCGAATCGGTCGGTTTTATTACCGACGGGCGCTTCTCGGGCGGCACCTGGGGCATGGTGGTGGGCCACGTGGCACCGGAAGCCCATGTCGGCGGCACCATCGCACTGGTACAGGAGGGCGACTCGATCACGATCGACGCCCACCAGCTGGTGTTGCAACTGAACGTGCCTGACGATGAACTGGCGAAACGGCGATCCGCCTGGAAGCAGCCGGCGCCGCGCTATACGCGTGGGGTACTGGCCAAGTTCGCGAAACTGGCGTCGACGGCCAGCAAGGGGGCGGTGACGGATTGAGGACCAGCTCCCCTCTCCCGCCTGCGGGAGAGGGGAGAAAACCGGGGGTGGATACCGTAGAAAACCGGTGGCGGGCTACTCCGCCCCGCCCGGGTCCCTTTCGATTTCTTCCAGCGTGGCGTCCAGCCACTCCACCAGCCGTGCCTCCAGCGCCTGGGTCAGCTCGCTGGCCAGTTGGGCGGTCAGCGGGGCCAGGCGCGATTGCAGCGTGGCTTCGGTATGCGCCTCCACCACCTGCGGCCATTCGGTGCGGAATCGCATCATCACGCGCGTCAGCAGTTCGGTGCGCACGGCGCGCAGGTCGTCATCGCCGGGCAGGAACGCGGCCGGATCGACCAGCGGCTGGGTGTCCGCCACGGTGGCGGACTCGCTCGCGGTGTCGGTATTGCCCACCGCCGTCACCACGCCCGAATCGGGCATGTCGGCCGTGTCGATGACCGGGGCCGCCTGCCGGATGGGCTGAGGCTGGAGCTGCGCCTCGGCCTGTTCCATGGGCTCAGTCGGGCCATCGAACGCCGCGTCTGGCAATTCGACGATTTCGGTCAGCAGCGGCACGCTGTCATGTGGGCCCAGCCGCGGAATCACCCGCGATGTCGTGCGTTCGCTCATGCCGATTCTCCTTTGGCCTGCCCAATATCATGGTGCGTGAGCGGATACCCTCGCTCGCGGTAGAAACGATAGCGCTCGCGGCCCGCATCACGGGCGTCGGGCGTGCCGCCCACCACCTCGATCAGCCGCTCGAAGCTGGCGAACTGCGCCGGGGCTTCCGGCGCGATGTTCACCAGCAGCTGGTGATGCGGCACCGCCTCCAGCGTGGCCGCCAGGATGATCGGCGTCACCGCCGCATTGGGGCTGTCCAGCCCGCAATGCGGCAGGAAGTCGAGCGGCGAGAACGACCACAGCCGCGCGTCCAGCTGCGCCAGTTGCTGCGGGGCGCCGAACACCACCACCTTCTGCCCTGCCCCATAGGCCTTGCGGACCAGGCGGCAGACGTAGGCCAGCGTATCCGGCACGTTGCTGTGGAAGTCGATGCGCGTCATCCTGGGCTGCCTTCGAATCGCTGGTTAGCCGGCACGGTCCATCAGGAACTGCGTCAGCAGCGGCACCGGACGGCCCGTGGCGCCCTTGGCCGCGCCGCTCTTCCAGGCCGTGCCGGCAATGTCCAGGTGGGCCCAGTCGTACTTCTCGGTGTAGCGCGCCAGGAAGCATGCCGCCGTGACGCTGCCCGCCGGGCGGCCGCCGATATTGGCCATGTCGGCGAAATTCGACTTGAGCTGGTCCTGGTAGTCGTCGTCCAGCGGCAGGCGCCAGGCGGTGTCCATGGCCTTGCGGCCGGCGTCGATCAGCTGGTCGGCCAGCGCGTCGCTGCGCGCGTACAGGCCGCTGTTCACATGGCCCAGCGCGATGATGCAGGCGCCGGTCAGCGTGGCCACGTCGACCACGGCGGCGGGCTTGAAGCGCTCCACGTAGGTCAGCGCGTCGCACAGGATCAGGCGGCCTTCGGCGTCGGTGTTCAGGATCTCGATGGTCTGGCCGGACATGCTGACGACCACGTCGCCCGGCTTGGTGGCGTTGCCGGCCGGCATGTTCTCGCAGGTCGGCACCACGGCGATCACGTTCAGCTTCAGGCCCATTTCGGCCACGGCCTGGATGGTGCCCAGCACCGAGGCGGCGCCGCACATGTCGTACTTCATCTCGTCCATGCCCTCGCCCGGCTTCAGCGAGATGCCGCCCGTGTCGAACGTGATGCCCTTGCCCACCAGCACCACCGGCGCGGCCTTGGCGCTGGCGCCGTCATAGCGCAGCACGATGAACTGCGGCGGCTCCACGCTGCCCTTGGTCACGGCCAGGAAGGCGCCCATGTTCAGTGCCTCGATCTGCTTGCGGCCCAGGATTTCCACCTTGAGCTTGTGGCGCTTGGCGATGGTGCGGGCGGTGTTGGCCAGGTAGGTCGGCGTGCAGATGTTCGACGGCAGGTTGCCCAGGTCGCGCGTCAGTTCCATGCCGTTGGCGATGGCCGTGCCGCGCACCACGGCCTGGGTGGCCGTCTTGGCGTCGGCCGCGTCCACGGCCAGCACGATCTTGCGCAGGGTGGGCTTGTCGGCCGTGCCGGCAGCCCGGGCCGGGCGCTTGAGCTCGGGATGGCGCTCCAGCAGGCGGTAGCCGGCTTCGCGCACGATGCTGATCGTCGTGATCACGGCCCAGGTCACGTCGCGCGGCTGGGGCACCTGCTGCGCCAGGCACCACAGCGCCGATGCGGCACGCGTGCCGCCCAGCGCACGCATGGCCGTGCGGACGGCCTCGGCAAAGGCCTTGTCGGTGAATTCGACTTCCTTGCCCAGCCCCACCAGCAGCACGCGGGCGGCGCCGATGCCGGCCACTTCGTGCAGCATCAGATGGGTGCCGCGCTTGCCTTCGAAGTCGCCCTGCTTGACCAGGCGCGCCACCAGCCCTTGGTGGCCACGTCCAGCGCCTTGCCCACGCCGGCAAGGTTCTGGCCCTCGAACAGGCCCACCACCAGGCAGTCGGTCTTGGTGGCCAGGAAACCATTTTGGCCAGCTTTGCTCAGATCCAGGGCTTTTGTGCTAAATTCCATCGCGCTTCCTTCCAGGGGCTCGTCGAAAAGAAAGCCCCCATTATCCGCGATTTTCATCCGCGCTCTGCCGCCGCCGATCCTGCAAGCTGACAGCCCGCGGTCCTGCCAGTCCTTCGGCCCCAGGCATAACGCCCGTTCCGGCCGGAAGCCGGAAGCGATTGGTGCATGATTTTTCAACAAGCCCTGCGACGCGAGCTCGCCTACACCGCCGGTGCGGTGTTCCTGGTGATGCTGACGTTCATGCTGACGTCGCTCGTGATCCGCATCCTGGGCATGGCCGCCAATGGCAAGGCCAGCCCCAACGACGTGCTGATGCTGATCGGCCTGGCCACCATTGGCTATCTGTCGATCCTGCTGTCGGCCACGCTGTTCATCTCGACACTGATCGTCCTGACCCGCTGGTACAAGGACTCGGAGATGGTGGTGTGGTTCTCGGCCGGCATCTCGCTGCGGGACCTGGTCAAGCCGGTGCTGCAGTTCGCCACGCCCTTTTTCATCATGGCGCTGCTGCTGGGCATGTTCGCCTGGCCCTGGGCCAACCAGCAGAGCGCGCTGTTCCGGGACCGCTTCCAGCAGCGCGGCGTGCTGTCGATGATCGCTTCCGGGCGCTTCATCGAACCCGCCAACGGCAACTACGTGCTGTTCATCGAAGGCATCGATGCCGACATGAAGCACGCTCGTAACGTTTTTGTTGCAAATTCCGAGGCCGGCAAGATCGGGGTGGCGCTGGCCCACCAGGGCCAGTTCGAAACCCAGCCCAACGGCGACCGCCTGGTGGTCATGGAGAATGGCCGCCGCTACGCCGGCATCCCCGGGCAGCTTAACTATCGGATCGTCGAATTCGATAAATACGCCGTCAAGGTCGACAACAAGCCGCCCGAGACCGAGGCCGACCTGCCGACCAAGAGCCGGGACACCATCGACCTGCTGCGCAATCCCACGCGTGAAAACCTGGGCGAGCTGCTGTGGCGGGTGTCGCTGCCGATCCTGGCCTTCAATTTCGTGATGATCGCCATCCCGCTGGCGTATGTGAACCCGCGCCTGGGCCGCTACACGCCGCTGGTGTTCGCGGTGCTGATCTACCTGACCTACAGCAACATGATCAACCTGGCCCAGGCCTGGGTGCGCTCGGGGTCGCTGTCGTTCTGGATGGCGCTGGTGCCCATCCACCTGTTCGTGTTCCTGTGCGCGCTGCTGATGTTCCGCTATCGCGCAAACCGCAGCCTGGGTGGCTGGCGGGCGGTATTCGGCCTGCATCGGCTCAAGAAGAACGGCGCACGCGGGGGCAAGGCATGAGGATCCTGGCCGTCTATGAGCGCTACTTCGCGCGGCTGATTTACGGCGTCTTCGCGTTCATCCTGTTCGCGGTGCTGGCGCTGTTCATCTTCTTCGACATGCTCAGCGAACTGGAGAGCGTGCAGGGCAACTACACGTCGCTGGTGGCGTTCTTCCACGTCATGCTGCAGGCACCCACGCGGGTGTACGAGGTGCTGCCGATCGCCGTGCTGATCAGCGCCATCTACGTGTTCTCGCAGCTGGCCAGCCAGTCCGAGTACACGATCTTCCGCGTGGCCGGCCTGAACACGCGCCAGGCGCTGTTCTCGCTGTTCAAGCTTGCCGTGCCGCTGGCGCTTGTCACGTTCATCTTCGGCGAGTTCATCGGCCCGGCGGCCGAGCAGTACGCGCAAAAGATCAAGCTCGAGGCGGTTGGCGCCACGGTGTCGTCGGGCTTCAAGTCGGGGGTCTGGGTCAAGGACCGCGACCGCGACGCTTCGGGTGGCGGCGAGATCACACGATTCGTCAACGTCCAGGGGCTGCGGGCGGACCAGTCCATCACCGGCATCACGATCTACGAGTTCGACAAGGACTATCGCCTGCGCGTGATCCGCGTGGCCAAGGAAGGCCGTTACCAGGGCGGGCAGCAATGGCAGCTCAACGACGTCAACGAGACGCGTTTTGCCGAACTGCGTGATCTTCCCGCCGGCCAGGCCGCCCCGGCGGCCGGCCAGCCAGCAACCCCGCGCGACGCGCTGGCGCCCGATTTCCGCGCCGAGCAGGCCCTGTTCCCGAACATGGTGATGCATTCCGAGCTGACCCCGCAGATCCTTTCAGTGCTGCTGGTGACCCCGGAACGGATGTCGACGCTGGACCTGTTCCGCTATATCCGCCACCTGCGCGACAACAAGCAGGACACGCAGCGCTACGAGATTGCATTCTGGAAGAAGGTGGTCTACCCGCTGACACTGTTCGTGATGGTGGCGCTGGCCCTGCCGTTTGCGTACCTGCACGCGCGGGCCGGCGCGGTGGGTGTGAAGGTCTTTGGCGGCATCATGCTGGGCCTGTCGTTCCACCTGGCCAATACGCTGTTCTCGCACGTGGGCCTGCTGCATACCTGGCCGCCGATCGTCTCGGCACTGGTGCCCGGCACGCTGTACCTGACCATCGCGCTGACATCGTTGCGCTGGGTGGACCGCCACTGACCATGGCCGCGCCGAAGCAAGCCATCATCCTGTTCGGCCACGGCGCGCGCGACGCCCGCTGGCGCGAGCCGTTCGACCGGCTGCATGCCCGGCTGTCGGCGCTAAGGCCCGATTGCGCAGTGCGGCTGGCATTTCTGGAACTGATGGCGCCGTCGCTGGCGGACGCCATCGACGAGCTGGCTGGCACCGGTGTCGATACGATGACCGTGGTGCCGGTGTTCTTCGGCCAGGGCGGCCATCTGCGGCGCGATTTCCCGGCGCTGATCGACACATGCCGGGCGAAGTATCCAGCGGTTCGGATTCAGGCGGCTACGGCGGTGGGCGAGGTCGATAGCGTGCTCGATGCAATTGCGGCGTATTGCGCGCTGGCGGCGCGCGACACCTGACGGTTGACTCCCCTCTCCCATGCAATGGGAGAGGGGCTGGGGGTGAGGGTTAATCGGTTCCGCTTGCCGACATGTGGCAATTTGAACCGCCCGGCCCTCTCCCCGCCCCTCTCCCGCAAGCGGGAGAGGGGAGCAAAACCCAAAACCCAAAAACCAAAAACAAAGGCCAGGAATCGCTTCCTGGCCTTTTTACTATCTGCTGCCTGCCCTCACGCTGCCCGCTCGCCCTCGGCGTGTCCTTCGACGCGCTCGGTGGCACGGGTTCCCAGGGCCTCGCCGATCATCAGCAGGCTGGGCTGCACCGGATCCATCCACTGTGCTGCCTCGCCCGCCGCCATCTGGCGCAGCGTGAACTGCTGGCTGCGCTGGTTTGGCGTGGTGGCCGCTTCCACCACCCAGGCGGGCGTGGAGGCCGGCTTGCCGTGCGCCATCAGCTGCGCGGCAATCCGGGCGGCCTGGTCGCGGCCCATGTAGTAGACGATCGTATCGGCCTTGACATCGGCCTCCACGTCGACGGCATCGGCCGCCTTGGCCTGCGTGGCAAACGCCACGCTGCGCGACACGCCGCGCTTGGTCAGCGGCCGCGCGATGGCGCTGGCGGCCGCCAGGGCGGCGGTAATGCCCGGCACCACCTCGTATTCGATGCCGGCCGCTTCCAGCGCCTGCAGTTCCTCGTCGGCGCGGCCGAACAGCATCGGATCGCCCCCCTTCAGGCGCACCACGCGCTCGTACTTGGTGGCCAGGTCGACGATCTGGCGGTTGATGAACAGCTGGGCAGTCGACCGCTGGCCGCAGCGCTTGCCCACCTCGATCAGCTGGGCCTGGGGCACCAGGCCAGCATCTCGGGCGACACCAGCGCGTCGTGCAGCACGACCTGGGCTTCGCCCAGCAGCCGTGCGCCCCGCACCGTAATGAGATCGGCCGCACCGGGGCCTGCACCAATCAGGTACACCTTGCCGGTCGACGTTGCCTTCTGCGCGTTCATCTCTGCCACCGTTATGCGATCTGTCCAGTCCGGACGATATCAGGCGTACGCACGGATCATGCCCGCCGCCACCGTGTGGTTGGTGGCTTCGTCGATCAGCACGAAGGCGCCCGTGGCCGGGTTGTCGCCGTAGGTATCGCAGACGATCGGCTTCTGCAGCGAGATCTGCACCGAACCGATGTCGTTGAGGTTGATATCGTGGCGGCCGGTCTCGTGCGACAGCGTATGCACGTCCAGCACGCGATCCACCGTCGCCACGCGGGCGAACACGCTGGCCGTGGTGTGCTTGAGCACGTACTTGCGCGACGGGTTCAGCGATTCGTCGTCGAACCAGCACAGGTCGGCGGTCAGCTTCTTGGCCGAAGCGGCCGTGGCGTCGGCGGCGACGAACATGTCACCACGCGATACATCGACGTCCTCGGCCAGGCGCACGGTCACCGTGTCGCCAGCGTTGGCCGAATCGGCCGAGCCGTTCGGCGTCAGCACCTCGGCCACCACGGCTTCGCGGTTGGCCGGCAGCACGCGCAGCTTCTGGCCCACGCGCACGGTGCCCGCTTCCACGCGCCCGGCGTAGCCACGGAAATCGTCGGCGGCGGAACCGTCCTGGCGCACCACCAGCTGCACCGGGAAGCGCAACGCGGCGTCGCCCTCGGGGGCCACGTCTTCCACCGGCAGGGCTTCCAGCAGCGGCAGCAGCGGCTCGCCCTGGTACCAGGGCATGGCGTCGCTGGCGTGCACGATGTTGTCGCCGCGCAGCGCCGACACCGGCACGTACGTCACGTCCTTCAGGCCCAGCTGGGCGGCCAGCTCCGTATAGGCGGCGCGGATCTCGTTGAAACGCTGCTCGCTGTATTCGACCAGGTCCATCTTGTTCACGGCCACGATCACGTGCTGCAGTTCCAGCAGCTTCAGGATCGCCGAATGGCGCTTGGTCTGGGCCAGCAGTTCGGCACGGCCATTGGTCACCGTGACGCGCGTGGCATCCACCAGCACGATGGCGGCGTGGGCGGTCGACGCGCCCGTGACCATGTTGCGCGTGTACTGCTCGTGGCCCGGCGTATCGGCGATGATGAACTTGCGGCGCGCCGTCGAAAAGTAGCGGTACGCCACATCGATCGTGATGCCCTGCTCGCGCTCGGCCTCCAGGCCGTCGGTCAGCAGCGAGAAGTCGATCTGCTCGCCGGCGGTGCGCTTGTTCTTGGCGTTGGCCAGCGCGGTCAGCTGGTCGGACAGCACAGCCTTGCTGTCGAACAGCAGGCGGCCGATCAGCGTGCTCTTGCCGTCATCGACGGACCCGGCGGTGATGAAACGCAGCAGGCCCTGGTGTTGAGATTGGTGAGACATATGATCTTTCCTGTTCATTCTCGACGCCGCATGTTCCGGCGCATAGACGGGATACAGCGCTAGGCGCGTGAGGGCGACGTGTACATCGGGCGCGCGACACTCGCGCAACGACGCGATGTGCCCGTATATGCGTCCGGTGTCAGAAATAACCTTCTTTCTTGCGGCGTTCCATCGAGGCTTCGCTCGTCTGGTCGTCCATCCGCGTGGCGCCACGCTCGGTGATCTCGGTCACCGCCGTCTCGGCGATGATCTCCACCGGCGATGCCGCGACGCTGGCCACCGGGCAGGTGCAGCTGATGTCGCCCACGGTACGGAAGCGGACCGACAGCACTTCGCTGACATCGCCATCCTGCTTCGGCGTGATCGGCGTCACCGGCACCAGCAGGCCGTTCTTGCGCACTACTTCGCGCTGGTGCGCGTAGTAGATCGGGGCAGGGCCAGGTTTTCGCGGGCGATGTACTGCCACACGTCAAGCTCGGTCCAGTTCGAGATCGGGAACACGCGCATCTGCTCGCCCTGGGCCATGCGGGCGTTGTACAGGCTCCACAGCTCGGGGCGCTGGGCCTTCGGGTCCCACTGGCCGAATTCGTCGCGGAACGAGAAGATGCGTTCCTTGGCGCGGGCCTTTTCCTCGTCGCGGCGGGCGCCGCCCATCAGCGCGTCGTACTTGTGCGCCTCGATGGTTTCCAGCAGCGTCACGGCCTGCGCGGCGTTGCGCGAGTCGGTTTCCTTGCGCAGGCGCACGGTACCGCGCTTGATCGAGTCCTCCACATGGCCCACCACCAGGCGCGCGCCCAGTTCGGCCACGCGCTGGTCGCGGAAGGCGATCACTTCCGGGTAGTTGTGGCCGGTGTCGATATGCACCAGCGGGAACGGCAGTTCCACCTTGCGGTCGCCCAGGCGGAAGGCCTTCAGCGCCAGGTGCAGCATGACGATCGAATCCTTGCCGCCCGAGAACAGCAGCGCCGGGTTGCGGCACTCGGCCACCACCTCGCGGATGATGTAGATCGACTCGGCTTCGAGCCGGTCGAGGTGGTCGTTCTGGACCTGCAGCAGGTGTTCCACGTTGGCGGCCACGCCTGCGTCTGCGATGTCGTTCATGATGCCCATGTCGTTCTCGGCCTCTGCTAATTCTGTGTTCAGTGCTTGATGTTCTGCTCGTGGAGGCCGCACTCTTTCGAGTCCTTGCTCTCCCACCACCACCGGCCGGCGCGAACGTCCTCGCCAGCCTTCACGGCCCGCGTACACGGCTCGCAGCCAATGCTGGGGTAACCCTTGGCGTGCAGCGCGTTGACCGGCACGTTGTGGCGCGTCAGGTAGGCCCACACCTCGGCCTCGGTCCAGTCCGCCAGCGGATTGAACTTGGGGATGCCGCGGGCTTCGTCCAGTTCCTCGAACGGCAGCTCGGCGCGCGTCACGGCCTGTTCGCGGCGCTGGCCGGTCATCCAGGCATCGGCGTGCGACAGGGCGCGATTCAGCGGTTCCACCTTGCGGATGCCGCAGCAGCTCTTGCGCAGGTCCACGCTGTCGTAGAAAGCGTTCAGACCGTGGTTTCGCAGGTAGTTCTCCACCGCTTCCGGATCGGGCGTGAACTGCTCGACCGTGTAGCCGTAGCGATCCTTCACCTGGTCCAGCACGGCCAGCGTCTCGGCATGCAGGCGGCCTGTGTTCAGCGTGAACACGCGGATGCCGGCGCGCACGGCGTCGCCGCCACGCAGGATCGCGTCGGTCAGCACCATGTCTTCGGCAGCCAGGCTGGTGGCAAAGCGCGCGCGGAAGAAGCGGCCGGCGATGCCCGACAGGCGCTCGGCCAGCGCGCGTTCCTTGGCTTCCAGCGCGCCCACCGTGCCCGTGTACTCCGGCTTCGTCCACAGCGCCGGGGGGCGCAGCGACGAGACCGCGCCGGCCTCGACCACGGGGATCCCGGAGATCACGGCGCTCATGCGGCGCCCCGGGCCGTGGTGTCGGTCACGTCGGCACGTGCACGGCGGAACAGCGGCAGCGGCTCGTCCACCGACGCCTGGTAGGCCACCGTGAACTCGGTGAAGCCCTTGATCGCGTCTTCGATGTTCTTGTCCGCCCGCACGGCGAACGTGTCGAAGCCGCAGCGCTTCATGAAGTTCAGCTGGTCGCGCAGCACATCGCCAATGGCGCGCAGCTGGCCGGCCCAGTGGTAGCGCGTGCGCAGCAGGTAGGCCGACGAGAAGCCGCGGCCATCGCGGAACACCGGGAAGTCGACGGCCACGGCCGACACGCGGTCGAAGAACGCCTCGGCATCGCCCGGCTCGTCTTCCGGGGCCAGCCACACGCCGGTGATGGCCTTGTCGCGGCCAGCCAGCAGCGATTCGTTGGCCTTCCACACCGACAGCGGGAACAGCACCGCGTCGGCGCCCTGCGCCACGGCGATGATGCGCGCCTCGTCCAGCGGCTGCTCGTCTGTGGCGCGCAGCACGGTCCAGTGGTCTTCCACGATGACGGGACGGAATTGGCCAGCGTCGTCGCGTTGCAGTTGAATGATCTTTGCCATGTTCAGTCTCTTTCGTTCGTCAGGCTTCGGCGCGCTCTTCGCGTTGCTTGTCGGCGTACACACGCTCCTTGAACGGGGCGATGCCGATACGGGCAAACGTTTCGATAAAGCGCTCGTCGCCGGCACGGTTGGCCACGAACGTGTCGATGATGCGGGTCACCACCTCGGGCATTTCCTCGGCGCTGAACGACGGGCCGATCACCTTGCCGATGGCCGAGTCATTGCCCTGGGCGCCGCCCAGCGTGACCTGGTACCACTCGGAGCCGTCCTTGTCGACGCCCAGCACGCCGATGTTGCCCACGTGGTGGTGGCCGCAGGCGTTGATGCAGCCCGAGATGTTCAGCGACACTTCGCCCAGGTCATGGACATAGTCCAGGTCGTCGAAGCGCTCCTGGATCGCCAGCGCGATCGGGATCGACTTGGCATTGGCCAGCGAGCAGAAATCGCCGCCCGGGCACGCGATGATGTCGGTCAGCAGGCCGATGTTGGCCGTGGCCAGGCCGGCCTTCTTCGCGTCTTCCCACAGCGCGAACAGGTCGTGCTTCTTCACGTCCGGCAGCACCAGGTTCTGCTCGTGCGCCACGCGCAGTTCGCCAAAGCCGTAGCGGTCGGCGAAGTCGGCCACCGCTTCCATCTGCTCGGCCGTGGCATCGCCCGGAGGCGACGCGGGGCCCGGCTTGGTCGACAGCGTGACCGACGCGTAGCCCGGCACGCGGTGCGCGCGCACGTTGCGGCTGACCCAGCGGGCGAACGCCTTGTTTTCCAGCAGCTGCTTCTCGAACGTTGCGTCGGTGTCGGGCAGCTTCTCGTAGGCGGGCGGCGCGAAGTACTGCGCCACGCGGTCGAACTCGGCCTGCGTCAGCGTGCCGGGGCCGTCCTTGCTGAACTTCCACTCTTCTTCCACTTCGGCGGCGAACTTGTCGGCGCCGATGGCCTTCACCAGGATCTTGATGCGGGCCTTGTACTTGTTGTCGCGACGACCGTAGCGGTTGTACACGCGGATGGCAGACTCCACGTAGGTCAGCATGTGCTGCCACGGCAGGTCTTCCTTGATGATCGTGCCCAGGATCGGCGTACGGCCCAGGCCGCCACCGGCCAGGATGCGCAGGCGCGTCTCGCCCTCGGCGTTCTTGTACGCGTAGATGCCGATATCGTGCATCTGCACCACGGCGCGGTCGTCCTTCGTGGCCGAGATGGCGATCTTGAACTTGCGCGGCAGGAACGCGAATTCCGGCTGGAACGTGCTCCACTGGCGCAGCAGTTCGGCCAGCACGCGCGGGTCCACCGATTCGTCCGGCGCCACGCCGGCAAACTGGTCGGTGGTGATGTTGCGCACGCAGTTGCCCGAGGTCTGGATGCCGTGCATCTCGACGCTGGCCAGGTCTGCCAGCACGTCGGGCACGCGCTCCAGGTCCATCCAGTTGTACTGGATGTTCTGGCGCGTGGAGAAATGGCCATAGCCGCGGTCGTACTCGCGGGCGATGTGGCCCAGCATGCGCAGTTGCTTCGAGGCCAGCAGGCCGTACGGAATGGCCACGCGCAGCATGTACGCGTGACGCTGCATGTACAGGCCGTTCTGCAGGCGCAGCGGCAGGAATTCTTCCTCGGTCAGTTCATCGGACAGGCGGCGGCGCACCTGGTCGCGGAATTGCGCGACACGTTCCTGGACGATGCGCTGGTCGTATTGATCGTACTGATACATGGTGTGGGTCCGTTCAGTATTCGTTGAATGCTTAGGAAACGAGCTTGATGGCGACGAGGGTCAACGTCGTCGCCAGTGCGGCGCGCACGAGCCGCTCGGGCAGCGCCCGCGACAGCTGCGCACCGAGCCAGATGCCGGGGATCGAGCCCACCAGCAGCGCCAGCAACAAATTCCAGTCGACGGTGCCAAGCCACACGTGGCCCAGCCCGGCCACGGCCGTGAGCGGCACGGCATAGGCGATATCGGTACCAGCCACTTCGGCCGGCTTCATATGGGGTACAGCAGCAGGATCAGGGTGGCGCCTACCGCACCCGCGCCAATCGACGACACGGTCACCAGCACGCCAAGCACGGCGCCGACCACCACCGTGGCCACCGCCTGCGCGCGGCCTTCGAGCTGGAAGCGCGGATTGCGCTCCAGCCACGCCAGCATCTGCTTGCGGCACAGCAGCGACAGCACGGTCAGCAGCACGGAGACCCCGATCGTCACGCGGATGGCGTGCAGCCACCGGGCATCGAGTTCGCCCGCGCTCTTGAGCACCAGGATGGCGGCCAGCGCGGCGGGCAGGCTGCCCACGCACAGGCGGCGCACCACCTGCCACTGCACATGGCCGTGGGCGCGATGGGCGATGGTGCCGAAACCCTTGGTAATGGAGGCGAATGCCAGGTCGGTGCCGACGGCGGTGGCCGGCGAGAAACCGAACAGCAGCGTCAGAAGCGGCGTCATGAGCGAGCCGCCGCCTACCCCGGTCAGACCAACCAGGATACCTACCAGCAGACCGGAAACGGTGAAGGCAAGGGACATCGGGGACGCTTCTCGACTCGCGCCGGCTCCGGTGGTGCCGGCACCACCTTCTTCAGGCTGGGCGCGGACGCAATGCGGGCAGGCGAACGTTTAACAAAGTTCGAGAATCGTAATAAACTCGCCTCATATCTCAAACTAATAAGAAGTTGTTTGTTTATACGAGCGAAGTTATATGAATCTGCACCAGTTTCGCTTCGTGCGCGAGGCCGTCCGCCAGAATTTCAACCTGACCGAGGCCGCAAAAGCGCTCTATACATCACAACCTGGCGTTTCGAAGGCGATTATCGAGCTGGAGGAAGAGCTGGGTGTCGATATCTTCACCCGCCATGGCAAGCGTATCCGCAGCCTGACCGAGCCGGGCCGGCGCATCCTGGTATCGGTGGAAAAGATCCTGCAGGAGGTGGAAAGCCTGAAGCGCGTGGGCAAGGATTACGCCGCCCAGGACCAGGGCAACTTCACCATCGCCACCACGCACACCCAGGCGCGCTACGCGCTGCCGCGCGTGATCGCCGAGTTCACCAAACGCTACCCCAAGGTGCGGCTGTCGATCCAGCAGGGCACGCCGGTGCAGATCGCCGACATGATCCTGCACGACCAGGCCGATATCGGCATCGCCACGGAGGGCATCAGCAGCGACAAGAGCCTGGTGTCGCTGCCCGGCTACCAGTGGCAGCATATGGTGATTACGCCACCTGACCACCCGCTGCTGGAAAAGAAACACCTGACGCTGGAAGACCTGGCCACCTACCCCTGATCACGTATGACGTGAACTTCGCCGGGCGGCCCAAGATCGACAAGGCGTTTGCGCTGCGCAACCTGGAGGCGGACATCGTGCTCGAGGCCATCGACGCGGATGTGATCAAGACCTACGTGGAGATCGGCCTCGGTATCGGCATCGTCGCCGGCCTGGCCTTCGACCCTGAACGCGACCGCAACCTGCGCGGCCTGCCTGCGGGCCACCTGTTCGGCACCAATGTGACCCACCTTGCCGTCAAGCAGGGCGCCTATCTGCGCAGCTTCGTCTATACCTTCATCGAACTGTTCTCGCCGACGCTGAACCGCAAGCTGGTTGAGCAGGCGATGTCCGGGGACCACGAAGCCTACGAACTCTGAGCCGGCTTCCGCCCTATCTCTATATATATGTCAGTCAACGAATCCCTCCCGACCATCCACTGGACCGAGGACGGCGCCGAGCGCAGCGCGCTGTGGCGGTCCGAAGCCGGCCTGCCGCCGCCCAGGCGCGTGGTGATCGCCGACGACCAGACCCAGGCCGATACGGCCTACCGGCTGGCCAGCGAAGGTACCGCCCTGCTGTGGCGCGGCGATTTCCAGAACGCGCGCCAGCTGCTTCAGGCCATGGCCCGCCGCGTGGACCGCAAACCCCAGCGCAAGGCGCGCGGTGCCGACAAGGCGCCGGCCAGCCTGACCGAATCGTTCCACAAGCACCGGCTGGCGCAGTCGCAGCGCGCCCGGACACTGGGCATGCTGCTGCTGCCGTTCGACGCCGGCCACGTGGTGCCGCTGCGCCGTGCTCCCGACGTGCACGAGGCCTGCGAGCAGGTCTACGGCCCGGCCGATGCCCCCTATGTGGCGTCGATGCGCGAGCTGCTGGGCCTGATCGGCGCCTACGAGTGGCGCCGCAAGGGTGTGGAGATCCCGGTGCTGGGCGAGCGCATCCATCCCTGGTACGGCGTGTTCTCGCCGGTGCGCGGCGAGTACATCGAACTGGTGGCCAAGGAGCCCCTGCCGTCCACGGCGCTGGCCTTCGACATCGGCGCCGGTACCGGCGTGCTGGCCGCCGTGCTGGCGCAGCGCGGCGTCAAGCGCGTGGTGGGCACCGACCAGGACCCGCGCGCGCTGGGCTGTGCCCGCGAGAACATCGACCGGCTGGGCCTGGCGAATCAGGTGGAAATCGTCGAGGCCGACCTGTTCCCCGCCGGCCGCGCCCCGCTGGTGGTCTGCAACCCGCCCTGGGTGCCGGCACGGCCCAGTTCGCCGATCGAGCACGCGGTGTTCGACCCCGACAGCCGCATGCTGCGCGGCTTCCTGAGCGGCCTGGCCGCGCATCTGGAGCCGGGCGGCCAGGGCTGGCTGATCCTGTCGGACTTTGCCGAGCATCTGGGCCTGCGTTCGCGCGACGAACTGCTTGGCTGGATCGATGCGGCGGGCCTCAAGGTGCTGGGCCGTTCCGATATCCGGCCGCGCCACCCCAAGTCCACCGACGCCGACGATCCGCTGTTCGCCGCGCGCAAAGCCGAAGTCACGTCGCTGTGGCGACTGGCGGCGAAGTAATTTGCGAAACAAGCCACCGCCAGCCACCACCAAACCCATCCAGGAAGCATTCATGACTACCGTGGCATTTATCGGCCTGGGCGCGATGGGCGCGCCGATGGTCGGTCACCTGATTCGCGCCGGACACACCGTGCGCGCCTTCGTACGCCGCCCCGAAGCGGCCGATGCCGCGCGCCAGCTGGGCGCCGAGCCGTTTTTCACGCCGGCCGAGGCCGCACGCGGCGCAGCCGTCGTCGTGACCAACGTGACCTCGTCGGAGGATGTGCGCCAGGTGCTGCTGGGCCCGCAAGGCGTGATCGAAGGCGCCGCGCCGGGCACCATCTGCGTCGATCACAGCACGATCTCGCCCATCGTCACGCGCGAGATCGCCCAGGCGCTGGCCGCCAAAGGCATCGAGGCGCTCGACTGCCCGGTATCGGGCGGCACCATCGGCGCGCAGGCCGGCACGCTGACGATCATGGTCGGCGGCAAGGCCGAGAATCTGGAGAAAGTGCGACCGCTGCTGGAATGCGTCGGCAAGACGATCACGCATATTGGCGATCACGGCGCCGGTCAGGTGGCCAAGCTCTGCAACCAGATCGCGCAGGTGGTCAATATCGAAGGTATCGCCGAGGCCATGCGCTTTGCCGGCGCGCAGGGCGTGGATACGGGCAAGGTCTTCCAGGCCCTGTCCACCGGCTTTGCCGGCAGCCGCATGCTCGATCTGCTGGGTCCGAAGATGGTGTCGCGCGATTTCTCCGCCGGCATCGAATCGCGGCTGCATGCCAAGGACTTTGGCCTGGCCGCCGACATCGCCGGCGAAATGGGCCTGGACCTGCCCGCCATGCGCGCCACGGCGGCGCAGCTTGGCGAGCTGATGGAACAGGGCTGGGGCAAGGACGATACGTCGTCGCTGCTGAGGGTGCTGGAACTGAAGCAGCCGTAAGGCGCGGGGCCGTGGCTGAGGGGGCTAGACGCCCGCGATCATCCCCAGCAGCGCACGCGACAGCTGGCTGTCGTCGCGCATCAGGTCATCCATGGCATTGAAGTGATGACGGCCCGGCAGCGCGATATCGTCACGCGCGTTGCGCGGCCACGCCGCGCGGATCAGCGCGTGCTGCCGGTGGTACTCGCTTGATTCCAGCTCGCCCACGGCCGTGATCAGCGGCGCGCCGGTGGCCGGTGCCATGAACGCGGGCGACAGGCGCGCCACATCGGCTTCGCTCAGTTGCAGGTCCGCCTGCAGGAAGTCGGCCCGGCGCAGCGGCTCCAGATCGTACAGACCGCTGATCGACAGTCCGCCCTTGATCAGGTCCGCAGGCAGGTCGTCCCCGAACTGCGGCCACAGCGCGGCCATCAGCATCGTCACCAGATGTCCACCCACCGAATGCCCGGCCAGGAAGATGCGGTTCCGGTCGTGACCCAGCCGGTCGGCCTCGCGATACAGCCACGCCACCGACTGCATGACCTGCCACACGATGGTTTCCACCGTCACCGACGGACAGAGCGCGTAGTTCACCACCGCCACCGACACACCGCGGCGAGTTGGCACGCTGGCCACGAAGCTGTGGTCGCGCTTGTCCAGCGCGCGGAAGTAGCCGCCGTGCAGGAACACCAGCAACGGCGGCGCATCGTCATCGCGCAGCGACGCCGGGAAGTAGTCGAGCGTTTCGGTCGCGGCAAGTGGCGAATCCGCATCGCCGTAGGCCAGGTTTTCGAAGTACGTCACCATGCCGGCCCGCACCAGTGCCGAATCCGCCGCCCAACGCGCCATGTGGACGGCATTGTCCGGCACATTGGCGCGATTGTTGTAGGCCTGGGCGTAGAAGGCGGGGTCCTGCGAAGGCAGGGCGGCCAGCGAGGCCAGGCTGGCGGTGGGCGTGGCATCGAGGGTCGGCTGGGCAGACATGGCTCTCGGCTCCGGTGAAGTCGCGGCGACACGGCGTTACAAGGTTGCGCGCTATCCTACCGCAACTGCCAGGGCACCCTCTTTCCAACGGATTTGCGCATATGGTCGTCAAGCGCCGGCTGCGCGCCGGCAAGGCTCCACAACTGGGGCCGCCCGATGTGGGCTCCGATGTCGCGGCTAACGGCGAGCCCGCGCGCTGCCCCTGTGCGGCCGGCCGCTGCTCGACGACGCCAGCACGGACCTGCACCACCCCATACCCCGCAGCCGTGGCGGTCGCGAGGTAGCCGCGATGCATCGCGTCTGCCATCAGAAGATCCATTCGGTCTTCAGCGAAATCGAGCTGGCCACCACCTACCACGACTGGGACGCCCTGCGCGCCCACCCGGTCATGGCCGACTTCATCCGCTGGATAGCCCGCAAGCCGCCTGGCTTCTACGACCGCAGCCGCACGACGAACGCGCGGCGAGGACGCTAGGCCCACAGCTCGATCCGACTGGCCGATTGTTGTCCATGGTGTGGAATTACGGCATAATCGACGGTTCATCATCGCGCGATGTGCATTCCAGCCCATCGCCAAGCCCATGCCCGGGTGGTGAAACAGGTAGACGCAGGGGACTCAAAATCCCCCGCCGCAAGGCGTGTCGGTT
The DNA here is from genome assembly GCF_018729255.1 of Cupriavidus sp. EM10. Classification (NCBI taxonomy): domain Bacteria; kingdom Pseudomonadati; phylum Pseudomonadota; class Betaproteobacteria; order Burkholderiales; family Burkholderiaceae; genus Cupriavidus; species Cupriavidus sp. EM10. Next base: position 2,840,871 of record NZ_CP076060.1, read on the forward strand.
CGAGTCCGACCCCGGGCACCAGCACTTCCCCAGCACTTCCCCAGCACTTCCCAGCACTTCCCCAGCACTTCCCCAGCACTTTCCCAGCACTTTCCCAGCACTTCCCCAGCACTTCCCCAGCACTTCCCCAGCACTTTCCCAGCACTTTCCCAGCACTTCCCCAGCCTCTCCGAGCTCCATCCCGAGCGCATTCGCGGGCGCCTCTCCGATATTCCCCTTTCTGCCTTGTCAGACGCATTCCACTGGCGGCCAGGCCATCGCTTGCTTATGCTCTTGCGTGCGCCTCCATGACAACGACACACCATTCAGGGAATCGAAGATGAATCGTTACATTGCTACGGCTGCAGCCATCGGCTGCGCAACGATGCTCGCGGGCTGCGCCGGCGCCAACATGGACAGCCTGACCCAGGCGGGCGGAAGCCTGTTCAGCGCCGCCACGCTCAGCGACGCCAACGTCAAGCAGCTGTCCGACCAGTCCTGCGCGGAAATGGACAAGAAAAACACCGTGGCCACCGCCGACAGCACCTACGCGAAACGGCTGGTGAACATCATGAACGGCCTGCAGAACACCGGGCTGCCGCTCGATGCCAAGGTCTACATGACCAAGGACGTGAACGCATGGGCCATGGCCAACGGCTGCGTGCGTGTCTACAGCGGGCTGATGGACCTGATGAGCGACGACGAAGTGCGCGGCGTGCTGGGCCATGAAATCGGCCACGTGGCGCTGGGCCACACCAAGCGGGCCATGCAGGTGGCCTACACCACGGCGGCCGCGCGCGGTGCGCTGGGCGCCACGGGCAACGCCACGCTGGCGGCGCTGTCGACATCGCAAATCGGCGAACTTGGCGAAACCTTTATCAACGCGCAATTCTCGCAACGCCAGGAAAGCGAGGCGGACGACTATTCGTTCGACCTGCTGACCAAGAACGGCGCCAACCGGCAGGCGCTGGTCACGGCCTTCCAGAAGCTGGCCAAGCTCGATGGCGGGCAATCGAGCCTGCTCAGTTCGCATCCGGGCTCCGACGCGCGGGCCAAGCATATCCAGGACCGGATCGCCAGCGGCAAGTAATTCCGCCAGGCGGCGCGTCCGCCTTTGGCCTTCGTCTCACGCCTCTTGCCCCGCCATGCCGTGGCGGCAAGGGGTTTCCTTCCCCCGCTCCCTCCCCTCAAGACATAGCCGTTTGCTTGATTGCGTTTAATACGCTTTCAAAAGCTTTCAGTACGCGCCAACGTCGCCCATGCCGATAATGCCTCACGCCTGCGGACCCTCCGCATGGCTTGCCGTGAGCCATAGGGAGGCATGCGCCGCGTCATGGAGTCCGTTTCCGCCCTGCTTGCCGGACAACCGGAGATCGCGCTGTTCCTGGCCCTGGCCGTGGGCCATGCGGTGGGCGCGATCCGCTTCGGACCGTTCCAGCTGGGTGGCATTTGCGGCACGCTGATTGCCTCGCTGCTGATCGGCCAGAGCGGCGCCCGGCTGGACGACGACGTCAAGAACGTGGCGTTTGCCGTGTTCATCTTTGCGCTCGGCTTCACGGGCGGACCTCAGTTTTTTGCCAATGTGGCGCGTGAATGGCGCATCGGCGTGCTGTCGCTGGTCGAGGTATTCGTATTGCTGGCGCTGCTGGCGATTGCCGTGCCGCTGCTGCACCTGGACCCCGGCACCGCCTCGGGCCTGCTGGCCGGCGCGGCCACCGAATCGGCGGTGATCGGCACGGCCTCCGAGGCCATCGCGCGGCTTGCTTTGCCGGCCGATGCCATCCGCGTGCTGCAGACCAATATCGTCACCGCCTACAGCGTCACCTACCTGTTCGGCCTGATCGCCATCGTGCTGTTCACCAGCCAGCTGGCCCCGGTGCTGCTGCGGCAGAACCTGCGCGAAGCCGCCACCCGGCTGTGGCACAAGCTGGGCGGGCAGAACGACATGGCCGACAACCAGATGACGGCCCTGCCGTTGATCGTGGCGCGCGTGCTGCGCGTGGACCATATGGCGGGCAGGACCGTGCTGGAGGCCGAGCACGACGTGGCGCTGGGCGTGACAATCCGGCGCATTCGTCGCGATGGCGATACCTTCCGTCCCGGCCCCGAGGAAGTGCTGCGTGGCGGCGACGTCGTGCTGGCGGTGGGCCGGCGCGACGCGATGGTGCCGTTTGCCGCCGCCGTCGGCCGCGAGATGCCCGAGGAGCCCGGCATGGACGCCGTGGTGCAGGCCGAACAGTCGGTGCTGCTGACGCGCCGCGAGGTGGTCGGCCTGACGCTGGCGCGGCTGCGCCAGAGCGTGGATGTGGGCATGGGGCGCGGCGTGTATGTATCGCGTATCACGCGCATGCAGCATGCCATGCCGATCCTGCCCGAAACCGTGCTGGAGCGCGCCGACGTCGTCACGCTGTCCGGCCCCGACCAGGCCCTGCGGCGCGTGGTGCCCGAGCTGGGCTATCCGGTCATCCCGACGATCCGCACCGACTTCGTCTTCCTGGGCATCGGCGTGCTGCTGGGCATGCTGATCGGCTCCTGGAGCGTCAAGGTGGGCCAGGCCGACCTGACGCTCGGCGTGGGCGGCGGCTGCCTGGTGTCGGGCCTGGCCTTCGGCTGGCTGCGCGCCCGGCTGCCGGTGATGGGTTCGCTGCCGGCACCGGCCGCCGAAATCCTGAAGGACTTCGGGCTGGCCACGTTCATCGCCGCCGTCGGCCTGTCGGCCGGCCCCGACGCGCTGCGCCTGATCGAGAAGTACGGGCTGATCCTGCCCATCGCAGGCGTGCTGATCTCGGTCATCCCGGCCGCCGTCTCGCTGTTCATCGGCCACCGCTGGCTGAAGCTCGACATGCCGATCCTGCTGGGCGCCGTGGCCGGGCAACACTGCAGCACGCCCACCATCATGGCGCTGACCAACGCCGCCGGCAACGGCACGCCGGTCATCGGCTACACGATCACCTACGCCATCTCCAATGTCCTGCTGCCATTGCTCGGCCCGATCGCCGTGGCGATGGCCGGCGCGCTGGCTTCTGCGCCGCCGTAGCTGTGCCCGGCATGCGGGGGTGCCACGGGTGCCCGCGCATGCGCCCCTGCCACCCGAGTCACGCTTTACAGGAGGTTCCCATGGATTGGTTGCATGCCATCTTCCAGAAGTCACCCGAGTCGGCGCTGTTCCTGTCGCTGGCGGTCGGGTACGCCCTGGGCAAGATCACCTTCGGCAAGTTCCAGCTTGGCGGCGTGGCCGGCTCGCTGCTGGCGGCCGTCATCATCAGCCAGGTTGGCGTGGAAATCGACAACGGCGTGAAAGCCGTGATGTTCGCCGTCTTCATCTACGCAGTGGGCTACGAAAGCGGCCCGCAATTCTTCAACTCGCTGAACCGCAGTTCGCTGCGCGAGATCGCGATGGCCGTGTTCATGGCCGTGGCCGGGCTGGTCACCGTGGTGGTACTGGCCAAGATCTTCCATCTCGACAAGGGCATTGCCGCTGGCCTGGCCGCCGGGGGCATGACGCAGTCGGCCATCATCGGCACGGCCGGCGATGCCATCACCAAGCTCGGCCTGCCACCCGACCAGGTGAAGACCCTGCAGGCCAACGTGGCCATCGGCTACGCGGTGACCTACGTGTTCGGGTCGCTCGGCGCCATCATCGTCTGCGTGAACATCCTGCCGCGCTTGATGGGCACGGACCTGAAGACCGACGCGAAGAAGGTGGAGGCTTCCATGCACCGCGGCCTGCCGCAGTTCGGCCCGGGCCAGGCCGGTGCGTTGCCCCGGCTGGTGGGCCGGCTGTTCCGCGTGACGGGGGCCGCCGGCAAGACCGTCAAGGACATCGAGGTCGGCGGCGAAGACCTGGTGACCGTGGAAAAACTCCAGCGCGGCGGCAAGCCGCTGGACGTCACCCAGGACACCGTACTGGAAGCCGGCGACATCGTGCTGCTGGTGGGCCGGCGCGACGCCATGGTGCCCACCGCGCTGGTGATCGGCGAGGAAGTGGCCGATGCCGAAGGCATGGGCATGGTGATGCAGACGCGCCGGGCCGTGTTCACGCGCAAGGGGCTGAACAACAAGCCGCTGGGCGAGATCGTGGCCGGCATCGACCGCGAGATGCGCCACGGGGTGTACCTGGAGCGGATCGAGCGCTCAGACCACCCGCTGCCGATCCTGCCCGACCTGAAGCTCCAGCACGGCGACATCATCACGTTCTACGGCACGCCAGCCGACACCAAGCGCGCCGCGCAGCGCGCCGGCTACGAGCTGGTACCCAGCGAGAAGACCGACTTCGTCTACTTCGGCGCCGGCGTGCTGGTGGGCCTGCTGATCGGCCTGCTGGTGGTGCGCATCGGCTCGATCCCGCTAACGCTGGGCGCCGGCGGCGGCGCGCTGCTGTCGGGGCTGGTGTTCGGCTGGGCGCGGTCCAAGCACCCGATGTACGGCGCGATGCCCACCGCCGCCTGCCAGTTGCTGAAGGATTTCGGCCTGGCCGCGTTCGTGGCCATCGTCGGCATCAACTCCGGGCTGCAGGCCGTCGACACGCTTCGGCATAGTGGTTTGACGATTTTCCTGCTCGGCGCCGTGGTCACGCTGCTGCCGCTGTTCCTGACGATGCTGTTCGGCCGCTACGTGCTCAAGTACGACAACGCCGCCTTGCTGGCGGGCGCGCTAGCCGGTTCGCGCAGTGCCAACCCGGCCTTCGGCGGCATCCTGGACAAGGCCGAAAGCCCCGTGCCCACCGTGCCGTTCGCCATCACCTATGCCCTGGCCAATGTGTTGCTGACACTGCTCGGGCCCCTCGTCGTCGGTTTCGTCTGACGTCCCACTCGATCGATTGCCTATCCGAAAGGAGCATCGCCATGAGCAAACCGGATCTGTCCACGCTGTCCAGCCTGTCGCCGTTCGAACTCAAGGACGAACTGATCAAGCTGGCCAGCAGCGACGCCAACCGCCTGATGCTGAACGCCGGGCGCGGCAACCCCAACTTCCTGGCCACCGTGCCGCGCCACGGCTTCTGGCAACTTGGACTTTTTGCGATGCGCGAATCGGAGCGCTCGTTCCAGTACATGCCCGAGGGCGTGGGCGGCTTTCCGCGCCGCGAAGGCATCGAGGAGCGTTTCAACCTGTTCGCGCGCGAGAACCATGACGTACCCGGCGTGAAGTTCCTGGCCGGCGCGGTGTCATATGTGCGCGACCAGCTGGGCCTGAACGCCGCCGACTTTCTCTACGAGATGTGCGAAGGCATCCTGGCCTGCAACTACCCGGTGCCAGACCGCATGCTCAAGCTGAGCGAGATCATCGTCGGCCAGTACATCCGCAAGGAAATGATCGGCAAGCACCCGTTCATCGGCGAATTCGACCTGTTTGCCGTGGAAGGCGGCACGGCCGCGATGACGTACCTGTTCAACTCGATGCGCGAGAACCACCTGCTCAAGGCGGGCGACAAGATCGCGCTGGGCATGCCGATCTTCACGCCCTATATCGAGATCCCCGAGCTGAACGACTACCAGCTGGTGGAGCTGTCGATCGATGCCGACCCGCAGTCCCGCTGGCAGTACTCGAACAAGGAACTCGACAAGCTGCGCGACCCCAGCGTCAAGGCGTTCTTCCTGGTCAATCCGAGCAACCCGCCGTCGGTGCGCATGAGCGACGAAAGCCTGGAATACCTGGCATCGATCATCGAGGAACGGCCGGACCTGATCATCCTGACCGACGACGTCTATGGCACGTTTGCCGACGATTTTGTCTCGCTGTTCGCGCTCTGCCCGCGCAACACCATCCTGGTCTACTCGTTCTCGAAGTACTTTGGCGCCACGGGCTGGCGGCTGGGCGTCATCGCCACGCACCGCGACAATATCTTCGACGAGAAACTGGCGAAATTGCCAGAGGACCAGCGCCAGCAGCTGCACAAGCGCTACAACTCGATCACGACCACGCCGGACACGCTGAAGTTCATCGACCGCCTGGTGGCCGACAGCCGCACGGTGGCGCTGAACCATACGGCCGGGTTGTCGACGCCGCAGCAGGTGCAGATGGTGCTGTTCTCGCTGTTCTCGCTCATGGACACGCCTGACGCGTACAAGCAGGCGATGAAGCGGTTGATCCGCAGCCGCAAGGCCGCGCTGTTCCGCGAGATCGGCATTGCGCCCGAGGAAACCGGCGATCCGAACGTGGTGGATTACTACACGCTGCTCGATATCGAACAGCTGGGCGGCAAGGCGCTGGGGCCGGAGTTCGTGAAATGGGTGCTGGCGTCGGCCGAGCCCACCGAACTGCTGTTCCGCCTGGCCGAGGAAGCCGGCGTGGTGCTGCTGCCGGGCCGCGGCTTCGGCACGCGCCACCCGTCGGGCCGCGTGTCGCTGGCCAACCTCAACGAGTCGGACTACGCCAAGATCGGCAAGTCGATCCGCAAGCTGTTCGAGGACTACGTGGCGCGCTACAACCAGGCCACGGGCAGCAAGGCGGACACCAAGGTGACGAAAAGTAAGGGGAGCGTCGCCGCAGCAATCAGCCCGTCTGTGGCGAACATCGCCACCACGGGCTGTTTTTTATGGGGGGGTTCTACTCCCCTCTCCCACGCCGTGGGAGAGGGGTTGGGGGTGAGGGCAATGCGGCTGTGCTTGCCGAATCATTGGCAATTTGCACCACCCCGCCCTCACCCCCGGCCCCTCTCCCGCCTTGCGGGAGAGGGGAGCAAGCCGTCAGCGTTTCAGTGCGCTTCGACGAAGCCCAGCACTGTTTCCAGCATCTTGCGGATGGCGGGCTGCACGTTGGCGGCCTTGGCCGGGTCGTACGCGAACGGGTACACCTCTTCCATATACGACGATTGCGTCAGTTCCAGCTGGATCGCGTGCACGCCGTCGGCCGGGTTGCCGTACTGGCGCGTGATGTAGCCGCCCTTGAAGCGGCCGTTCAGCACGGCCGTATGGTTCGGTACCGCCTGGGCGATCTCCACCACGTCGGCGGCCAGGCCGGTGTCGCAGCTCTTGCCGTCGGCCGAACCCAGGTTGAAATCCGTCAGCTTGCCTTCGAAGAAGCGCGGCAGCACCGAGCGGATCGAGTGGGCGTCCCACAGGCCGATCGTGCCGTGCTCGGCACGCAGGCGCTTCAGTTCTTCCTGCAGCGCGTTGTGGTACGGATGCCAGACCGCGCCACGGCGCAGCGCGATTTCCGCGTCGTCGGGGCCGCTGGCGCCGTCGGCGTACACCGGGGTCTTGTCGAAGGTGTCGACCGGGCACAGGCCCGTGGTGTCCTGGCCCGGGTACAGGTTGGCGTTGTCGGGCGGGCGGTTCAGGTCGATCACGTAGCGCGAGTGCGTGGCCATCAGGATCGACGCGCCCAGTTCGCGGGCGAAGTCGTACAGGCGGTCCATGTGCCAGTCGGTATCGGGCACGGTGCGCGCTTCGGGCGTCAGGCGTGCTGCCAGGCCGGCGGGCACGTAGGTGCCCACGTGCGGCATCGACACCAGCAACGGGCGAGTGCCGCGATGCAGCGTGAAAGCGGGAATATCGGTGGTGAAGGAGGAGGACATCTTGTCTCGGGGCTGCTTTGTGTGTGGCGGGTTCGGGACCCTTCAGTCGGCCAGCAGGCGGGCGCGCGCTTCGGCAAACAGCCGGCCCGCATCCCCTTGAAGCGGATGCACACCGTGCTGCAAGCGGCACGTGCCGCCCGTGCGGACTTCCGCTAGTGTCTCATGTCCGTGGCTGGCGAACACGTAAGTAGCCAGCGCGTGGGCGCCGTCGAGCCCCGCCAGCGTGGGATGCTGGCCGTCCAGCACCAGGAAGTCGGCACGCTGCCCGGCCGCCAGGCCCGCCACCGGCCGCGCCGCCGCGCGCGCGCCGCCCGCCACCGCTTCGAGCCAGAGCCGGTCGGCTACTTGCGGATGCCGCTCCGATGCCAGCACATTGCGCCGCTGCAGGCCCAGCCGCTGCCCGTATTCGAAGGTGCGCAACTCCTCGGCCACGCTGACGCTGGCGTGGCTGTCCGAGCCGATGCCCCACCACCCCTGCTGCGCCAGGTACGGGGCGGCCTCGAACACGCCATCGCCCAAGTTGGCCTCGGTGGTCGGGCAGATGCCCGCCACGGCGCCGCTATGGGCCAGCCGGCGGCGTTCGTCCCAATCCATGTGGGTGGCATGGACCAGGCACCAGCGATGGTCCACGGGCGCGTGGTCGAGCAGCCATTCCACGGGCCGCACGCCGTTGGTGGCCAGGCAGTCGTCCACTTCCTTCTGCTGCTCGGCGATGTGGATGTGCACAGGCGCGGCGGCGTCCATCGCATGCAGCGCGGCCACGGCCTGCGTCAGGCTGCGCGGCGGCACCGCGCGCAGCGAATGCGGCGCCAGCCCCAGCCTTGCCCCGTAGGCGGCGCAGTGCGGCGCCAGCTTTTCCAGCAGCGCCAGCATGGCGTCCGTATCGTTCAGGAAACGGCGCTGGTCGTGCTGGGCGGGCTTCTCGCCAAACCCGGCCGTCTGGTACAGCACCGGCAGCAGCGTCATGCCGATGCCGGCGGCCTGCGCTGCGCGCAGCAGCCGCAGCGACATCTCGGCGCGGTCCGCGTATGCCTTGCCGTCGGGATCATGGTGGACATAGTGGAACTCGCACACGCTCGTGTAGCCGGCGCGCAGCATCTCGATATAGAGCTGCGTGGCGATGGCCTCCAGCGCGTCGGGCGACAGCCGCAGCGCAAAGCGGTACATCAGCGTGCGCCAGCTCCAGAACGAATCGCCGCCGGCGGGATCGTCGTCGGGCGACACGCTGCGGTACTCGGTCAGCCCCGCAAACCCGCGCTGGAACGCATGCGAATGCAGGTTCGGCATGCCCGGCAGCACGGGACCGGCGGCCTGCGGCACCGATGGATCGGGTGCGGCGCCGGCCGCAACGGCGGTGACGGCCGTGAAGACGCCGCGGGCATCCCACTCCAGCAGCACGTCGCGGGCCCATCCGTCGGGCAGCAGCGCATGGCGCGCGAACAGTTGGCCGGCGCTCATCGGAACACCCTGCCCTGGCGCACCACGCCGGCACACGGATTGCGGCCGAACCAGTAGGCCAGCTCAGCCGGCGACGCCACGCGCCACAGCGCGAAATCGGCGGCCCGGCCCACGGCCAGTTGCCCGTGGCGGTCTGCGGCGCCCAGCGCGCGGGCCGCGTGCGTGGTCACGCCGGCCAGCACCTCGGGCACGGTCATGCGGAACAGCGTGCAGGCCATGTTCATCATCAGCAGCAGCGACGTGGTGGGCGACGTGCCCGGATTGTGATCGGTGGAGATGGCGATGGGCACCCCGTGCCGCCGCAGCAGTGCGATGGGCGGCAGGTTGGTATCGCGCAGGAAATAGTAGGCGCCGGGCAGCAGCACCGCCACCGTGCCGGCCTCGGCCATCGCCATGACGCCTGCTTCGTCCAGGTGTTCGAGATGATCCGCCGACAGCGCCTTGTGCCGCGCGGCCAGCGCCGCGCCGCCCAGGTTGCTCAGCTGTTCGGCGTGCAGCTTGACGGGCAGGCCGTGGCGCGCCGCCGCTTCGAACACGCGCCGGGTCTGTTCTGGAGAAAATCCGATGCCCTCGCAAAACGCATCGACCGCGTCGACCAGCTTTTCATCGGCCAGCGCCGGCAGCATTGTGTTGCAGACCAGGTCGATATAGTCGTCGGCCCGGCCCGCATACTCGGGCGGCAACGCATGGGCGCCCAGGAAGGTGGTGTAGACGGTCACGCCATAGGCCTCGCCAAGCTGGCGCGCTACGCGCAACTGCTTGCGCTCCGCATCGAGCGACAGCCCATAGCCCGACTTGATCTCGATGGTGGTCACGCCTTCGGCCAGCAGCGCCTCCAGCCGCACGGCGGCCTGCGCGAACAGCGTGGCTTCGTCGGCCTCGCGCGTGGCGCGCACGGTCGACACGATGCCGCCGCCGGCCCGCGCGATTTCCTCGTAGCCGGCGCCGGCCAGTCGCATCGCGAATTCGTCGGCGCGCTGGCCGCCATAGACCAGATGCGTATGGCAGTCGACCAGCCCGGGCGTGATCCATGCGCCGCCGGCGTTATGCCGATCGAGGTGCCGATAGCTGTCCGGCAGGTCGCCCAGCGCCCCCAGCCACGCAATACGGCCGTGCTCGATGACCAGCGCGGCGTCGCGGATGGCGCGGTCGGGGTCCGCGTCGGGCAGCAGGTGGCAGTGGTGCCAGACGCCATCGGCCGATGGCGCGTCGTGGAAGTTCATCGATCCCGCTCCCTGTGCAGTGTCACGCGCAGGCACAGCGCGGACAGTTCGGTGTGGCTGACGGTAACGGCCGGCGATCCGGCCGGCATCAGTATGCCCTCGCCCGCCGACAGGTGCTGGCCATCGGCGCTTTGATTGTGGCTCTGGCTGTCGCTGATATCCCAGTCGCCGCGCAGCACCAGCAGCAGTACCGTGGCGTCGCCGGGCACCGCCGTAAAAGGCTGCCGCATCAGCCGGACTTCGGCCCGGCAGCGGTTGCGTCGCGTCATCACGTTGAAGTCGCGCGTCGGGCCATCCACCAGCGCGGCATGGATAGCCGTATCGCCAGAAAACGCGAATGGTTCGCCCACGCGCACGAGCTTGTGGCAGAACGAATCGTCATGCGCCTGCAGATGCACGCCCGCGCCGTCGATCAGCACGATCTGGCGGTCGATGCCGGGAAAGGCCGAGAACGGCCCGTCCGTGGCGATATCGGCCACGCTGATGCGCCAGTCGAACGTGTCCATGCCGGCGCCGGGCGGCCACGCGGCAATCTCGCGCGTGGTGCCGCCGCCGTTCTTCCACGGCGTGGGGGCGATGGCGTCCAGCGCGAACCTTGTTGCTGCCATCAGCGCTTCACCATCGGCAGGTCCAGGCCCTTCTCGTGCGCGCAGTCGATGGCGATGTCGTAGCCGGCGTCGGCATGGCGCATCACGCCCGTGGCCGGGTCGTTCCACAGCACGCGCTCGATGCGCCTGGCTGCCGCGTCCGTGCCGTCGCAGACGATGACCACGCCCGAATGCTGCGAGAAGCCCATGCCCACGCCGCCGCCATGGTGCAGGCTGACCCACGTGGCGCCCCGGCCGTGTTCAGCAGCGCGTTGAGCAGCGGCCAGTCGGACACCGCATCGGAGCCATCGCGCATCGCCTCGGTTTCACGATTCGGCGATGCCACCGAGCCGCAATCGAGGTGATCGCGCCCGATCACCACCGGTGCCTTGAGCTCGCCGTTCTTCACCATCTCGTTGAAGGCCAGGCCGGCGCGATGGCGTTCGTCCAGGCCCACCCAGCAGATGCGCGCCGGCAGGCCCTGGAACGCGATGCGGTCGCGCGCCATGTCCAGCCAGCGGTGCAGCGGCTTGTCGTCGGGGAACAGCTCCTTCATCTTGGCGTCGGTCTTGTAGATGTCCTCGGGGTCGCCGGACAGCGCCACCCAGCGGAACGGCCCCTTGCCCCGGCAGAACAGCGGGCGGATATAGGCCGGCACGAACCCCGGGAAGTCGAACGCGTTATTCACGCCTTCCTCGAACGCCACCTGGCGGATGTTGTTGCCGTAGTCCACGGTCGGCACGCCCATCTGCTGGAAAGCCAGCATGGCCCGCACATGCTTGACGATCGACTGGCGCGCGGCAGCTTCCACCGCCTTGGGGTCGCGCACGCGCAGGTCTTCCCACTGTTCCACGGTCCAGCCGTCGGGCAGGTAGCCGTTGATGACGTCGTGCGCCGAGGTCTGGTCGGTGACGATGTCCGGACGGATGCCGCCGGCCTGCGCGCGGCGTGCCAGCTCCGGCACGATCTCGGCGGCATTGCCGAGCAGGCCCACCGAGATGGCCTCGCCCTTCTTCGTCGCGTCCTCGATCATGGCCAGCGCCTGGTCCAGCGTGGTGGCCTTCTTGTCCAGGTAGCGCGTGCGGATGCGGAAATCGATGCGCGATTCCTGGCATTCGATGGCCAGCACGCACGCGCCGGCCAGCACGCCGGCCAGCGGCTGCGCGCCGCCCATGCCGCCCAGGCCGGCGGTCAGGATCCACTTGCCGGTCAGGTCGCCGTTGTAGTGCTGGTTGCCGGCTTCCACGAACGTCTCGAACGTGCCCTGCACGATGCCCTGCGTGCCGATGTAGATCCACGAGCCCGCCGTCATCTGGCCGTACATCATCAGGCCGGCGCGGTCGAGTTCGTTGAACTTGTCCCAGGTGGCCCAGTGCGGCACCAGGTTCGAGTTGGCGATCAGCACGCGCGGCGCATCGGCATGGGTGCGGAACACGCCCACCGGCTTGCCCGACTGCACCAGCAGCGATTCGTCCTCGCCCAGGCGGCGCAGGCTGTCCAGGATCGCGTCGAAGCATTCCCAGTTACGCGCGGCCTTGCCGATGCCGCCGTAGACCACCAGGTCTTGCGGACGTTCTGCCACATCGGGATCCAGGTTGTTCTGGATCATGCGGTAGGCGGCTTCGATCAGCCAGTTCTTGCAGTGCAGCTGGCTGCCGCGCGGGGCGCGGATCTCGCGCTGGCCGCGCTGGGTGCCTTGGGTATCGGTGAATTGGTGTTCGTTGGCGTTCATGGTGTGTGTCTCGTGTCTGGTGAGTCTGTTTCGGTCGGCAACCGCTGGCCCTCTCCCCCGGCCCCTCTCCCGCCTTGCGTGAGAGGGGAGCAAACCAGCAGGTGGAGAGGGCAGGCGAATCAGGCAGCTACGTTGGTCGGCAAGATCTCCCTCACGGCCTCTGGCCAGCCGGCGCCCGCGTCGCCCTGCACCACCCATTGCTTCATCGCCTCGATGTCGGGCGCCAGGTAGCGGTCGGATTCCACAAAGGCCACGCGGCTGCGGATGCGGGCCAGTTCCTGTTCCACCAGCGGCGACGATTTCAGCGGGCGGTGGAACTCGATGCCCTGCGCGGCGGCCATGGCCTCGATGCCGACGATCACGGCCGTGTTGGCGGCCATCTCGCCCAGGCGGCGCGCACCGTAGGTGGCCATCGACACATGGTCTTCCTGGTTGGCCGAAGTCGGCAGGCTGTCGACGCTGGACGGATGCGCCAGCGACTTGTTCTCGGACGCCAGCGCGGCAGCCGTGACCTGGGCAATCATGAAGCCCGAGTTCAGGCCCCCATCGCGCACCAGGAACGGCGGCAGGCCGGACAGGCCCGTATCGAGCAGCAGCGCCAGGCGGCGCTCGGAGATCGCGCCGATTTCGGCGATGGCCAGCGCGATGATGTCGGCGGCAAACGCCACCGGCTCGGCGTGGAAGTTGCCGCCGGATACCACGTCGCCCTGTTCGGAGAACACCAGCGGGTTGTCCGACGCGGCGTTGGCCTCGATGCGCAGGACGCGCGCGGCGTGGCCCAGGTTGTCCAGGCAGGCGCCCATCACCTGCGGCTGGCAGCGGATCGAGTACGGGTCCTGCACCCGGCCGCAGGCCTTGTGGGAATCGACGATCTCGCTGCCGTCGAGCATTGCGCGCACCGCGCCGGCCACGGCGATCTGGCCCGCCTGGCCACGCGCTGCATGGATGCGGGCATCGAACGGCTTGACCGATCCCTTGATGGCTTCCAGCGACAGCGCGCCCGCCACCAGCCCGGCGGCAAAGGCATCCTCGGCGGCGAACAGGCCGGCCAGCGCCAGCGCCGTGGACACCTGCGTGCCGTTCAGCAGCGCCAGCCCTTCCTTGGGCCCCAGCGTGAAGACGTCGAGCCCGGCGTGCGCCAGGCCCTGCGCGGCCGGCACGCGGCGGCCATCGATCATCACGTCGCCCACGCCGATCAGCGTGCACGACATATGCGCCAGCGGCGCCAGGTCGCCCGAGGCGCCCACCGATCCCTTGGCCGGGATGCATGGCGAGACACCGTGGTTGGCCAGCGCCAGCAGCGCTTCGATCAACTCGGGGCGTACGCCCGAATGGCCACGCGCCAGGCTGACGGCCTTGATCGCCAGGATCAGCCGCACGGTGTCGGCCGGCAGGTCGGCGCCGGTGCCCACGCTGTGCGACAGCACCAGGTTGCGCTGCAGCTCTGCCAGCTTGTCATGGGGGATGCGCGACTGCGCCAGCTTGCCGAAGCCGGTGTTGATGCCGTACACCACGGCGTCAGCGTCGATGATGTCCTGCACCGTGGCTTGCGCGGCACGCACGCCGGCCCAGGCCGACTCGGCCATCGCCAGGCGCACTTCGCCACGATAGATGCGGCGCAGGTCGTCCAGCGACACGTGGCCAGGGTTCAGGGTCAGGAGAGAGCGGGAATCGTTGGTCATCTGCGTACGTCGTTGTTGTATGAGCCTGTCTATACAGGTTAGTCGAAAAATGAACCCGATGGCCGGCTTTTGACTGGCCTCGGGCTTTTTTATCTAGCCGAAAGCCGGATTGCCGTCGGCGCGAAAGCGGCTGCCCAGGCGGTACCGGTTGCCCGGATGAAGGCAGCGGACAAAAGTGACTGGCACGCCATGGGTCCACGTGCGGCGGGTCAGCAGCAGGCAGGGCTGCGTGGCCGGCATCTCCAGCTGCACGGCCTGCTCGGCCGTGGCGGCGATGGCGTCGACCACGTGCTCCACCTGGTCATAGGGCACATTGCGCAGCAGGTACTCGCCCGGCTGGGTATCGGCAAAATCCTGCGTGATGAAATCGGGCGCCACGCGCGGATTCACGTAGCGGTCTTCCAGTTGCACCGGCAGGCCGTCCTCGCGATGGATGCAGATCGAGTGGTACACCGATTCGCCGGTGCGCAGCTCCAGCGCGGCGGCCACCTCGATCGACGCCGACACGCGCTCCACCAGGATCACGTCGCAGGCGTAGTCATGGCCGCGCATGCGGATCTCGTCCTGCAGGTTCACCACCGACAGCAGCGTGGACTGCGGCTTGTGCTCGGCCACGAACGTGCCCACGCCGGCCACGCGCACCACCCGGCCCTGCTCCGACAGCTCGCGCAACGCCCGGTTGACCGTCATGCGCGACACCGAGAAACGGTTCACCAGTTCCTGCTCTGACGGCACGCGGTCGCCGGGCTGCCACGCGCCGCTCTGGATCTGGCGCGCGATGTATTCCTTGACCTGCTGGTACAGCGCGGCCGGAGCATTGGACGGGGAAGGTGCCGGGTTGGCGGACGGGTTCATGGACTGTTGCGGAATGCCGGATTGCCGGTTCAGTGCTCGGCCGAAGCCATGGCCTCGGCACGAATCTCCTCGGTGAGCCGTGCCTTGAGCACGGAGAACTCGGGCGATGTCTTGATCGTGTAATGGCGCGGATGGGCAAAGTCCACCGCGATCTCGCTCTTGATCCGACCGGGCCGCGCGGAAAACACCGCCACGCGGTTGGCCATGAAAATGGCCTCGTCGATATCGTGCGTCACGAATAATACCGTCTTGCGGTGCGACTCCCAGATCCCCAGCAGCAGCTCCTGCATCAGCACGCGCGTCTGGTTGTCCAGCGCGCCGAACGGCTCGTCGAGCAGCAGGATCTTCGGATCGTTGGCCAGCGCCCGGGCAATCGCCGTGCGCTGCTGCATGCCGCCCGATAGCTGCTTGGGGAAATGCTGCTCGAAGCCGCGCAGTCCCACGCGAGAAATAAAGAAATCGCTACGTTCCTTCTGTTCCGCCAGGCTCATGCCGCGCTCGCGCAGCCCGAATCGCACGTTCTGCTCGATGGTCAGCCACGGAAACAGCGTGTACGACTGGAACACCATGCCACGGTCGGCGCCCGGGCCGGCCACGGGCTGGCCGTCCAGCAGCACGCGGCCGCCGCTGGGCGTATCGAGCCCGGCCACGATGCGCAGCAGCGTGGACTTGCCGCAGCCCGACGGGCCCAGGATCGTCACGAAATCGTTGTCGCGCACCTCGAAGTCGACGGGCAGCAGCGCCTGCGTGCTGCCGCCGCGCGGATTCTCGAAGGTGCGGGATACCTGCTGGATCGACAGCGCGCTCATTTGATCGAACTCCACGGAAACAGCCGCTGGTTGGCCAGCTTGAAGACCAGGTCGGACACCAGCCCGATGCAGCCGATGACGATGATGCCGAAGATGATCTGCCCGGTGTTCAGCAGCGCCTGGCTGTCGGTGATCATGTGGCCGATGCCCGACGACGATCCGATCAGCTCGGCCACGATCACGTACGTCCACGCCCAGCCCAGCACCAGCCGCAGCGTCTCGGCAATCTCCGGCGCGGCGCCCGGAATCAGCACGCGGCGCACGATGCCGCGCGGCGTGGCCCCCAGCGTGTAGGCCGCCTCCACCAGATCCTTGCGCGCGCCGCCCACCGTCACCGCCACCATCAGCACGATCTGGAAGAACGAGCCGATGAAGATGACCAGCAGCTTCTGCGTCTCGCCAATGCCAGCCCACAGGATCAGCAGCGGGATGAACGCCGACGCGGGCAGGTAGCGGCAGAACGACACGAACGGCTCGAAGAACGCCTCGGCGGCCTTGTACGACCCCATGAAGATGCCCAGCGGCACCGCCAGCACGGCGGCCAGCACGAAGCCGCCCACCACGCGCCAGACCGTCATGCCGATATCGCCGATGAAGCCGTACTCGGTGAACAGCAGCCAGCCCTCGCGCGCCATCGTCACCGGATCGGCCAGGAACGTGCGCGGCACGAAGCCGCCCAGCGTGACGATGGCCCAGACCCCGAAGAACAGGACGAAGAACGACAGGCCCAGTATCCAGCGCGCCTGCGAGGACACTGGCACCAGCGGCGACAGCCACGGATGGCGCGCACGCGGCGCACGGTCAGCCGGCTGGGCGGCGATTGGTGCTGGCGGGCGCGCGGTGGCGGGAGCTTGCACGGACGACATCACGGCCTCCGGCTTACTTGAGGTATCGGGCGTCATAGATCGCCGTCACATCGGGCACCTGGCGGATCACGCCGATGTCCTTGAGCACGTCGGCCGCTTCCTTGCTGAAGCTGGCCAGCTCGCCCGCGAAAAATTTCTGGTTGGCCGTCTTGTCCTGCCAGCGCAGGTAGGCCGACGACTTCGAGAACTGCTCGCCGGTCTGCTTGACCGCCGCGCCCATGATCTCGTTGGACTTTTCCGGCTCCTTGCGAATCATCTCCAGCGCCTCGAAGTAGCTGTCGACCAGCGCCTGGGCGGCCTTCGGATTGTCCTTGAGCCATTTCGGCGCGCAGCCCAGCGTATCGGTCACCATCGGGTAGTCGAGCGTGGTGGCCAGGATCTTGCCCTTGTCCGGATTGGCGCGCACCGTCGACAGGTACGGCTCGTAGGTCATGGCGCCATCGTTCTGGCCCGCCACGAACGCCTGCGCGGCGGCCTGCGGCGACAGCGTGGTCAGCTTCACGTCCTTCAGCGTCATGCCGTTTTTCTTCAGCATCCACGCCAGGCCGAAGTACGGCGCGGTGCCCGGCGCATCGACGCCGATGGTCTTGCCCTTGAGGTCGGCAAACGACTTCACGTCGCCGCGCACGGCCAGGCCGTCGGCGCCGTACGACTTGTCGAGCTGGACGATCTGCGTGATGGGCACGCCGTTGGCATTCCAGGCCACATGGGTTTCCACCGTGGTGGCCGCGCACTGGATGGCCCCCGAGGCCAGCGCCAGGTGACGGTCCTTCTGCGGAATCATCTTGATGTCCACGTCCACGCCGTGCTTCTTGAAGATGCCTGCCTTGTCGGCCAGCGTCAGCGGTGCAAATCCGGTCCAGCCGCTCATGCCGATGGTGACCGGCGTGTTCTGGGCGTGGGCGGGCGCGGCCAGGGCCGCGACGGCAAGGGTGGACGCAACTGCGGCAAAACGGAACGGCAGGGGCAGCTTCATGCTGTCGGCTCCATCAGTCGGGGGGTGAACGCAATCTATCAACGCTGTATATACAAGTCAAACCCGGGGTTTACCTGAGTGATCAGTCAAGTGCGTCCGGCGGAATCCGTTGCGCAGTGCGCGATAGCGGTGCAAGTGGATGCTGCGACGCACCGAAGCGGGGTCATGGTCTACGGTGGCCGGGCCGGGCATGCACCAGTCTTGTATAGACAGGATTGGGCGTCGCAAGGCAACGCAATTGGTATGCCTGGGTGGCTCCCCTCTCCCGCAAGGCGGGAGAGGGGCTGGGGGTGAGGGAAAGAGGGTTCTGCTTGCCGACGAATGACAATTTGAACCGCCGGGCCCTCTCCCCCGCCCCTCTCACACTCTCGCGAGAGAGGGAGAAAACACCACCTACCGATCAAAAACGAAGCCACCGTCGGATACCGCAGCTGCAGCCGCAGCTCCCGCTTGAGCCGGCGGTTATCGAGCCGGCGGGATTCGCTCATGAAGCTCAGCAGCGTGGGGTCGATGGTGTCGCGCGCCTGCTGGCGCGTGATGCGCGGCGGGCGCGGCAGGCCTTTGCGGTCGGCCACCAGGTCGAAGTAATCGGCCATGCGCAGCTCGGTGTCGTCGCTGGCATGCACCACGCGCTGGGGCCGGCCGCGCCAGAGTGCGGCGATCATCGCGCGCGCCAGGTCGTCGGCATGGATATGGCTGGTGTAGACGTCGTCCTGCGGCGCCAGCGCCGGCGTGCCCTTGTGCAGGCGCGCCACGGGCAGCCGGTCTTCGGCATAGATGCCGGGAATGCGGACGATGCCGGTGCGCCAGCCGGCGTCGCGGCCAAACGTGCGCACCGCCGCCTCGGCCGCCACGCGCCGCCGCGCCCTTGCAGTCTGGGGACGCACCGCGTGGAATTCCTGCACGCGCGCACCTCCGCGGTCGCCGTAGACGCCGGTGGTGCTGGCGTAGATGAAGGCCCCGGCGGCACGGTGGCGCGCGGACGCCTCAAACGCCCGGTGCCAGCCCCGCTCGGGTAGAATGGCGGCCTCGCCGGGCCCCGGCCGCAAGGCGCGTGTCCTGCGCCAGCTTGTGCGTCGTAGCGCACCCAGCAGCGCGCGCGTGCGCGGGTCGCCATTGCCCTGTCCGGGCGGCGGCGCCAGGTCGATGACCCGGGCGGCCAGCCGCGACAGCCTTGCCAGCGTGACCGGCTGGTCCAGATTGGCCACCAGCGGCACCGCGCCGGCTTCGCGCAGTTCCGCCTGGCGCGAGGGTTGCGAGGTCACGGCAAATACGCGCATGCGCGGGGCCAGTACGCGCAGGATGCGGGTGCCGACATCGCCGCAGCCAACGATCAGCAGGCGCGGACGGCCCAGCCGCCGACGCCGAACGCCCCGTGGGGAAGACAACGCCGCTTGCGGCGACAGAATTTGGTTCATACACCCGATTATGGCTTATCAAGTTACCGTCATGCCGAGTGGCCACAAGTTCGAAGTGGCCGCCGACGAAACCATCCTGGGCGCCGCGCTGCGCCATAGCATCGGCCTGCCCTATGGCTGCAAGAACGGCGCCTGCGGGTCGTGCAAGGGCCGCGTGGTCGAAGGCACGATCCACCAGGGCGACCACGCCGCGTCGGCCCTGACGGCGCAGGAAAAGACCGAGGGCCGCGCGCTGTTCTGCTGCGCCAACGCCACCTCGGACATCACGATCGAATGCCGCGAGGTGCATGGCGCCGGCGACATCCCTATCAAGAAGATTCCCTGCCGCGTCAGTACCATGGAACGGCTGGCCGACGACGTGATCTCGGTCAAGCTGCAACTGCCCGCCACGGAGCGCATGCAGTTCCTGGCCGGCCAGTACGTGGAATTCCTGCTGCGTGACGGCAAGCGCCGCAGCTACTCGATCGCCACGCCGCCGCACGAGGAAGGCCCGATCGAACTGCATATCCGCCATATGCCCGGCGGCGCGTTCACCGACTACGTGTTTGGCGCAAAGGAAGGCATGCCGGCCATGAAGGAGCGCGACATCCTGCGTTTCGAAGGCCCGCTGGGCAGCTTCTTCCTGCGCGAGGATTCCGAGAAGCCGATCATCCTGCTGGCGTCCGGCACCGGTTTCGCGCCGATCAAGGCCATCGTCGAGCACGCCGCCTACACCGGCATCACGCGCCCGATGACGCTGTACTGGGGCGGCCGCCGTCCGGCCGACCTGTACATGCACGCGCTGTGCGAGCAGTGGGCCCGCGACCTGCCGAACTTCAAGTACGTGCCGGTGGTGTCCAACGCCACGGCCGAGGACAACTGGACCGGCCGCGCCGGCTTTGTCCACCAGGCCGTGATGGCCGACCATCCGGACCTGTCGGGCCACGAGGTCTACGCCTGCGGCGCGCCGGTGATGGTCAACGCCGCGCGCACCGATTTCTCGGCGCAGTGCCAGCTGCACGAGGACGCGTTCTTCGCCGATTCGTTCACGTCCGAGGCCGACATGCACCCGGCCGGCGCGGCCTGACGGGCCCGGCTGCCGTTCCGTCGACACAACAATGCCACCCGGGTCTGCCACATTTCGCTTTGACACCCGGGCGCATGCGTCTTATATTGGCCGCCATGAACACCGCCATGATCCGACGCCGCGCACGTACGTTGCTCCCCACCGGGGTGCCGCGCGGCTGACCGCAGACAGCGTTTGTTCAGGTCAACAAGCCACGGGCAGCCCCCGTGGCTTTTTGTTTTTGTCCCTCCCTCTTTTCGTGCCGATCCCAGGAGTCCGCCATGGCATTTGCTGAGTTTCCCGTCCAATCGCTGATGTACATCACCAACCGCCCCGAACTGGTCTTCACCGAAGGCAAGGGTTCGTGGCTGACGGACCATAACGGCAAGCGCTATCTGGATTTCGTACAGGGCTGGGCAGTCAACGCGCTGGGCCACTCGAACGAGGGCATGATCCAGGCGCTGGAACAGCAGGCCCGCAAGCTGCTGAACCCGAGCCCGGCCTTCTACAACGAGCCGATGCTGAAGCTGGCGCAGCAGCTGACCGACAACAGCTGCTTCGACAAGGTGTTCTTCGCCAACAGCGGCGCCGAAGCCAACGAGGGCGCGATCAAGCTGGCGCGCAAATGGGGCCGCAAGCACAAGAACGGCGCGTTCGAGATCATCACGATGGACCACAGCTTCCACGGCCGCACGCTGGCGACCATGAGCGCGTCGGGCAAGGCCGGCTGGGACACCATCTTCGCGCCGCAGGTGCCGGGCTTCCCCAAGGCAGACCTGAACGACCTGGCTTCGGTGGAAAAGCTGATCACCGACAAGACCGTGGGCATCATGCTGGAGCCGGTGCAGGGCGAAGGCGGCGTGATCCCCGCCAGCCGCGAGTTCATGCAGGGCCTGCGCGCGCTGGCCGACAAGCACAAGCTGCTGCTGATCGTCGATGAAGTGCAGACCGGCTGCGGCCGCTGCGGCACGCTGTTCGCGTACGAGCTGTCGGGCGTGGAGCCGGACATCATGACGCTGGGCAAGGGCATTGGTGGCGGCGTGCCGCTGTCGGCGCTGCTGTGCAAGGCCGACGTGGCCAGCTTCGAGGCCGGCGACCAGGGCGGCACGTACAACGGCAACCCGCTGATGACGGCCGTGGGCAGCTCGGTGATCTCGCAACTGACCGCGCCGGGCTTCCTGGACGACGTCAAGGCCAAGGGCGAATACCTGCGCGAACAGCTGCTGGCGCTGTCGTCGGAATTCGGCCTGGGCGGCGAACGTGGCGAAGGCCTGCTGCGCGCGCTGGTGCTGGGCAAGGACATCGGCCCGCAGATCGTGGAAGCAGCGCGCGAGATGAACCCGACCGGCCTGCTGCTGAACGCGCCGCGCCCCAGCCTGCTGCGCTTCATGCCGGCCCTGAACGTGACGCGCGAAGAAATCGACCAGATGATCGGCATGCTCCGCGAACTGCTGAAGAAGCTGGCGTAAGCCGGAAGCAGGAAGACAAAAAGCCTCGCGGTTGCGAGGCTTTTTCGTCTTGGCTCCCCTCTCCCGCAGGCGGGAGAGGGGAGAACACCACCAGGTGGAGTTACTCCCCAGGTACGCCGCGCGCACCTTCGGATCGTCCAGCATCTGTTTGGCGTCGCCGCTCATCGTGATCAGGCCGGACTCCATCACGTAGCCGCGATGGGCCGCCTGCAGCGCCAGGCGGGCGTTCTGCTCGACCAGCAGCACGGTCACGCCCTGCCCCGACACGGTCCGAACCACCTCGAAGATCTTCTCGACCATGATCGGCGACAGGCCCATCGACGGTTCGTCCAGCAGCAGCAGCTTGGGCTGGCTCATCAGCGCGCGCGCCATGGCCAGCATCTGCTGCTCGCCGCCCGACATCGTGCCGGCCAGCTGGTTGGCACGTTCCTTCAGGCGCGGGAACGTCTCGAACATGCGATCGATGTCGGCCTTGATGCCGGCCTCGTCGTTGCGCGTGTACGCCCCCATCTGCAGGTTCTCGGTGATCGTCATGCGCGCGAACACGCCGCGGCCTTCCGGCACCATCGCCAGGCCCTGCTTGAGCAGCGTGTAGCTGGGCACGCCCTTGATGGACTTGCCCATGTACTCCACGTCGCCGCCGGCCCACCCCTGCAGGCCGGTGATGGCCTTCATGGTGGTGGTCTTGCCGGCGCCGTTGGCACCGATCAGCGTCACGAGTTCGCCGTCCTGGATCTCCAGGTCGACACCCTTGACGGCCTGGATGCCGCCGTAGGCCACCTTCAGGCCCGCAATCTTCAGAATCGTTTGTGGCATTGCTTCTCTCCCGCCTTAATGGGCCGATGCGCCGAGGTAGGCCTCGATCACGGCAGGATTGCTCTGGACTTCCTGGGGCAGGCCCTGCGCGATGACCTTGCCGTAGTCCAGCACGGTCAGGCGGTTGCACAGGCCCATCACCAGCTTCACGTCGTGCTCGATCAGCAGGATGGTCTTGCCATCGTTCTTGATCTTTTCCAGCAGGCCGCGCAGTTCCACCTTCTCGGTGGCGTTCATGCCGGCC
Source organism: Cupriavidus sp. EM10 (assembly GCF_018729255.1). Lineage (NCBI taxonomy): Bacteria > Pseudomonadati > Pseudomonadota > Betaproteobacteria > Burkholderiales > Burkholderiaceae > Cupriavidus > Cupriavidus sp. EM10. Next base: position 2,863,546 of record NZ_CP076060.1, read on the forward strand.
GCCGGTTCGTCCAGCGCCAGCAGCTTCGGCTCGGTGGCCAGCGCGCGGGCGATCTCCAGACGGCGCTGGTGGCCGTACGACAGGTTGCGCGACGTGAAATTGGCGTATTTGCCAATGCCCACGTAGTCCAGCAGGTCGTGGGCCATGTCCTCGATGCCCTCTTCCTCGCGGCGAACCGAAGGCGGGCGGAACACGGCGCCGAACAGGCCGGCCTTGGTGCGCACGTGGCGGCCCACCATCACGTTTTCCAGCGCGGTCATGTCGCCGAACAGGCGGATGTTCTGGAACGTGCGCGCGATGCCGGTCTTGGCCACCTCGTGCACGGCCGTCGGCTGGTACGGCTTGCCGCCCAGCACGAACTCGCCCGAATCGGGCGTGTACAGGCCTGTGATCACGTTGAAGAATGTCGTCTTGCCCGCGCCGTTCGGGCCGATCAGGCCATAGATTTCACCGGGCTTGATCTGCAGGCCCACATCGGACAGCGCCTGCAGGCCGCCGAAACGCTTGTTGACCCCCTGTACGGACAGGAGGAATTCGGAATTGCTCATGTTGTCCTCCTGCTCAGAAACGGCCCACGTTGCCCGCGCGGCGCACCACCGGGCGGTCTTCCTTGCGCGGCGACGGCCAGATGCCCGCCGGGCGATACAGCATCACCGCTACCAGGGCCAGGCCGAACAGCAGCTGGCGCAGCACTTCGGCATCGACGATCACGTGGCCGAACAGTCCGGTCTGGAGCGGTTCCGCCACGACGCGCAGCAGTTCCTGGAAACCCACCAGCAGGACGCCGCCCAGGATCACGCCCGGGATATGGCCCATGCCGCCCAGCACCACGATGGCCAGGATGTAGATCGATTCCCACAGCGTGAACGATTCCGGCGAGACAAAGCCCTGGAATGCGCCGAACACGGCACCCGATGCACCGCCGAACGATGCGCCCATGGCAAAGGCCAGCAGCTTCATGTTGCGGGTGTTGATGCCCATGGCCTTGGCCGCGATCTCGTCTTCACGGATGGCCACCCAGGCGCGGCCGATCCGCGAATTCTGCAGGCGCAGGCAGATGAACACGATCACGATGACCAGGAACACCAGCAGGTAGTAGTACATGAACACCGGCGTGAACTTGAACCCGAAGATCTCGTGCGATTTCGAGAAGTCGAAGCCGAAGATATGCACCGGGTCCACCGCGGTGATGCCCTTGGGGCCGTTGGTGATGTTCACCGGACGGTCCAGGTTGTTCATGAAGATCCGGATGATCTCGCCGAAGCCCAGGGTCACGATGGCCAGGTAGTCGCCGCGCAGCTTCAGCGTCGGCGCCCCCAGCAGCACCCCGAAGGTGGCCGCGATCAGCACCGCGCATGGCAGCACCAGCCACATCGTCAGGTGCAGCCCGTTCGGAAACAGCTGGTGGATCCATTCGAACTGGTTGGCCAGGTGCGGCGAGCCGAGCAGCGCCATGCTGTAGGCGCCTACAGCGTAGAACGCGATGTAGCCCAGGTCGAGCAGGCCGGCAAAGCCGACCACGATGTTCAGGCCCAGCGCCAGCATGATGTAGAGCAGCGCGAAGTCCAGCACGCGCACCCAGTAGTTGCCGCCGAAGGTCTGGACGAAGAACGGCGCGCACAGCGCCACCACCAGGAAGGCCAGCAGCGCCGCCAGGGTCTTGGCCGGGACACGCGACGGTGCCGCCACGGCCGTGGTTGGAATCGGAGTATTCATGGATTCTCTCCCCTCAGGCGCGGTCTGCGACACGTTCGCCCATGATGCCGGACGGACGGAACACGAGTACGGTAATCAGCACGATGAAGGCAAACACGTCCTGGTAGTTCGAGCCGAACACACCGTTGGTCAGGTCGCCGATGTAGCCGGCGCCCAGTGCCTCGATCAGGCCCAGCAGCATGCCACCCACCATGGCGCCAGCGAGGTTGCCGATGCCGCCCAGCACCGCGGCCGTGAACGCCTTCAGGCCGGGAATGAAGCCCATGTAGAAGTGCGCGTTGCCGTAGTTGGTGGCCATCATCACGCCCGCCAGCGCCGCCAGCGTGGCGCCGATCATGAACGTGGCCGAAATCACGAAGTTGGGGTTCACGCCCATCAGGCCCGCCACCTTCTGGTTCTCGGCGGTGGCGCGCATGGCGCGGCCGAGCTTGGTGCGGTTCACCAGGGCCAGCAGGCCGGCCATGACCATCACGGCCAGGCCGATGATGACCATTTCCTTGCCGGTGATGGTGGCGCCGGTGGAGCCGATGTCGATCGGTTCCGACGGCAGCAGCTGCGGGAACGTCAGCGGGTTGCGCGACCAGATCAGCATCCCCATGGTCTGGAGGATGATCGAGACTCCGATCGCGGTAATCAGCGGGGCCAGGCGCGGCGCATTGCGCAACGGCCGGTAGGCCACGCGTTCAATCGTATAGGCAAGCACTGCGCAGACGGGCATGGCGATCAGCGTGGCGATCACCAGCGTCAGCCATTCGGGCAGGCCGGGGGCGAATTTCTGCAGCCCCATGATTGCCGACAAAGCGGTCAGCGCGCCAATCATCAGGACGTCGCCGTGGGCGAAGTTGATGATGCCCAGAATGCCGTAGACCATGGTGTAGCCCAGTGCGATCAGCGCATAGATGCTGCCGAGCACCAGACCGTTCACGATCTGCTGGATAAAGATATCCATGAAAACTCCTGCTTCAGCCCCGCTCCGGCCGGCATGGTGTGGATGCCGCGGAAGGGACGGTAATGTTGGATAGGTCGGGTAGGTTGGTAATCAGTTTTGCTGGTGTGCTGCCCGCCCTGTTCCACCCATGGTAAGGATGCTCGAAACACGTTGGCGAGACTAAAAGAACGGCACCGCAAGGTACTCACGGTGCCGTTCGTCTGGGACGGTAAGCCCCGGATTACATCTTCACGACGTCGAGGACGGACTTCTTCTTGTCCTTGTACTCGTACAGCGTGATGGTGCCTTCCTTCATGTCGCCCTTCTCGTCGAAGGCGATGTTGCCGATCACGCCCTTGTAGTTCGTCTTGGGCATTTCGGCCAGGATGGCAGCCGGTTCGGTCGAGTTGGCACGCTTCATCGCATCCACGATCACCATGACGGCGTCATAGGTGAACGGTGCGTAGATCTGCACCGGCGAGTTGAAACGGGCCTGGTAGCGCTTCTCGAAATCGGCGCCGGTTTCCATCTTCGACAGGGCCAGACCAGCTTCCGAGCAGATGATGTTGGTCACTGCGTCGCCAGCCAGCTCGGCCACCTTGTCGGTACACACGCCGTCGCCGCCAACGATCTTGGACGTGATGCCCAGTTCCTTGGCCTGCTTGGCGAACGGACCGCCGGTGGCGTCCATGCCGCCGTACATGATCACGTCCGGCTTCTTGCCCTTGATCTTGGTCAGAATGGCCTTGAAGTCGGTGGCCTTGTCGTTGGTGGCTTCACGTGCCACCACGTTCACGCCGGCAGCCTTGGCGGTCTTCTCGAACTCGTCGGCCAGGCCCTTGCCGTAGGCGGTGGCGTCGTCGACGATCGCCACGCTCTTGGCGTGCAGGCTCTTGGCGGCGTAGTTGGCCAGTGCCGGACCCTGCTGGGCGTCGGTGGCCACCACGCGGTACGTGGTCTTGAAGCCTTGCTTCGTGTAGTCGGGGTTGGTCGACGACGGCGAGATCTGCGTGATGCCGGCATCGCTGTAGATCTTCGAGGCCGGGATCGACACGCCCGAGTTCAGGTGACCCACCACGGCGACGACCTTGGCGTCCACCAGCTTCTGGGCCACGGCGGTACCCGTCTTCGGATCGGCGGCGTCGTCTTCGCCCACCAGCTCCAGCTTGATCTTCTTGCCGCCGATCTCCAGACCGGTCTTGTTCACTTCCTCGACGGCCAGGCGCGCGCCGTTCTCGTTGTCCTTGCCAAGGTGGGCAATGCCGCCGGTCAGCGGAGCGGCGTGGCCGATCTTGACGACGGTTTCACCACCACCGGCAGCGGCGGGCGCTGCGGCGGCTGCCGGTGCGGATGCTGCCGCATCAGCCGGCTTTTCTTCCTTCTTGCCACATGCAGCGACCAGCGCCACAGCGGCCGCGATCGGCAGAATCTTGGCAAACGTGAATTGCATGAGTGATCTCCTAGGATTCACAAAAACAGGGATTTAACTACGCCTCCCGGACGTATTCCCTGGACCGCCTTTGTTTAGTTTCAATTTGAAACGCGCGCATTGTATCCCCTTTCTTTGCGGATGCAATACGCGACGCAACAACCTGAACCATTTACCCGCCAATCGAGCTAGGGAATTTCCCCAATGCACAGATTGGGGCAATCTCCGCCTACTTGGCAGACCCGTCTCCTTCCCTTTCAAGAATCATGCCTGCAGCGCCTGCAGAGGCGCATAGAGCATGAATTAAGACACTTGGGCGCCACCTATAATGCTCCGCTATTAATTAGGCATTTCATTCGATTTACCAGGCGCTTACTCTAATGTGCAGAATGTAGCGCCGCACCATAATAGGGAAAACCCCATTCCCCGGGATTACCCTGATATTGTCTGCGTGTTCGTACAGGTACCGGCGGGATAATCGCGCCAAATAAGGCCGCGCGAGATGGAAGGCGTTTTGCAATGTATTGCGGAAGATACTGCGCGGCGCACCAGGGCGGTGCAACCGGCACGGCGCACCCGAAATGGGTGCGAGACGCCAAGCCGGGGAAGAAGGACGTGCAAGCGACGCCACAAAAGCAAACGCCGCTGGCGGCAAGCCAGCGGCGTTCGGAAAAATCAGGGGTGAGGCAGGAAGTTCAGGACGCTTCAGGACTGGACCGAGACGCTCGCCAGCCCGCGCGGCAGCGGGAACGACATGTTCTCTTCCACACCCTCCAGCGCCCGCACGCTTTTCACGCCAAACGTGCGCAGCCGCTCGACGATGGCCTGGGCCAGCGCCTCGGGCGCCGACGCGCCGGCGGTCAGGCCGATGCGCCGCTTGCCAGCGACCCATTCGGGCTTGAGCTGCTCGGGGTCATCCACCATGTAGGCCGGCACGCCCAGGCGGTCGGCCAGTTCGCGCAGGCGGTTCGAGTTCGAGCTGTTCGGGCTGCCCACCACGATCACCACCTCCACCTGCGGCACCATGAACTTCACGGCGTCCTGGCGGTTCTGGGTCGCGTAGCAGATATCCTGCTTCTTCGGCTCGCGGATCTGCGGGAAACGCTTCTTCAGCGCGATCACGATCTCGGCCGTTTCGTCCACCGACAGCGTGGTCTGCGTGACATAGGCCAGCTGCGCCGGATCGGCCACCTCAAGCTTGTTGACGTCGTCGACCGACTCCACCAGCAGCATGCCCTGCTCGGACTGGCCCATCGTGCCTTCCACCTCGGGGTGCCCCTTGTGGCCGATCATGATGATCTCGCAGCCCTCGGCGCGCATCTTGCCCACTTCCACGTGGACCTTGGTCACCAGCGGGCAGGTGGCATCGAACACGGTCAGGCCGCGGCGCGTGGCATCGGCGCGCACTTCCTTCGACACGCCGTGGGCGCTGAAGATGACGGTCGAACCGGCTGGCACTTCGTCCAGTTCGTCAATGAAGATCGCGCCCTTCTTGCGCAGGTCCGCCACCACGTAGGCGTTGTGCACGATCTCGTGACGCACGTAGATCGGCGCGCCGAACAGCGACAGCGCGCGTTCGACGATTTCGATGGCACGGTCCACGCCGGCGCAGAAGCCGCGCGGCTGCGCCATCAGGATTTCGGCGTCGGCAGAAGTAGTGAGTTCGGTCATGCTGCGTTCCATCGCCACGGCGGACATCAGAGAATTCCGATCAGCTGGACGTCGAACAGGATCGTCTGTCCGGCCAGCGGGTGGTTGAAATCGAAGAGTGCCGCGGTTTCGCCGTATTCCTTCAGCACCCCGGCGTACTTGCCGCCGCCAGGCGCGTTGAATTCGACGAGATCGCCGGGGGTGTATTCCTCTTCGAACGAGCTGTTCTCGCGCAGCGTGGCCAGCGAGACCCACTGCAGCAGTTCAGGATTGCGCGGACCGAACGCGTGTTCGGCATCCAGGCGGTACGTCAGACGGTCCCCTCGGGCATGCCCAGCAGCGCCTGCTCCAGCGTGGGGCCATCTGGCCCTGGCCCAGCAGCAGCGTGGCGGGCTTTTCCTCGAACGTGCTCACCACTTCGGTGCCGTTTTCGAGGGCGATACTGTAATGAAGCGTCAGGAAGGAATCGGCCTGGACGGTCTTGCGCGCGGACGCGCCACCAGCGGCGGCCTGCGCCGAAGAAGTTTGCAAAGTCATGGGAGTCAACCGGTCAACAGCCGCCATTGTATGCGACTGGGCCATCCCCCGCCGGTTACGGCCGCGCCCGCATGTCGGAAATCGACGAAGTTCGCCGCGAAGTTCACGGTATCGCCGGACTGGACAGTCTGCGCATGCGCCATTACAGTGTGGCCCGCACCGCGTTCGAACGCGGCGCATCCAGAGCAGGACCGGTTTCCAGACGTCACGCCACGTGACGCAGGCGGCACGGCGCAACAGCCCCCTTCCGAATCTGTCGGAAGGCATTGATTCGCCGCTCGATTCCGGTCTATAATGTTCGTTTCGCTGAAGTACCAATCCGCTGCAGTCCGGGCCCGCGCGCCTTTTGTTGATCTGTTGCGAACATTGTCCACGAATAAGATTTAGGAGTGCTTCATGGCACGCGTCTGTCAAGTGACCGGGAAAGCGCCGATGGTCGGCAACAACGTTTCCCACGCAAACAACAAGACCAAGCGCCGTTTTCTGCCCAACCTGCAGAACCGCCGCTTCTTCGTTGAATCGGAAAACCGCTGGGTGAGCCTGCGCGTCTCGAACGCCGGTCTGCGCCTGATCGACAAGAAAGGCATCGACGCCGTGCTCGCAGACCTGCGCGCACGCGGCGAAGTCTAATAAGGAGTAAATCATGGCCAGCAAAGGCGGACGCGACAAGATCAAGCTGGAATCGACCGCAGGAACCGGTCATTTCTACACGACCACCAAGAACAAGCGCACCATGCCGGAAAAGATGGAGATCTCGAAGTTCGATCCCATCGCCCGCAAGCACGTGCCTTACAAGGAAACCAAGATCAAGTAATTGATCGTTGGTCTTCAGCCGAAAGCCCCGCCCTCGCGGGGCTTTTTGCTTTGGGGAACCCAATCGGGGCACCACCGCCCGCCAACCCTTGTCAGACAAGGGAATGATGTCAGTTTTGTGGCAAGCCGGTGTAGACTTGCCAGCTTTCCCCCATCACGCTTTCGCCCCCGAAGCGATCCCCCTGCACCATGAACTTCGATGTCGCGATTGTCGGCAGCGGTCTGGCCGGCCTTACCGTCGCGCTGCAACTGGCCGACACCCACCGGGTTGTCATCCTCAGCAAGCGCGCCATGACAACGGGGGCCAGCGACTGGGCACAGGGCGGCATCGCGGCGGTGCTCGATTCAGGTGACAGCCACGACGAGCACACGCAGGACACGCTCGTTGCCGGTGCGGGACTCTGCGACGAGGAGGCGACGCGCTTCATCGTGGAGCATGGGCGCGAAGCCATCCAGTGGCTGATCGATCGCGGCGTGCCGTTCACGCGCGACGACCAGGCCGAACTGGGCTTCCACCTGACCCGCGAGGGGGCCACAGCCGCCGCCGGATCATCCACGCGGCCGATGCCACGGGCCATGCCGTGGTCACCACGCTGGCCGAGCAGGCGCGCCAGCATCCAAACATCACGATTCTCGAAGACCAGTTCGCGATCGACCTGATTACGTCGGCGAAGCTCGGCCTGCCCGGCAACCGCTGCTACGGCCTTTATGTGCTGGACGTGGGCACCGACGAAGTGCGCACCATCACGGCCACGCACACGGTGCTGGCGGCTGGCGGCGCGGGCAAGGTCTATCTCTATACGACCAACCCGGATACGGCCACCGGCGACGGCATCGCCATGGCGTGGCGCGCCGGCTGCCGGGTGGCCAACATGGAATTCATCCAGTTCCACCCGACCTGCCTCTACCACCCGTACGCCAAGTCGTTCCTGATTTCCGAGGCGGTGCGCGGCGAAGGCGGCCTGCTGAAGCTGCCCGACGGCACCCGCTTCATGCCTGAGCACGACGCGCGCGCCGAACTGGCCCCGCGCGACGTGGTGGCCCGCGCCATCGACTTCGAAATGAAGAAGCGCGGCCTGGACTGTGTCTATCTCGATATCACGCACCAGCCCGAATCGTTCCTGAAGGAGCACTTCCCCACCATCCATGCACGCTGCCTGGAACTGGGCATCGACATTGCGCGCCAGCCGATCCCCGTGGTGCCTGCGGCCCACTACACCTGCGGGGGCGTGGTCACCGACACCGCCGGTCGTACCGATATCGGCAACCTCTATGCCGTCGGCGAGACCGGCTGCACGGGCCTGCATGGCGCCAACCGGCTGGCATCGAACTCGCTGCTCGAATGCATGGTGATTGGCCAGGCGGCCGCGTCAGACATCGCCGCGCAGGGCAAGTCCGGCGCGCCCGATATCGCGCTGCCGGCGTGGGACGAAAGCCGGGTATCAGACGCGGACGAGGAAGTGGTGGTGTCGCACAACTGGGACGAACTGCGCCGCATGATGTGGAACTACGTGGGCATCGTGCGCACCGACAAACGGCTGGAGCGCGCCCAGCACCGCATCGGCCTGCTGCGCGAGGAAATCGCCGAGTACTACGCGAACTTCCGTGTCACGCGCGACCTGCTGGAACTGCGGAATCTGGTGGAAGTGGCATCGCTGATCGTGGACGGGGCGTACTCGCGCCACGAAAGCCGCGGGCTGCACTACAGCCGCGACTATCCCGAAACGCTGCCGAAGGCGCTACCCACGGTCTTGCAGCCAGAGACGGGCCGGGCGGCCCGTCACCGTCAGCACAGGCGCTGACGGCAGCGGCGGACGACTAGCCGATGATGCGCAGCGAGTAGTCGGCGGCACGCACATCCTTGGTGAGCGCGCCCACCGAGATGCGGTCGACGCCGGTTTCGGCAAATCGGCGGATCGTCTCGTAGTTCACGCCGCCAGAGACTTCCAGCAGCGCGCGGTCGTGGTTCAGCGCCACGGCCTCGCGCATCATCTCCAGCGTGAAGTTGTCGATCAGGACCGACTTCGCGCCGGCAGCCAGCGCCTCTTCCAGCTCGGCGATCGATTCCACCTCGATCTGGATCGATGCATCGGTACCCAGCGCCAGCGCGGCGGCCATCGCGGCCGTGATGCTGCCGGCCGCGGCGATGTGGTTTTCCTTGATCAGGATGCCGTCGTACAGCGCCAGCCGCTGGTTCTCGCCGCCACCGATCTTCACCGCGTACTTCTGCGCCAGCCGCAGGCCCGGCAGCGTCTTGCGCGTATCGAGCACGCGCGCACGCGTGTCGGCGATCAGGTCGGCATAACGCCGCGTGGCCGTGGCCACGCCCGACAGCAACTGCAGGAAATTCAGCGACGGACGCTCGGCCGTCAACAGCGCACGCGCCGGCCCGGTGATCTCGCACACCACGTCATCGGGCGCCATGCGCGTGCCCTCTTCATGACGCCACGTGACGTGCAGCCGCTCGTCCACGGCCTTCATGCAGGCCTCGAACCACGGACGGCCGCACAGCACGGCGGCCTCGCGCACAATCACGCGCGCCTGCACCGGCTTGTCGGCCGGCACCAGCAGGCCGGTCAGGTCGCCGGTGCCGACGTCCTCGGCAATGGCGGCACGCACATTGGCTTCCAGCGCAGCCTTGAGCGCCGGGCCGTAGCTATCGAATACCGGATTCACGTTCATGCCGGGCCGACTCCCTGGAACAACGCGGCCTCTTTGGCGAGGTCGGCGGCGGGACGCACATTGGCCTTCTGCTGCGCGGCGAAATCGAGCATGCGGTCGATGCAGGTGACGGCACGCCGGCCGATATCGGCGTCGACGTGGATTTCGTTGCGGCCAGTCTCGAGTACTTCGGCCAGATTGGTCAGCGCGTTCATGGCCATCCAGGGGCAGTGCGCGCAGCTCTTGCAGGTGGCACTGTTGCCGGCTGTCGGGGCCTCGATAAACATCTTGCCCGGCGCCGCCATGCGCATCTTGTGCAGGATGCCGTTGTCGGTGGCCACGATGAACTCGTTGGCGTCGAGTTGCTGGGCGGCGGCGATCAACTGGCTCGTGGAACCCACTACATCGGCCTGCTCCACCACATTGGCCGGCGATTCCGGATGCACCAGGATCTTGGCCTTGGGGTGCTCGCGGCGCAGCAGGTCGAGTTCGATGCCCTTGAACTCGTCGTGCACCAGGCACGAGCCCTGCCACAGCAGCATGTCGGCGCCGGTCTGCTTCTGGATGTAACTGCCCAGGTGCTTGTCTGGCGCCCACAGGATCTTCTCGCCGCGTGCGTGCAGATGTTCGACGATCTTCAGGCCGATGCTCGATGTCACCATCCAGTCAGCACGCGCCTTCACGGCGGCGCTGGTGTTGGCGTAGACCACCACGGTGCGATCCGGGTGCGCGTCGCAAAACGCCGTGAACTCGTCGGCCGGGCAGCCCAGGTCCAGCGAGCACGTGGCATCCAGGTCGGGCATCAGGATGGTCTTTTCGGGGCTCAGGATCTTGGCGGTCTCGCCCATGAAGCGCACGCCAGCCACGACCAGCGTCTGCGCGGCGTGATCGCGGCCAAAGCGCGCCATCTCCAGAGAATCGGACACGCAGCCGCCGGTTTCCTCGGCCAGGTCCTGCAGGTCGGCGTCGACGTAGTAATGCGCCACCAGCACCGCATTGCGCTCCTTGAGCAGCTTGCGGATGCGGTCCTTGAGCGCGCCGCGTTCGTCCGGCGTCAGCGCCGGGGGCACCTTGGCCCAGGCATGGGCCACGCAGCTGCCGCCGGCGGCATTATCGGCGTCCGCCAGGTTCGGCTTTTCGAACTCGACGGTCTTGATGGATTGTGGGGTCATCTGTGCAGTACTCCTCGGGGGCGCCCGTGGGCCGCCGCGCTCGGACGCGCGATCTGTGCCGCAAACATGGGGGAGTGTAGCCAAAAGAAAAGCCCGCCAGAGGCGGGGCTTTTAGCCATGACGGGCGCGTCGGCGATTGTATCAGGCGTACCGGCGCAGACGCAGCGAAAACTCCTGCAGCGCCTGGATGCCGCTGGCTTCGGCGCGATGGCACCAGGCCTGCAGCTGGGCCAGCAATTGCTCACGGGTCATGTTGGACCGGCCCCAGATCACGGCCAGCTCGCGACGCATTTCCACAAAGGTGTGCAGCATCTTGTTCTGCTCGGTGATGCTGGCCAGCTGCTGGCGCTGCGGCGCCCCCAGCTTCACTTCCTCGCGGTGGAACCACTTGCGTGCCGGCTTGTAGCTCTTGTACTCGGGCGAGTTGCCTTCCTTGTGCTTGCGCAGTTCGGCCCGGTACGCGCTCTTCAGCGCCTTGGCATAGCGCGCCATCACGTCGTAGCGGTTGGCGATGATCGCTTCCAGCGTGTTGTGATCCACCGGACGCGCTTCCACCAGGCGAGCCTTGGGCGGCGTCTTCTTGACCTTGGCCAGGCCCACCGACTGCATCGCACGGATGTACCACCAGCCCACGTCGATCTCGTACCACTTGATCGAGAACTTGGCCGACGTCGGGTACGTGTGGTGGTTGTTGTGCAGCTCTTCGCCACCGATGATGAAGCCCCACGGCGACACATTGGTCGACGCGTCTTCGCAATCGTAGTTGCGGTAGCCCCACCAGTGACCCAGGCCATTGATGATGCCGGCTGCATGGATCGGGATCCACAGCATCTGCACGGCCCACACGGTCATGCCAATCACACCGAACAGCGCCAGGTCGATGATCAGCATCAGGCCCACACCCTGCCAGCCGAAGCGCGAATACACATTGCGCTCGACCCAGTCGTCAGGCGTGCCGTGACCGAACTTGGCGATGGTTTCCTTGTTCTTGGATTCGGCGCGATACAGCTCGGCGCCTTCCAGCAGCACCTTGCGGATGCCGCGGGTCTGCGGGCTGTGGGGATCGTCCTCGGTCTCGCACTTGGCGTGGTGCTTGCGGTGGATGGCAGTCCATTCCTTGGTCACCATGCCCGTCGTCAGCCAGAGCCAGAAGCGGAAGAAATGCTGGGCCACCGGATGCAGGTCCAGCGACCGGTGCGCCATGCAGCGGTGCAGGAAGATGGTGACGCCCGCGATGGTGATGTGCGTCACCACGAGCGTGTAAATCACGATCTCCCACCAGGACCAGTTGGCGAGGCCGTTGGCGGCCCAGTCAAGAATTGTGTCGAACAAACTATGTTCTCCGTCGTAAAACGAGTGTTTGCAGCGCGGCACCACCGTGCGGCGCACCTGTCGCGCAGAAAAAAGACTGCAAATTTATCGATTGCGATAGCTTTCTGGCGCGGGCTGTATCCCTGAAGGGAGCCTGGCCGAGGCACGAACCGCTGCAATCTGGCGGTTGTCTGGTGTGGGGCTGCGGGTCATCCGTATACCCGCGACAACCCGGCATTCTACCGGATCGGCGCGGGAGGGACATCCGCTTTTTCCCCGACTTCGATGCCTGCCACAGGCATTGGTTCCTCAGGTGATCTGCGAGGAACTCACTCGGCGTTGGCCGCTGCGGCGGGCAAGGCACCCGGGGCCGGGCTCAGCACCCGCAATTCCCGCTGGGGATAAGGAATCGACACGCCATGATGCCGGAAAGTTCGCCAGATCGCACGGTTCATCGCCGATTGCACGCCCAGCTTGCCGTTCTGCGGATCGGCGATGTAGACGGCCGTTTCGTATTCGATGCCGCTGTCGCCGAACGCCACCAGGAAGGCGCTGGGTGCCGGCTCGGCCAGCACACGTGGAATATCGCGCACACAGTCCGTCAGCAGTGCAATGACCGTCTCCGGGTCCGAACTGTAGTCGGCCTGCACCCGCACCGCCACGCGCACGTTGGTGCCCGAGAACGAATGGTTCTGCACCGACTGCGCCACCAGTTGCTCGTTCGGCAGCAGCGTCTCGCCGTCACCGTTGCGCAGCACGGTGTAGCGCGTGCGGATCTGCGACACGATCCCCGTGTACTTGTCGACGGTAATCTGGTCGCCGATCGCAATCGACCGGTCCAGCAGGATGATGAAGCCCGAAATGTAGTTGCTGGCGATCTTCTGCAGGCCCAGGCCAAGCCCGACGCCCAGCGCGCCGCCGAACACCGACAGCACGGTCAGGTCGATACCCACCAGCGACAGGCTCAGCAGCAGCGACACCAGCAGCAGCAGCGCCTTGGCGATGCGCGTCAGCACCACCTTGAGATTGGCGTCCAGCGTCTGGGCGCGCATCAGGCGGTCTTCCAGCCATGAGCCGAACCACATCGCCACCAGCACGGTCAGCAGGATCCAGACCACGCCCATCAGCGCGTCGGCAATGCTGATCGGATGCTTGCCACCCACCGGGAAGCGCACCGCCTCCATCCACCGGATCACGTCGGGCAGCAGGCCCACCACGTACAGGCCCATGCCGATCCACACCAGCGTGGTCAGCACCTTTTCCACCAGCACCAGCATGCCGTGGAGCTGTCCGTTGGCGGACATCACCCGGCGCAGGATGTAGAAGGCGAAGTACAACGCCGTGATGCCGAACAACGGCACCAGCGCCAGCCTCAGCACGCTGATCGACGCAAACGGCGCCAGCGCATAGCGCGCGGCCAGCACCAGCAGCCAGGCGAACAGCGGGAACATGGCCCGCTCCAGGCTGACCGCCGCCAGTCGCAACGCGAAGCTCGACGTGGCGTGACGCGCTTCCAGCCGCTTGACCACATGCCGCGCCAGCGGCCATGCCACCAGCAGGCAAGCGGCCAGGATGCCGATCTGCCAGAAGAACCCCTGCCCGCCCGCGTCGTGGATGAGGTCATCGAGCATCTTGCCCATGACCGAATGCGAGCGGGTCAGCGCTGCCAGTGTATCGGGGTTCATCGTGCCGCCTTCTCCCTCGATTTCTGCATTGATCCCTGCCGTCCAACTTAGCGCGTGCGTTCCAGCACGGCCGCGAAGAAGCCGTCGGTCTGGTGGATCTGCGGGTACAGCGCCAACATGCCGCCTTCTGCCGGCAAATTGGGCACTTCGATCTTCTGTTCGGCGAAGACCTCGGCGGCCGGCACCAGACGGAAGTTTTCGTTCTTGGCCAGGAAATCGCGGACGATCGCCTCGTTTTCGGCTTCCAGCACGCTGCACGTGGCGTACACGACGCGTCCACCACCTTTCACCAGCTTGGCCGCTGCTTCGAGGATCGCCGATTGCTTGGCAGTGAGCTCCAGCACCGATTCCGGCGTCTGGCGCCACTTCAGGTCCGGGTTGCGGCGCAGCGTACCGAGGCCGCTGCAAGGTGCATCCACCAGCACACGGTCGATCTTGCCTGCGAGGCGCTTGACCTTGGCATCGCGCTCCGAATCAATCAGGACGGGATGCACATTGGACAAACCGCTACGTGCCAGGCGCGGCTTCAGATTGGCGAGGCGCTTTTCCGAAACATCGAAGGCATACAGGCGGCCGGTCGAACGCATGGCCACGCCCAACGCCAGCGTCTTGCCGCCAGCGCCGGCGCAGAAATCCACCACCATTTCGCCGCGCTTCGGCGCCAGCAGATGGCACAGCAGCTGACTGCCTTCGTCCTGCACCTCGACGCCACCGTTGATGAACAGCGGCAGCTGGTTCAGCGCGGGCTTGCCCTTCAGGCGGATACCGGCCGGCGCCATGGGCGCGGGTTCGGCGGCGATACCGGCAGTCTCCAGCTCGGCCAGCGCTTCCTCGCGCGACAGCTTGGCGGTGTTGACGCGCAGGTCCAGCGGCGCCGGACGCAGCCAGGCATCGCCCATCGCGGCCGTGAACGCCTCGCCATGATGCGCAACCAGATCGTCGTAAAGCCATTCCGGCAGGTTGGCGCGCACGCGCGGCGCCAGGCTCGAACGTTCGATCGTGGTCAGGCGGTCCAGCCATTCGGCTTCGTCGGGATACAGGAACGGCGTCAGCGTGTCGCGGCCGAGCGTCGAGGCCAGGCCCAGCAGGCCCAGGCGACGCGTGGCCGAACCGGTGCCGCTTTCGGCAAATTGCCCAAATTCGACGCGTCGACGCAACACTGCGAAAACTGCTTCGGCGATGATTCCGCGGTCACGATGGCCAAGTTTGCTATTTTCACGGAAGTAGTGGCTCACCACGGCATCGGCGGGGCGCGCGAACAGCAGCACCTTGCCGATCAGGCGCTCGATGTGCTGCAGGTGAAATGCCTGCAGCGCGCCGGGCGTGCGCGGTGCGTTGGACTGGCCGCCCTGCGGCCTGCGGATCGGGCTGGACTTGCCCTTGCTGCCGCGCGAACGCTGGCGGTTGTCGCGGGAGGTCGTGTTTTCTTGTTGGCGACTCATGGCTGTTTTCCTGCCGCTTGGGGCGAGATGGCCATGAACCATTGGGGTTCGGCCGGTTGAACTTGAACTACACCGTCCTGCACGCGCAGTCGGTCTTCGATAAACCAGCGCACGGCGCGTGGATAAATGACATGTTCGCTATCGAGCAAACGATCGGCCAGCGATTCGGGTGTATCGCCAGGCAGAACGTCGAGCGCAGCCTGCAACACAATCGGCCCATGATCGAGCTCGGGCGTGACGAAATGCACGGTTGCGCCATGCAGCTTGACGCCTGCGTCCAGCGCTTGCCGGTGCGTATGCATGCCGGGAAAGCTCGGCAACAGCGACGGGTGGATATTCAGCATCCGGCCCGCGTAGTGCTCGACGAAGTCGTCGGTCAGGATGCGCATGAAGCCGGCCAGCACGACCAGGTCGGGCTGGTGCGCGTCGATGGCATCGCGCATCGCCGCGTCGAAACCGGCACGACCGGGGAACTGCTTGTGATCCACCACGCCGGTGGCGATACCGTGGCCGGCAGCGAACTGCAGGCCCGAGGCATCGGGCCGGTTCGACAGCACCGCGGCCACGCGCGCCGGCCACCGCTCGGCTGCGCAGGCCCGGACGATGGCTTCCATATTGGAGCCACGCCCGGAAATCAATATGACAATATTTTTCATCGCCGCGATTCTACCAAGCTGTGGTCCAATCGCTTGCAATCCGTGCTCAATAGGTACTTAATTACCGCGAAACGCGCCTCCCACAACGCTTTCGGGTTGGAGTGCAATAAAAAATACCCCAATGCCACGGATTGTGACGCGCACCCCGCTCTGTTAGAGTGGGTCCTACGTCCACGCGCCGCTTCTTCGGAAAACGGTGACAACAAGGACGAAACGGGAAATTAGACGGGAATACGCATGTCGAACGCTGCACCGACTTTGTTGGTGGTCGATGATCATCCTATGGCTCTTTCCGGCACCACCGCCTTTCTGGCGGAGGTGATGCCCGACGTTGCTGTCCACGCTGCCGGGAGCGCCAAGGAGGCTCTCCACTCGCTGAACCAGGGACTCCGTCCCGATATCGTTCTGCTCGACATCTGGCTCAATGACGGCACTGGCTTCGATGCCATGCAGGCCTTCAAGACCGTGATTCCGGGCGCACGCTTCATCTTCATGTCCGCCGAGGCCACGCCCGAGATCGTGGGCCGTGCGCGTGCGCTGTCCGCATGCGGCTTCGTCGGCAAGCATCTCGATGCCAACGCCTTCACGGCCGCCGTCCGCAAGGTGCTGGCCGGCGATACGAGCTTTCCGTCGGACGAAGCACTGTCCGGCCGCTCGCAGTCGTTTGGTCCGGCCCACGGCATCCCGGTCACGCCGGCCGAACTGGGCCTGACGCCGCGTCAGGGCTCGGTACTGGCGCTGGTGCTGGAAGGCCTGCCGAACAAGGTCATCGCGCGCAAGCTCGGGCTGACCGAGAACACCGTCAAGGAACACGTATCGGCGATCCTGCAGCGCCTGGGCGTGCGTACGCGCATGCAGGTGATGTCGCGCATGGAACGGTTCCGGCTGCGCCAGTAAGGCCCCTTGCCACGCCAGCCACAATAGAAAACGCCGCCTCGGTCATACCTGGGCGGCGTTTTTGTTTGCACTGATGGCGGCGGCCTCAGCCCGGCTGCAGCCAGCGTCGCAGCAGCATGCGCAGGTTGGCCGGGTCCACCGGCTTGGGCAGCACGAAATAGCCGGCATCCTCGGCGGCCAGCAGCGCGGCGGATTTCAGGTCGCCGGTCAGCAGCGCGCTGCGCGCCTGGGGCTGCGTGGTCTGCCAGCGTTCCAGCAGGTCCAGCCCGTTCTCGTTGCCCGGCAGGCGCAAGTCGCAGAAGATGATGTCCGGCTTCAGGCCCTTGGCGAACAGCGCATCGGCCTCCTGGCCGTGGGCGGCGCAGGCCACGCGGATGCCCCATGCCTCCATCAGCGCAATCCACGCCTTGCGGATCTGGCTGTCGTCGTCCACGACCAGCACCGTGCCGCGCAGACGATCCTGACGTGCGTCCTCGGCCTGGGCGTTGGCGCGCATCGCACGGACGCTGTCGACGGTCTCGGCCGGCACCGGCGCCAGCGCGAACCAGAACACCGACCCCTTGCCCGGCACCGACCGCACGCCATACGTGCCGCGCATCAGCCGTACGCATTCCTTGAAGATGGCCAGCCCCAGCCCCAGCCCCTGGGACGGGTCGCGCTGCGGGTTATGCACCTGGTAGTACGGCGAAAAGATCTCGGGCAGGTGTTCGGGCGTAATGCCGGCGCCGGTGTCCCAGACTTCCACGCGCACATGCTTGCGGCGCTGGCGCGCGGTGACCAGGATGCCCCCGCGCTTCGTATAGCGCAGCGCGTTCTGCACCAGGTTGAACAGCGCCCGCCGCAGCAGCACCGGCTCGGCCATCGCGAAGAGTTCGTCGGGCACGCGCGGCGTCAGCGTCAGGCCGCTCTCGCGCGCATCGGCCGCGAACTGGCTCATCACATCGTGGATCAGCGAATGAAGTTCGCACGGCTCCAGCGTGGGCAGCACCTTGCGCCCTTCGAGCTTGGACAGGTCCAGCAGCGAGCGGAACAGCAGGTCGATGGTCTGCGTGCCGGCGGCCACCTGCTCCACCAGCGGATGCAGCGCGCTCGACTGGTTGCGCGCGCGCAGGGCCTCGACCAGCATCACCAGCGCATGCACGGGCTGGCGCAGGTCATGGCTGGCGGCGGCCAGGAAGCGGGATTTTTCCTCGCTGGCATGGAGCGCGCGCTCCTTTTCCTCCTGGAACTGCTTGGCCAGCCGGCGGCTTTCCGATTCCAGCTGGATGGCGCGCACCAGCGTGTGCTGCAGGTTCAGCGAATGACGCGCCAGCATCAGCGCATAGACCACCAGCAGCAATTGCACGTAGCCGCCATGCGCCGGAAATGCGATTTCGGCCAGCAGGATATTGGGCACCAGGATCGGCACGCCGGCGAAGACCAGGTTCGAGGGGATCGGGGACTGGGATGTGGCGCCGCCCGCCAGCACCCCCAGCGTCAGCAGGTACAGCACGCTCGAAAACACCACCGAGCCTGTATACAAATGCAGCAGCGCCGAACTTCCCCACGTCAGCCCCGTCAGGAAGGCGATCGCGCGCATGTTGTTCCACCACTTGCGCGTGTGCGCTGAACGGCTCATCTTGCCGCTATCGCGCTGGTAACCGAAGTAGAACCAGCTGCCGCCGGCCGTCAGCAGCAGCATGATGGCGCACCAGACCAGCAGCGCGGCGTGGCTGGCTTCGTGCCAGAACGCCCAGGCGGTCAGGCCCGGCAGCAGTACGGAGGATGCGATTGCCGTGGGGGAAACGCGATGGACGGTGGCCAGCAGCTTGGCCCGCGTCTCGGTATCCAGTTGGGGCCCGGGGGCGGCAATATCTTGTTAAGCAGCGCGTTCAAGTGTGGCCTGGCATGTAAGGCGACGACATTCCGCTGCGACAGACCGGGGGCGGCGACTGTTGCAGGAATCGCGCGGTTCTTGTTCTGAATCGGGCATATCATGCCGCCTTTTGTGGCGCTGCGCCATCGCGGAGTGGCGGATAGGCCCACAATTTCGCCATTTGTGGGCAGCTTGCATACAACGTCACAAGGCCGGTGCCGCCAAAAGAGGCAATCCGGCGGCACACCGGGCCATTCGCCTTATAATGCTCGCTTTCCCTGAAAAGCTCGTCCGCCGTCCTCGTGAAAGTCTTCCGCGGCCTGCCCAACGCCGAAAGCCGGGCGCCCTGCGCGCTCACCATCGGCAATTTCGACGGTGTGCATCGCGGCCACCAGTCGCTGCTCGCGCGCGCCCGCGCGGCCGCCGACGCGCGCGGCCTGCCGTTGTGCGTCATGACGTTCGAGCCGCATCCGCGCGAATTCTTCGCACCCGAGCACGCCCCCACCCGCATTGCCCTGCTGCGCGACAAGCTCGACGCGCTGCGCCGCAATGGCGTGGATCGCGTGGTGGTGGAACACTTCAACGCCCATTTTGCCGCCCAGTCGCCGCAGCAGTTCGTCGAGAACGTGCTCTGGCATGGCCTGCACGCGCGCTGGGTGCTGGTGGGTGACGATTTCCGCTTCGGCGCCAAGCGCGCTGGCGATTTCAGCTACCTGCAGCAGGCCGGCCAACAGTTCGGCTTCGATGTGGAGCAAATGGGTTCGGTCTCCGAAGGCGGCATCCGCATTTCGAGTTCGGCCGTGCGCCAGGCGCTGGCCGACGGCGACCTGGAGCACGCGCGCCGGCTGCTGGGCCATGGCTATGCCATCAGCGGCCATGTGATCCACGGCCGCAAGCTGGGCCGCAACCTGGGCTTTCCGACCCTGAACCTGCGGATCACGCACAAGCGTCCCGCCGTGAACGGCATCTTCGTGGTGCAGGTGCACGGCATTGCCGACCACCCGTTGCCCGGTGTGGCCAGCATCGGCGTGCGCCCGACCGTGGAAGACGCCGGCCGCGTGCTGCTGGAAGTGCACCTGTTCGACTTCAATGCAAACCTGTACGGCAAGCTGGTGCGCGTGGAATTCATGAAGAAGCTGCGCGACGAAGCGCGCTTTCACACGCTGGAGGCGCTGACCGAGGCCATCGCCCAGGATGCCCGCGAAGCCCGCGCATTCTTCGGCCTGGAGGCCGCCAATCCGGCGGGCCCGGCCGACGCCGCCGGCAAGGCCGGTGACCGGCGCGACTTCGCCACCTCCGCCACCGACCGAATTAGCTAGCGGCCGGCAGCGCGCCCCCGTGCAGGCGCGCCGCCGGGACCCGCCCCGCCTTGCCCCGAAATGACCCGCGCGCGGCGGTCATCCACCGGTCCGCGCCCAAACGAATTGCCCCGAGAATCAACCATGTCCGACGACAAACGCGCCAAGCCCGAAAAAAGCAAGTATCCGGTCAACCTGCTGGATACCCCGTTCCCGATGCGCGGCGACCTGCCCAAGCGCGAGCCGCTGTGGGTCAAGCAGTGGCAGGACAAGCAGCTCTACAAGAAGATCCGCGCCGCGCGCAAGGGCGCGAAGAAGTTCGTGCTGCACGACGGCCCGCCGTACGCCAACGGCGACATCCACATCGGCCACGCGGTGAACAAGGTCCTGAAGGACATGATCATCAAGGCGCGCGGCCTGACCGGCCTGGACGCCGTCTACGTGCCGGGCTGGGACTGCCACGGCATGCCGATCGAGATCCAGATCGAGAAACAGTTCGGCAAGGGCCTGCCGGTGCAGGAAGTCCAGGCCAAGGCGCGTGCCTACGCCACCGAGCAGATCGCCCGCCAGAAGAAGGATTTCGAGCGCCTGGGCGTGTTGGGCGACTGGGACAATCCGTACCTGACCATGAACTTCAGCAACGAAGCCGATGAGCTGCGCGCGCTGGGCAAGATCATGGAAAAAGGCTACGTGTTCCGGGGCCTGAAGCCGGTGAACTGGTGCTTCGACTGTGGCTCGGCGCTGGCCGAGGCCGAGGTCGAGTACAAGGACAAGGTCGACCTGTCGATCGATGTCGGCTTCCCGTTTGCGGAGACCGACAAGATCGCCCACGCCTTCCACGTGCCGCTGGCCCAACTGGAAGGCAAGCCGGGCTGGATCGTGATCTGGACCACCACGCCGTGGACCATCCCGTCCAACCAGGCGCTGAACATGCACCCGGAAGTGGAATACGCGCTGGTCGACACGCCGCGCGGCTTCCTGATCCTGGCCAAGGACCGCGTCGAGGAACAGTTGAAGACCTACGCGCTGGAAGGCCAGATCGTGGCCACCGCGCGCGGCGACGCGCTGACCGAGGTGCACTTCCACCATCCGCTGGCCAAGATGGATGCCGGCTATGCGCGCACGTCGCCGGTGTACCTGGGCGACTACGTGACCACCGATACCGGCACCGGCATCGTCCACTCGGCGCCCGCCTACGGCGTGGAGGATTTCCAGTCGTGCAAGGCGCATGGAATGCCCGACGCGGACATCATCAGCCCGGTGATGGGCGATGGCGTCTACGCCAGCACGCTGCCGCTGTTCGGCGGCCTGTCGATCTGGGATGCCAACCCGAAAATCGTTGAAGTACTACGTGAGTCGGGCAACCTGTTCAACTCGCACAAGTACGAGCACAGCTACATGCACTGCTGGCGTCACAAGACGCCGATCATCTACCGCGCCACGTCGCAGTGGTTCGCGGGCATGGATGTCGACCCGGCCGACAACGGCCCGACGCTGCGCGAGACCGCGCTGGCCGGCATCGAGGCCACCGAGTTCTACCCGTCGTGGGGCAAGCAGCGCCTGCACAACATGATCGCCAACCGCCCGGACTGGACGCTCTCGCGCCAGCGCCAATGGGGCGTGCCGATGGCGTTCTTCGTCCACAAGGAAACCGGCGCGCTGCATCCGCGCACGCCCGAGCTGCTGGAGGAAGTGGCGAAGCGCGTGGAGCAGCAAGGCATCGAGGCCTGGCAGTCGCTGGACCCGAAGGACCTGCTGGGCGACGAGGCCGCGCTCTATGAGAAGAACCGCGACACGCTGGACGTCTGGTTCGACTCCGGCACCACGCACTGGACCGTGATCCGCGGCTCGCATCGTGCCGAACTGTACGATCCGTCGGCCGACACCCCCGAAGGCCGCCTGGCCGACCTGTACCTGGAAGGCTCGGACCAGCATCGCGGCTGGTTCCACTCGTCGCTGCTGACCGCCTCGATGCTGTACGGCAAGCCGCCCTACAAGGCGCTGCTGACGCACGGCTTCACGGTGGACGGCGAAGGCCGCAAGATGTCGAAGTCGGTGGGCAACACGGTGGCGCCGCAGGACATCTCGAACAAGATGGGTGCCGAGATCATCCGCCTGTGGGTGGCCTCGACCGATTACTCGGGCGAGCTGTCGATCTCTGAGGAAATCCTCAAGCGCGTGGTGGAAGGCTATCGCCGCATCCGCAACACGCTGCGTTTCCTGCTGGCCAACCTGACCGACTACGACCACGCCAGGCACGCGCTGCCGGCATCGGAATGGCTGGAGATCGACCGCTACGCGGTGGCCCTGACGGATCGCCTGCAGAAGGAAGTGCTGTCGCACTACCAGGCATACGAGTTCCACCCGGTGGTGGCCAAGCTGCAGACGTTCTGCTCGGAAGACCTGGGCGGCTTCTACCTGGACGTGCTGAAGGACCGCCTGTACACCACGGCGGCGGACTCGCAGGCCCGCCGCGCGGCGCAAAACGCGCTGTACCACATCACCCAGGCCATGCTGCACTGGATGGCGCCGTTCCTGTCGTTCACGGCCGAGGAAGCCTGGCAGGTGTTCGCGCACGGCACCGGGCACACCGACACGATCTTCACGAGCACCTACTACGACCTGCCGCCGGTCGGCGAAGCCGACGACCTGCTGCAGAAGTGGCACGAGATCCGTGCGGTGCGCGCCGAAGTGACGCGCCAGCTGGAAGCGGTGCGGGTGGAAGGCGACATCGGTTCGTCGCTGCAGGCCGAGGTCACGATCGCGGCCGGCGGTCCGGTGCTGGCCGCGCTGCAGAGCCTGTCCGACGACCTGCGCTTCGTGCTGCTGACGTCGGCGGCCAAGGTCACGCCGGCTCCCGAAGGCGGCGATCTGCTGGTGACGGTGACGCCGTCGCAGCACGCCAAGTGCGAGCGCTGCTGGCACTACCGCGCCGACGTGGGCCACAACCCCGCCCATCCCACCCTTTGCGGCCGCTGCGACAGCAACCTGTTCGGCGCCGGTGAGCACAGGAGCCACGCCTGATGGCAACGTCCTCGACCCGTTCCTCGCGCTCGCCGTCCCCGCGCAGCAAGAGCAAGCCCGGCGGCAAGCCCAGCGCCAACGTCACCCCGTGGCTGTGGATGGCGTTTGCGCTGCTGGTGGTGATGATCGACCAGTTCTTCAAGGTCGTGATCACGCGCTCGTTCCAGTATGCGGAGTCGCGCCCGGTCACCAGCTTCTTCAACCTGGTGCTGGTCTATAACAAGGGCGCGGCGTTCAGCTTCCTGGCCGATGCCGGCGGCTGGCAGCGCTGGTTCTTCACGCTGCTGGGCGTGGTGGTCGGCGGCTTCATCGTGTGGCTGCTGCATCGCCATACCGGCCAGAAGATGTTCTGCCTGGCCGTCTCGCTGATCCTGGGCGGCGCCGTGGGCAACGTGGTGGACCGCGTGATCCATGGCCATGTGATCGACTTCCTGGACTTCTACTGGCGCAACACGCATTTCCCGGCCTTCAACGTGGCCGACTGCGCCATCACGCTGGGCGCGATCCTGCTGATCGTGGATGAACTGCGGCGGGTCAGGCGGCACTGAGCCCGAACCTACGCCATGTTTGCTCCCCTCTCCCACTTTGTGGGAGAGGGGAGCAAGACCTCATCCCCCAGCACTTCCCCCCGCCAGCGGTATCATGCGGAACTCCTGTTCCTCCTCAAGAGCCTCCCCATGGATTTGCGCGGCAAGCACATTGTCCTTGGCCTGACCGGCGGCATCGCCTGCTACAAGTCGGCCGAGCTGGTACGGCTGCTCACCAAGGCCGGTGCCACCGTGCAGGTGGCGATGACCGAAGCGGCAACGCATTTCATCACGCCGGTCACGATGCAGGCGCTGTCCGGGCGCCCGGTGTTCCTGTCGCAATGGGACGCCCGCGTCGACAACAACATGGCCCATATCGACCTCTCGCGCGAGGCCGACGCCATCCTGATCGCTCCTGCTTCCACCGATTTCCTGGCCAAGGTTGCCAACGGCCTGTGCGATGACCTGCTGACCACGCTGTGCATCGCGCGCGAGTGCCCGCTGCTGGTAGCGCCGGCCATGAACCGCCAGATGTGGGCCGCCGCCCCCACCCAGCGCAATGCCGCCCAGCTGCGCGCCGATGGCGTGACGATCCTGGGCCCGGGCACCGGCGACCAGGCGTGCGGCGAAATCGGCGACGGCCGGATGCTGGAGCCCGAGGAACTGGTAGAAGACCTGATCGCGTTCTTCCAGCCCAAGCCGCTGCAGGGCAAGCGCGTGCTGATCACCGCCGGACCGACGTTCGAGGCCATCGATCCGGTGCGCGGTATCACCAACCTGTCGTCGGGCAAGATGGGCTTCTCGATTGCCCGTGCCGCGCGCGAAGCCGGGGCCGACGTGCTGCTGGTGGCCGGCCCCACGTCGCTGCCGACGCCGCGCGGCGTGGCACGTACCGATATCCGCAGCGCCCAGCAGATGCACGATGCAGTGATGGCGCAGCTGCGCGATGTCGATGTCTTCGTCGCGGTGGCTGCCGTGGCCGACTGGCGCCCCGCCGAGGTGGCGCAGCAGAAGCTCAAGAAGGCCAACGATACCGACACGCCGACGCTGCAATTCGTGCAGAACCCGGACATCCTGGCCGCCGTGGCCGCGCGCGCCGACGCGCCCTACTGCGTGGGCTTCGCGGCCGAGAGCGAGAACCTGGAGCAGTACGGCGAGCAGAAGCGGCAGCGCAAGGGCGTGCCGCTGCTGGTCGGCAATATCGGCCACCATACCTTCGGCCTCGACGACAACGAGATCGTGCTGTTCGATGCCAAGGGCATGACGCGCCTGCCGCGTGCCGACAAGCTGTCGCTGGCCCGCGAGCTGGTGGCCGCCATCGGCCAGCGCCTGCCGCGCAAGTCCGTGTAACGCGGCACGCCCCCGCCGCAA
This sequence comes from Cupriavidus sp. EM10, assembly GCF_018729255.1. NCBI lineage: Bacteria > Pseudomonadati > Pseudomonadota > Betaproteobacteria > Burkholderiales > Burkholderiaceae > Cupriavidus > Cupriavidus sp. EM10. The sequence goes on from NZ_CP076060.1 coordinate 2,888,518, forward strand.
CCAAGGTCGCCCCCAACGCCATGAGCCCTACCCGTCCCAAGCTGCGCCTGTCCGTGCTGGACCAGAGCCCGGTCATCCACGGCCACAACGCCCGCGACGCCCTGGCGGCCACGGTCGACCTGGCACAGATGGCTGACAGCCTGGGCTTCACGCGCTACTGGTGCGCCGAGCACCACGGCCTGCACGGCGTGTGCAACCCCGCGCCCGAAGTCATGCTGGCGCGGCTGGGCAGCGTGACAAGGCGCATCCGGCTGGGGTCGGGCGGCGTGATGCTGCCCTACTACAGCCCGTTCAAGGTGGCCGAGCAGTTCCGCATGCTTGAAGCGCTGTTCCCGAACCGGATCGATCTGGGCGTCGGTCGCGCCCCGGGCGGCGACATGCGCACGGCGCAGGCCGTGGCCATGGGCCAGTACAACCGTGGCGACCAGTTCCCGCAGCAGGTGCAGGACCTGGTCTTCCTGCTGCGCGGCGAGGTGCCGCCCGACCACCTGGCCGAAGGCGTGCTGCTGCAGCCGGCCATCGACACCCAACCCGAAATCTGGGTGCTGGGCTCCAGCGATTTTGGTGGTGCGCTGGCAGCGCGGCTGGGCCTGCGCTTTGCCTTCGCGCATTTCATCAATGCGCATGGCGGCGACAGGGTGGCGCGGCAGTACCGCGAGGACTTCGAGGTGGGCTACGAGGACAAGGCATACAGCGCAGCCGCCGTGTTCGTAATCTGCGCCGATACGGAGGCCGAGGCATCCGCGCTGGAGCGCGCGGTCGACATCCGCCGGCTGCAGATGGCCTATGGCGTCAACGCGCCGATCCCGTCGCTGGCCCAGGCCGCCGATTTCACGCCAACCGAGCGCGACCGCCTGATCATCGAACGCGAGCGGCCGCGCACGATCTGCGGCACGCCGGCGCAGGTGGCCGAGCGCATGCTGGCCCTCAAGGACCGCTTCGCGGCCGACGAACTGGTGGTGCTGAGCGTGACGGCTTCGTACCAGGCGCGCATGCGCACGTACGAGCTGCTGGCCGAGGCCTTCGACCTGCAGGGCTGATCCCGGCCTTCAACGGCTGGCGGCAGGCCCAAAGTGGCGATTCGGCGAGGGCGGCGCGGTATCATGCCGCCTTTGTCCCATCGCACGAATCCGAATCCATGACCGTAGCCGCGAATCCGACTGTCGAGATCAAGGTGCTCGACGCCCGCCTGAACGACTGGGGCCTGCCCGCCTACCAGAGTGACATGGCCGCCGCCATCGACCTGCACGCCTGCGTGGACGGCCCGCTGACCATCGAACCCGGCACGCCGGCGCAACTGGTGCCGGCTGGCTTCGCGGTGCATATGGCCAATCCGTTCATGTGCGCGACGATCGTGCCGCGCTCGGGCCTGGGCCACAAGAAGGGCCTGGTGCTGGGCAACTCGATCGGCGTGATCGACGCCGACTACCAGGGCCAGATCATGGTCAGCGTGTGGAACCGCAACGCACCCGGCACCGAGCCGATCGTGATCCAGCCCGGCGAGCGCATCGCCCAGATGATGTTCGTGCCGGTGCTGCGCCCGGTATTCACGACGGTGGAAGAGTTTTCGGAAGATTCGGTGCGTGGTGCGGGCGGTTTTGGCTCGACGGGCGTGGCGCACGCGAAGGCTTGACGGCCATCTACCCTGATGTTTTTCTCCCCTCTCCCATGCAATGGGAGAGGGGAACAATACCTCAGCGCTGCTCGAAGATCAGCGCGACGCCGTTGGCCTGTTCGGCGGGGATCAGCGTGATCGTCGGCGACAGGTCCGTGGCTTGAATCGCATTCTGCCGCCAGTGCGCGCGGGCCGCCTCCAGATCGCCGGTGGCAAGACGGATTGCCGCATACCCTGTCGCGCCATGCCTGAGCCCAGGCACATCGGCGGCATCAGCCAGCGCCTGCGGCGCCGTGACCACGAACGAAGCCCCATCGATATCAAGCATCGCCGTTTCGCCAGTTGCGCGGGCAATCGGCGCGCCGGTCAGCGTGGCGTAGGCTTCGGCCGTTGCCGCCACCTGATTCGCCTCCACCACCAGATACGTCGCCGCAATCGCCGTTGCGCCATTTGCATGCGCCTGCCATTCCGGCCGCCACAGCAGTTCCGGCGTGCGATGCTCGCAGACGAAGTAGCGGGCGCCCGGCGCCTGGTCCAGCGCGGTTACGCGGAACGTGGCGGGGTGCTCGGAACCATCGTCCAGGCGCACCGGGCGCGAGAATTCGATCGGGTCCGAGGGCTGGAATCCGGCGGCACGCAGCCGGTCGGCCGTGGCAAACGCATCGCGGCTCTTGCACGACATGGCCGCACAACCGTCGCCGCGCTGCTGGGCATCCCAGTAATACTGCCGGCTCGGGCTGGGCGCCGTCACATGCAGCAGCTCCAGGTAGTCACGCGCCAGCATGATGCAGTGGTTCTGCGATCCCAGCGTGTGATAGCCGCGCGGTGTCAGCGTGAAACCGAGCGCGCGCCACCGGTGGGCGGCGGCATCCAGGTCCGCGCAGACGATGACCGCATGGTCGAATGGTTCGGGCAACGTCGGCATCGGATCAGTCGAACTGGATGTTGGCCTTGCGGGCCACGGACTGCCACTTGTCGTGCTCGTGGCGCACCAGGTTGCCCAGGTCGGCCGGCGAACCCACGGCGATCTCGAATCCTTGGGCGGTCAGCGCTTCCACCACGCGCGGCTGCCTGATCGACGCACCCAGCGCGTCGTGCAGGCGCATCACGGTGTCCTGCTGCATATGCGCCGGGCCGAAGACGCCGATCCACGAATAGGCCTCGAAGCCCTTGTAGCCTTGCTCGGCCACGGTCGGCACCTGCGGCATCTGCTTGATGCGGCTGGTCCCGGTGACGCCCAGCACCTTGATCGTCTTGGCCGCGACATGGGCCTGCACGGCCGCGTAGCTGCTGAAGAACAGGTCCACCTCGCCTGCCAGCACGGCCTGGACAGCCGGGCCGCCGCCCTTGTAGGGCACGTGCAGGAAATGCACGCCGGCCTCGGTCGCCAGCGCTTCGGCGGCCAGCTGGTTCAGGCTGCCGATGCCTGACGAGGCATAGCGCACCGCATTCGGATTGGACTTCGCCAGCTCAATCAACTCGCGCACGTTCGACGCCGATAGCGCCGGGTTGGCGGCAATAACCAACGGAAAGCGCACCAGCTGCGTGATCGGAGTGAAATCCTTGAAGGTGTCGTACGGCAGGTTCTTGTACGCGAACGGGTTGATGGCATGCGTATCGAATGCCATCAGCAGCGTATTGCCGTCCGGCTTGGCGCGGGCCACCGTGCTGCTGGCGATCAGGCCGCCAGCGCCCGGCTTGTTGTCGACCACCACGGTTTGCCCCAGGCTCGTCTTCAGTCCGGGCTGCAATTGCCTGGCCACGATGTCCACGCTGCCTCCCGGCGGGAACGGCAGCACCATCGAGATCGGCCGGCTGGTCGCTGACGGCTCGGCCGCATGAGAGGCTTGGACGAGGCCGGCGAGTGACGCCACAGGCATGGCGCTCATCGGCAGGGACTTGAGCAGCAGGCGGCGCAGCCGCATGCGGTCGGGAGAAGACATCAGAGGCTCGGGCTGGGCGGCCGGGCGGCCGCGGAATCAGGAAAAGGCGGCATGCCGCCGCCGCGTATTTTGCCCGATGATCGCCCAACCTGCTGGATTGCCCTTCGCTGATCGCCCAGAAATGGAACAATCGCTGGCCGATCCGGCAGCAATTGGCAAAAAAACGGCCGGGACGAACCCGGCCATTTCTGGTGCGCTACCGCGCGAACTTCAGCAAGTTGCGATGCGTTCAGACCTCGGCGCGCTGCTCGCTTTCCGGCGCCTCGGGCGGCTCCGGATCGGCTTCCGAGAAGGTCAGCTTGATCTGGTCTTCGTCGTCCAGATCCACGGCCACCTTGCCGCCGGTGACCAGCTTGCCGAACAGCAGCTCGTCGGCCAGTGCCTTGCGAATCATGTCCTGGATCAGACGCTGCATCGGCCGCGCGCCCATCAGCGGATCGAAGCCCTTCTTCGCCAGATACTTGCGCAGCTTTTCCGAGAAGCTGGCTTCCACCTTCTTCTCGTGCAGCTGCTCTTCCAGCTGCATCAGGAACTTGTCCACCACGCGCAGGATGATTTCCTCGTCCAGTGCACGGAAGCTGATCGTCGCGTCCAGGCGGTTGCGGAACTCCGGCGTGAACATGCGCTTGATGTCGGCCATCTCGTCGCCCTGCTCGCGCGCCGTGGTAAAGCCGATCGTCGCACGGTTCATCGTCTCGGCCCCCGCGTTCGTGGTCATGATGATGATCACGTTGCGGAAGTCGGCGCGACGGCCGTTGTTGTCGGTCAGCGAACCATGGTCCATCACCTGCAGCAGGATATTGAAAATATCCGGATGTGCCTTTTCAATCTCATCCAGCAGCAGCACGCAGTGCGGCTTCTTGGTCACGGCCTCGGTCAGCAGCCCGCCTTGGTCAAACCCGACATAGCCCGGGGGCGCGCCGATCAGTCGGCTCACTGCATGGCGCTCCATGTATTCCGACATGTCGAAGCGCAGCAGTTCGATGCCCATGATGAACGCGAGCTGCTTGGCCACTTCGGTCTTGCCCACGCCGGTGGGGCCTGAGAACAGGAACGAGCCAATCGGCTTGTCGGTCTTGCCCAGGCCGGCGCGTGACATCTTGATCGCCGATGCCAGCGCCTCGATGGCCGGGTCCTGGCCGAACACCACCGACTTCAGGTCGCGTTCCAGCGTCTGCAGCTTGCTGCGATCGTCCTGGTTCACGCTCTGCGGCGGGATGCGGGCGATGCGCGACACGATATCCTCGATCTCGCCCTTGCCAATCGTCTTCTTCTGCTTCGACTTCGGCAAAATGCGCTGCGCGGCACCTGCCTCATCGATCACATCGATCGCCTTGTCGGGCAGATGACGGTCGGTGATGAAGCGGGCCGACAGCTCGGCGGCGGCGGTCAGCGCCGAGGCGGCGTACTTGACGCCATGGTGCTCCTCGAAGCGCGACTTCAGACCACGCAGAATCTGCACAGTCTGGTCCACCGAAGGCTCGACCACGTCGATTTTCTGGAAACGACGCGACAGGGCCGCATCTTTCTCGAAAATGCCGCGATATTCCGTGAACGTCGTCGCACCCACACACTTCAGCTGGCCCGACGACAGCGCCGGCTTGAGCAGGTTGCTGGCGTCCAGCGTACCGCCCGATGCCGCGCCAGCCCCAATCAGCGTATGGATTTCGTCGATGAATAGGATGGCGTGCGGATTATCCTTGAGCGACTTCAGCACGCCCTTCAGGCGCTGTTCAAAATCGCCCCGATACTTGGTACCGGCCAGCAGCGCGCCCATGTCGAGCGAGTACACGGTAGCCTTTTCCAGGATATCGGGCACTTCGTTCTTGGTAATGCGCCAGGCCAGGCCTTCCGCGATGGCGGTCTTGCCCACGCCGGCCTCGCCGACCAGCAGCGGGTTGTTCTTGCGCCGGCGGCACAGCACCTGCACCACGCGTTCCACCTCGCTGTCGCGGCCGATCAGCGGATCGATCTTGCCAGCCTTGGCCAGCGCGTTCAGGTTCTGGGTGTACTGCTCCAGCGGGCTTTCCTTGCCGTCGCCGCCCTCGCCCTCGGGGTTGCCCTCGCCGTGCTTGGCCGGTTCGGCCTGGTCCTTGCGGATGCCATGGCTGATGAAGTTGACCACGTCCAGGCGCGTCACGCCCTGCTGCTGCAGGTAGTACACCGCGTGGGAGTCCTTTTCGCCGAAGATGGCCACCAGCACGTTGGCGCCGGTTACCTCCTTCTTGCCATTCGACGTCGACTGCACGTGCATGATGGCGCGCTGGATCACACGCTGGAAGCCCAGCGTTGGCTGCGTGTCCACTTCATCGGTGCCTGGCACGACGGGCGTGTTGTCTGCGATGAAATTCTTCAGACTGGTGCGCAAGTCCTCGATATTGGCTGCGCACGCGCGCAGCACTTCAGCTGCTGTGGGGTTGTCGAGCAGCGCCTGTAGCAGGTGTTCCACGGTAATGAACTCGTGGCGTGCCTGGCGTGCCTCGACAAAGGCCATGTGCAGACTTACTTCCAATTCTTGCGCAATCATGCTTCCTCCATCACGCACTGCAGCGGGTGGCCCGCCTGCCGCGCATGGGTTGATACAAGCTCGACCTTGGTCGCCGCAATATCCCGCGTGTAGATACCACAAACGCCTTTACCTTCCCGGTGGACGGTCAGCATGATCTGCGTCGCCGTTTCCCGGTCCCTGCTGAAATACTGCTGCAGGATCATCACGACAAACTCCATCGGAGTGTAGTCGTCATTGAGCAGAAGCACCTTGTACATCGCCGGCGGCTTGAGCTGCTGCTCTTTCCGCTCGATGACTGTGCCTGCTTCGCGTTGGGGGGTGTTCGCCAGCCGTGTCGCCATGGCTTTTATTCTAACCCTTACTCACAAGTCTGCAATTTGGGGAACTGGCCCGGTATTCAAGGGCAGCCCTTCGGAAAAATCCTAGCGTGGCCCACCGCACAAAGGGCGCCCCGCGCACGTTCACGGTGCATGGTACGTGCCAGCCGATCCGTGCCGGGGCAGCCGGCGGGCAGTCAGGCGGCATTTTCGAAATTCCATGCACCACGGCGACAAAGGTACCATCTGGCGCCGTTTCAATCCCGCCACACCCCACGCCGAGTGGGGAATCTGCCAGCTTGACAGTATGTAGGTTTGCCAGAAAAATCGATTGCACATCCGGGCCTGGACAGCGAGCCAAGCAAAAAGTCCAGATCGGATGTATCCGTGAGCAGGGAGGCCCACGACCGGCGTAGGTCAGCCATTTGCGGTTCGTTTCCGGCGGCGATTTTCGTTGCCGGGGCGGGGCGCGGCGGCGGCCGACGCGAATTTCATTTGCGCGGTGCTTTTTGCAGCCGGTCCGTCAGGAACGGCATGCCAGGAGCCCGCCAGGGTGGTTTTCGGCTGGCCATTGGTTTCCCCGCTTGTAATCAGCTTTTTCGTTGGGGAGTTTATGGCAAGCGGTATCGTCAAATGGTTCAATGACGCCAAGGGTTTCGGTTTTATCAAGCCGGACGATGGCGAGGAAGAACTGTTTGCGCACTTTTCGGCAATCCAGATGTCGGGCTTCAAGACGCTGAAGGAAGGCCAGCGCGTTTCGTTCGAGGTGGTGCAAGGCCCGAAGGGCAAGCAAGCCACGAACATCCAGGACGCCGCCCAGTAAAGTGCGCCGCGGCCGAACGCGCCATACAGAGCAGCGTCGGCCAATGCGGATGTGAAGGGGGCAAGCTCCCTTCGGAACGGGATCCTGTGCCACGGCTGGGCAATGCCTGCCCGGGGCACGCGCCAAGCGCGTACGCCAAGCATCCGGCAAACGCCCGGCCCATGTGAACCATGTGCCGGGCGTTTCTGTTTTTGGCCGGCAGGAATGCCAGGCCTTGTCATGCTTACAGGTTGTCGATCATTACCTGGCCGAAGCCCGAGCACGACACCTGCGTGGCGCCTTCCAGCAGCCGCGCGAAGTCATAGGTGACCTTCTTCGACAGGATCGACTTCTCCATCGAGTCGATGATCAGGTCGGCCGCCTCGGTCCAGCCCAAGTGCCGCAGCATCATTTCCGCCGACAGGATTTCCGAGCCCGGATTCACATAGTCCTTGCCGGCGTACTTCGGCGCAGTGCCATGCGTGGCCTCGAACATCGCCACCTCGTCCGACATGTTGGCCCCGGGCGCGATGCCGATGCCGCCCACCTGCGCGGCCAGCGCGTCGGAGATGTAGTCGCCGTTCAGGTTCAGCGTCGCGATCACCGAATACTCGGCCGGACGCAGCAGCACCTGCTGCAGGAACGCATCGGCGATGACATCCTTGATGACGATGTCGCGGCCCGTCCTGGGGTTCTTGAAGCGGCACCACGGGCCGCCATCGACCAGCTCCGCGCCGAATTCCTGCTGCGCCAGCTCGTAGCCCCAGTCACGGAATCCGCCCTCGGTGAATTTCATGATGTTGCCCTTGTGCACCAGCGTGACCGACGGCTTGTCGTTGTCGATCGCATACTGGATCGCCTTGCGCACCAGCCGTTGCGTGCCCTGCTTCGACACCGGCTTTACGCCGACCGCCGAGGTATCCGGGAAACGGATCTTCTTCACGCCCATTTCGTCCTGCAGGAAGGCGATCAGCTTTTTCGCACCCTCGCTGCCCGCTTCCCACTCGATGCCCGCATAGATGTCTTCCGAATTTTCTCGGAAGATGACCATGTTGGTCTTCTCGGGCTCGCGCACCGGCGACGGCACGCCCTTGAAATAGCGCACCGGGCGCAGGCACACGTACAGGTCCAGCTGCTGGCGCAGCGCCACGTTCAGCGAGCGGATGCCGCCGCCCACCGGCGTGGTCAGCGGCCCCTTGATCGACACCACGTATTCCTTGACCGCGTCGAGCGTTTCCGCCGGCAGCCACACATCCGGCCCGTAGACGCGGGTCGCCTTCTCGCCGGCAAAGACCTCCATCCACGCGATCTTGCGCTGGCCACCGTAGGCCTTGGCCACGGCGGCATCCACCACCTTCAGCATCACCGGCGTGATATCGACACCCGTGCCGTCGCCCTCGATATACGGAATGATGGGGTTGTGCGGCACATTCAGCGAGAAATCGGCGTTGATTGTGATCTTCTCGCCTGCCGGCACCTTGATGTGCTGGTACATGTTCGTCTCCAACTGCGGATGGGGGTGATGACTGGCGCCAGGCCGCAGAGCCCGGCTACGCGATTGTGTTGTGCGAGGCATTGTAACGGGCGTTTCGCCAGCCCCTCATGACAAAGGCCAAGCATCGCATGCCAGTCTTATATAAGACATAAGACTATTCGTATAGTAGGCATATCCGCTATCGGACGCCAGCCTAAGCGCGCTGGCGAGGGCAGCACTGGTGGATAATGCGCGCCCATGACCCTGATCGCCCTCAACAAGCCCTTCCAGATGATGAGCCAGTTCTCCGCGCATCCGTCGCGGGCGACGCTGGCCGATTGCGTCGATGTGCCGGGCGTCTATCCGGCCGGACGCCTCGATGCCGACAGCGAAGGCCTGCTGCTGCTGACCGACGACGGCGCGCTGCAGACGCGCATCGCCGATCCCAAGCACAAGCTCGCCAAGACGTATCTGGCGCAGGTGGAAGGCATGCCCGACGACGCGGCGCTGGCCCGCCTGCGCGCCGGCGTCGATCTCGGGGACTTCACGACGCTGCCGGCAACCGTGCGCGTGGTCGAGGCGCCCGCCTGGCTGTGGGACCGCGATCCGCCAATCCGCTTTCGCGCAGCCATTCCCACCACCTGGGTCGAGTTGCAGATTCGCGAAGGCAAGAACCGGCAGGTGCGACGCATGACCGCTGCCGTGGGCTACCCCACGCTGCGCCTGATCCGCGCGGCTATCGGCAAGCTGTCGCTGCCCGATCTGGGCCTGCTGCCGGGTCAATGGTGCCATGCGGATGTCCGCGCACTGGGACTTTCGGCCGGGGCTTCAGATGTCCGCGACGCAATACAACTGCGCAAGCGTCGGTAAAACGCAGTTACAAATAGTGTTAAACATGACGTCAACGACAAAAGATGGCGTCTCGTTTTTGCGAGTGACACGTCTACGCGCGTCGAACCCTCCAAATACTGGAATCACCTCTGAGGTACTCGCAATGAAAAAACTGATCGCTGCCCTGGTTGTTGGCCTGTTCGCTACCGGCGCTTTCGCCCAGGCTTCGGCTCCCGCTGCTGACGCCGCGCCGGCCGCCAAGGAAGCCGCGAAGCCCGCGAAGTCCAGCCACAAGAAGCATTCGTCCAAGAAGCACGCCAAGAAGGCAGACGCTTCGGCACCGGCCGCCCAGTAAGGCGGTTCGCGCGCGGGCCACGCGTCCGCGCGCTTGCATAAAGGCAGGCGCCGATGCGACCTGCCTTTTTTCATGTCCGGCGCATCGGCACGGCTGGCATGGCTGCGCTATGCTCTCGGCTGCAGCAAGACCTCCAACGACAAGATCCGCCATGCATCCCGTGTTCAAGATCCTGATGGCCGTGGGCGCCGCCGCGCTGACGAGCCTGGCCCAGGCGCAATCCGCGCTGCCCGTCATCCCGCTGACCGCCGGCATGTACGCCATCCAGGCCGAGGTGGCTGCGTCGTCCGACGCGCGCGAGCGCGGGCTGATGTTCCGCAAGTCGATGCCCGCCAACGCCGGCATGCTGTTCGTGTTCGAGGAAAAGGCCGGCCACTGCTTCTGGATGCGCAATACGGACCTGCCGCTGTCCATCGCCTTCCTGGCCGATGATGGCAGCATCGTCAACATCGAGGACATGAAGCCGCAAACCGAGGACAACCATTGCCCGCGCGCGGCCGTGCGCTACGCGCTGGAGATGAACAAGGGCTGGTTCGCGCAGAAGGGCATCAAGGCCGGCGCGAAGATCGGCGGCCTGCCGCAAGCGCGGCAGGGGCAATAACGGCGACGCTGCGCGCCGCCCAGGCGCTCAGTCTCTGAAATTATTGAAATCCAACGGTGCCTCGCTGACGTCCTTGCGCAGCAGCGCGATCACCGACTGCAGGTCGTCGCGCTTGGTGCCCGACACGCGCACCGCGTCGCCCTGGATGCTGGCCTGCACCTTGATCTTGCTGTCCTTGATCATGCGCACGATCTTCTTGGCCAGGTCGCCGGTCACGCCCTTCTTGATCGTGATGACCTGCTTGACCTTGTCGCCGCTGACCTTTTCCACCTTGCCGTAGTCCAGGAAGCGCACATCCACGTTGCGCTTGGCCATCTTGTTGATCATCACGTCCTTGACCTGGTCGAGCTTGAAATCGTCGTCGGCAAACGCGGTCAACTCGCCTTCCTTGTGCTCGATGCGGGCATCGGACCCCTTGAAGTCGAATCGCGTGGAGATTTCCTTGTTGGACTGCTCCACGGCGTTCTTCACTTCCACCATATTGGCTTCACACACTACGTCAAACGAGGGCATATCGATTCTCCTGGTATTGCGGGGCTCGCCGTTTGCGGCGGCGGCCGGTTCATGCGGTTTCGTATAATCTTGGCCTGCCCCGGTCCGGGGTGCTTTCCCCGTCCTTCATGGCAGATTTTTACGAATTTTATCCCCTGCGCACCCACAATACATTCGGGTTCGACGCGAGAGCGCGCCTGGCAGCGCATATTCGAAGCGAATCGGACCTGATTTCGGCCCTTTCCGACCCGCGCGTGGCCGGATTGCCGGTGGTGGTGTTCGGCGGCGGCAGCAATGTGGTGCTGACGGGCGACCTCGACGCCTGCGTGCTGCTGATGGAAATTCCGGGCTACGACATCGCCGCTGACGGCGACGACTGGCTGGTGACGGCCGGGGCCGGCGAGAACTGGCATGGCCTGGTGGGCCGGACCGTGGCCGACGGCATGCCGGGCCTGGAAAACCTGGCCCTGATCCCGGGCACCGCCGGCGCCGCCCCGATCCAGAACATTGGCGCTTATGGCGTGGAATTGCGCGAACGCTTTGCGTGGCTGCGCGCCTACGATCGCCGGACGCAGGAATTCGTCACCCTCGACCTGGACGCCTGCGCATTCGGCTACCGCGACAGCCTGTTCAAGCGCGAAGGCCGCGACCGCTACATCATCACGGCCGTGACACTGCGCCTGCCAAAGGCCTGGCAGCCGGTGCTGAACTACGGCGAACTGGCGCGTGAACTGCAACACATTGCAACGCCCAGTGCGGCGCAGGTGCGCGAGGCGGTGATTGCAATCCGCTCGCGAAAGCTGCCCGATCCGGCGCAAGTCGGCAATGCGGGGTCGTTCTTCAAGAATCCGGTGGTGGAGGCCGATCAGCGCGACACGCTGCTGGCCGAGCATCCGGAGTTGGTCAGCTATCCCCAGCCCGACGGCCGCTACAAGCTGGCGGCGGGCTGGCTGATCGACCAGTGCGGCTTCAAGGGGCTGGACGACGGCCCCGTGGGCGTCTACGGCAAGCAGGCGCTGGTGCTGGTGCACCACGGCGGCGGCACGGGCGCCGCGCTGCTGAAGCTGGCGGACCGCATCGCCGATACGGTGCAGGCACGCTTTGGCGTGCGGATCGAGCCGGAACCGGTGATTCTTTGACGGTTTTGCTACTCCCCTCTCCCACAGCGTGGGAGAGGGGTTGGGGGTGAGGGCTCAGCGGTTCAAACCTGACATGTCTGGATTGATACCTCGGCCCTCTCCCCCGCCCCTCTCCCGCAGGCGGGAGAGGGGAGAAAACCCGCCGCTCAAGCGAAGTGGCAGACGTAGTCCAGGGTCTCGGTCACTTCGATGTCGAAGCTGCTGTTGCCCGGCACATCGAACTGCTGGCCGGCGTTGTAGGTCTTCCACTCTTCCGAACCCGCCAGGCGCACGCGGCAGCTGCCCGCGTTGATTTCCATGACTTCGGGGGCGCCCGTGTTGAACGTCAGCGCGGCCGGGAAGATCACACCCAGCGTCTTGCGCGTGCCGTCGGCAAACAGCACCGTGTGGCTCACGCACTTGCCATCGAAATACAGGTTGGCCTTCTTGACGACCGATACGTTGTCGAACTGGCTCATCTCAATCTCCTCGGATCTTCCGGTTTCGTGAAAACGTAAAATCAGGGCGTAAAAAAGGGAGCCCTCGCGGCCCCCTTTTCCCCTGGCTCCTGCCGGCTCAATAGCGGCCGCAGAGCAGATATTCCATCAGTGCCTTTTGCACGTGCAGGCGGTTTTCGGCTTCTTCCCAGACCACGCTGCGCGGGCCGTCGATCACGGCGGCCTCGACTTCCTCGCCACGGTGGGCCGGCAGGCAGTGCATGAACAGCGCATCGTCAGCGGCGCGGTCCATCATCGCCGTGGTCACCATCCAGTCCTTGAACGCACGCTTGCGCGCTTCGTTCTCGGCCTCGAAGCCCATGCTGGTCCAGACGTCGGTGGTCACCAGGTGCGCGCCCTGGCAGGCTTCCAGCGGATTGGCGAACACCTTCACGCGCGGCGCGGCCGAAGCCGGCACCATGTCCGGATCGAGCTGGTAGCCCGGAGGCGCCGAGAACGTGAACGTGAAGTCGAGCCGCTCGGCCGCCTGGATCCAGGTGTACGCCATGTTGTTGGCGTCGCCAATCCAGGCCACGGTCTTGCCGGCAATGCTGCCGCGCTGCTCGATGTACGTAAAGACATCGGCCAGCACCTGGCAGGGGTGGTATTCGTTGGTCAGCCCGTTGATCACCGGCACGCGCGAATGCGCGGCAAAGCGCTCGATGATGTCCTGGCCGTAGGTGCGGATCATGATGATGTCCACCATGCGCGAGATCACCTGCGCAGCATCCTCGATCGGCTCGCCACGGCCCAGCTGCGAATCGCGGGTGTTCAGGAACACCGCATGGCCGCCCAGCTGGTGGACGCCAGCCTCGAACGACAGGCGCGTACGCGTGGAATTCTTTTCGAAGATCATGGCCAGCGTGCGGTCGTGCAGCGGGTGCCATGTCTCGTAGTTCTTGAACTTCGCCTTCAGGATCCTCGCGCGGTCCAGCAGGTACGCGTACTCGTCGGCACCGAGGTCGCTGAACTGGAGGTAATGCTTGATCGGGGTTGGGCTCATAAAACAAAGAAGGCGACTCGCTTGGAACACGCAGCCCGATGATTGCGCCACAGGGCAATCTTTCAGGGCCGGAGCGTGTCGCGGAGCCGCCTTTCGCGTCGCTTGCGCAATGTAGTTGCAAAGATCATAAGGGATTATTGCAGCTTTGGCGAGCCCGGGCCGTTAACGTTCTGGAGGCCCATCCAGAGCCGGCGCAGGCCGCCACTGACAGGTTTCCGACAGGATTCAGACTTATGCGCAAGTCTTATATAAGATATAATACTCGCTGATTCACGCGGGGCCCGGCATACCCTTGCCAAGGCCCGCCGCCGGCATCAAAAGTGCCCCCGCCGACACCACGCCCCGCTGGTCATGTCCGGATGCGCGCGAACCAATCGCCCGCTGGACGCGTCAAACGGTGCGCCCGTGGAAGCGGGTTTACCGTCGAGTCACCAAGCAGATCCCCGCAGTCCCATGACCACCCCCAAGTCCGCGAATACTTCATCCAAGGCGTTACGAAGGAAGGCAAGACCTTTCGCCCCAGCGACTGGGCCGAGCGGCTGTGTGGCGTGATGGCGCAATTCCGCCCCGAGGGCGATACCGGCGATCCCCGCCTGACCTATTCGCCTTATGTGCGCCCCGTGATCGTGGCCGGCGTGAAGAACGTGGTGGTCGATACGCGGCTGCGCGACATCGAGCCGAAGGCGCTGGATTTCGTCCTGAACTTCGCCCGCGACAACAATCTCCAGGTGGTGGAAGCCTGTTCGTTCGATAGCTGACATCGAAGCCAGGCAAACCCGCAAACGCACAACCCGGCCGGCGCCGGGTTTTTTGTTGGCTGGAACACAAGCCAGAAAACAAAAAAGCCCGTCCGGAGACGAGCTTTTCGTTTCTGCAGGCCACCGAGGTGGCCGGGGCAGACTTAGGCGGCCATGCCCTTGATGGCGGCCGACAGGCGCGACTTGTGACGTGCGGCCTTGTTCTTGTGCACGATCTTCTTGTCAGCGATGCTGTCGATGATCGTTTGCGACTGCTTGAAGATTTCAGCAGCAGCGGCCTTGTCGCCGGCGTCGATGGCCTTGCGGACTGCCTTGACGGCGGTGCGCAGGCGCGAGCGCAGGCTGGAGTTGTGGGCGTTCGCGGCGACGGCTTGGCGCGCGCGCTTGCGAGCTTGTGCGGAATTTGCCATATATCTCTTCCTGAATTCAGAATGCGCGCCCGGGGCGACGCAATAATTTGGGACGCAACAATTAAGTCACATCTTGCGACCCGGGATGTTTCGACAAACGAATCCTGGACGCGACTGTCCTTGCGAATCGGCGATTATACACACATGCCGGCGTCCCAGGCAAGGGTGATTCGTATACCCGTGGAGGCGGTCGCCCCGCAACGGCCGATCCGTATAATAAGCGCCACATCCGGCGCCGCCTGGCCGCATACCGTGGCGCCGCGGCAACTTTTGGGGCCTGACGGGCGTCTGAACCGCGTTCCGCCCTGGCTGCGCAACCGCCGGCCGGCCCGAAGCTTTCCCCGAATACCACCTTGAACCTGCTCAAAGCGCTTGCCACCATCAGCGGCCTGACGATGCTCTCGCGCATCACCGGCCTGTTGCGCGAAATCCTGATTGCCAGGGCGTTCGGCGCATCGGACATGACCGATGCCTTCAACGTGGCGTTCCGCATCCCCAACCTGCTGCGCCGCATTTTTGGCGAGGGCGCCTTCTCGCAGGCCTTCGTGCCGATCCTGAACGAGTACCACGGCAAGCGCGGCGACGCCGAGACCCACCTGCTGATCGACGCCGTAGCCACGGTGATGGCCTGGGTGCTGGCCGCCGTGTCGCTGGTGGGCGTGATCGCCGCGCCCATCGTCATGACCGTGGTCGCCACGGGCTTCCGGGGCGACGCCGAGACCTACGACGCCGCCGTGTTCATGACGCGGGTGATGTTCCCGTACATCGGCCTGATCTCGATGGTGGCGCTGGCGTCCGGCGTCCTGAACTCCTGGCGCAACTTTGCCGTGCCGGCCTTCACGCCGGTGCTGCTCAATCTCTGCCTGATCGTGGCCGCGCTATGGGTGGGCCCACACATGAAGCAGCCGATCTACGCGCAGGCCTGGGGCGTGCTGATTGGCGGCGTGCTGCAGCTGCTCATCCAGGTGCCCGCCATGCGGCGCCTGGGGGTGCTGCCGCGCATCTCGCTGAACCTTCGGCAGGCCTGGGCCAACCCGGGCGTGCGGCGCGTGGTCAAGCAGATGGCGCCGGCCCTGCTGGCCGTGTCCGTGGCCCAGATCAGCCTGATCATCAATACCAATATCGCGTCGCGGCTGGGCGCCGGCAGCGTGTCGTTCCTGACCTATGCCGACCGCCTGATGGAATTCCCCACGGCGCTGCTTGGCGTGGCCCTGGGCACGATCCTGCTGCCGAGCCTGTCGCGCGCCAGTGCCAATGACGACCGCGAAGAATATTCGGGCCTGCTGGACTGGGGCCTGCGCCTGACCTTCCTGCTGGCCGTGCCAAGCGCCGCCGCCCTCTTCGTGTTCGGCACACCGCTGGTGTCGGTACTGTTCAACTATGGCAAGTTCGACGCGCACGCGGTGGACATGACGCGCCAGGCGGTGGCCACCTACGGCGTCGGGCTGCTCGGCATCGTGCTGATCAAGATCCTGACGCCGGGCTTCTACGCGCGCCAGGACATCCGCACGCCGGTCAAGATCGCGCTGCTCGTGCTGGCCATCACGCAGGCGTCGAACTACGTGTTCGTGCCGATTTTCGCCCATGCGGGGCTGGCGCTGTCGATCAGCTTCGGCGCCACCGTCAACGCGCTGCTGCTGTTCTTTGGCCTGCGCCGCCGTGGCTTCTACCACCCTGCCCCGGGATGGGGCCTGTTCCTGCTGCGCCTGGTGGCGGCGGTGCTGATCCTGTCCGGCATGCTGCTGTGGTTCTCGCGCAATTTCGACTGGGTGGCGATGGGTGCCACGCCGTGGCTGCGCATCGCGCTGATGGCTGCCTGCCTGGTACTTGCGGCGGCGGTCTACTTCGGTACACTGTGGCTCATGGGCCTGCGCTACGCAGCCTTCCGGCGCCGCGCCGGCTAGTCAGGAACACCGCCCCATGACCTCCACGAAAGTCCTGGATTACTTCGCCAGCCTCGTGGCCGAAGACGACGCCATCCCGCTGACCGAGACCGCGCTCGCGATCGCCCAGGACGCCTACCCTGACCTTGACCTCCAGGCGGAACTGGCCAGCCTCGACGTACTGGCGGTGCGCCTGAAGCGGCGGATCGCCGAAGGCACCCCAGCCATCCAGCGCCTGCGCCTGCTGAATCATTTCTTCTACCGCGACCTCGGTTTCGGGCCCAACGCCAACGACTACTACGATCCGGACAATTCGTACCTGAACGTGGTGCTGAAACAGCGCCGGGGCATTCCCATTTCCCTGGCGGTGCTCTACATGGAACTGGGGCAGCAGATCGGCCTGCCGCTCAAGGGGGTGTCGTTTCCCAATCATTTCCTGGTGCGCATGACGATTCCCGCCGGGGAAGTCGTGCTCGACCCGCTGACTGGCGAAACGCTGTCGAAGGAGCAGTTGCAGGAGATGCTGGACCCGTTCCTGGAGCGCGAGGGCATCACGGGGTCGAATGAAGTGCCGCTGGGGCTGTTCCTGCAGGTGGCCGGCCATCGCGAGATCGTGGCGCGCATCCTGCGCAACCTGAAGGCCATCTATCTGCAGGAATCGCGCTGGCAGCGGCTGCTGGCGGTGCAGAACCGGCTGGTGATCCTGCTGCCCGATTCGATCGAGGAAGTGCGCGACCGGGGCCTGGCCTACGCCAACCTGGAATGTTTCCGGCCGGCGCTGGAGGACCTGGAAGCCTACGTCCAGGCCCGTCCGGATGCGGCCGATACCACGCAGATCCGCGACCGCATGCCGGCCCTGCGCATGATGAGCCGCAGCCTGAGCTGACCCCCGGACGCGTCGGCGCCCGGGACCCGGATCAGCGTTCGGCCGGGGCGCGCGAGCGGCCCTTGCCGCGCACCAGCTTCCACAGGCCGCCAAGCACCAGCGGCACCACGGCGGCGCCGATACCGGCCAGCACGATCAGGTTCAGGTACTGCTTGATGAATGGAAGGTTGCCGAAGAAGTAGCCGGCAAAAACCAGGCCGAACACCCACGCGGCCGCCCCGATCACATTGAACAGCTGGAAGCGCGCGAACGTCATCTGCGACACGCCGGCCACGAACGGGGCAAACGTCCGCACGATCGGGATGAAGCGCGCCATCACCAGCGTCTTGCCGCCATGGCGCTCATAGAAGTCGTGGGTCTTGCGCAACGCCTGCTGGTCCAGGAATCGCCAGTGCTGGTCGAAGACCTTGGGCCCCACCCAGCTGCCGACGAAGTAGTTGATGGTGTTGCCCGTGACGGCGGCCACGAACAGCAGCCCCGACAGCATCCACTCGTTCATGGCGCCGGCCGCGCACATGGCGCCGGCAATGAACAGCAGCGAGTCGCCCGGCAGGAACGGCAGCACCACCAGCCCGGTCTCGGCAAAGACGATGGCAAACAGGATGCCGTAGACCCAGACCCCATAGTCCAGGACGAACTGCCCCAGGAATTTGTCGACATGCAGGACCATGTCGATCAGATGCAATACGGTATCCAAATTAGCCTCTCTCCAATGAAGGCCCCCATCATACAAGAGCCATTACGACAATCCGTCACGTCTTGGCGGCGGGTGTGCCGAAAACGTGTCCGGCCGCACGTATAATCGGCCGCATGCCTGCCGATGCCGCCCTGCCCGACGCCCAGACCACCCTTCGCACCACCCTTCCCACCACCCAGCCTGGCCGCCCGATCCGTCCGTTGCCGGATCAACTGATCAGCCAGATTGCGGCCGGCGAGGTGGTGGAACGGCCCGCTTCGGTGGTCAAGGAACTGCTTGAAAACGCGCTCGATGCCGGCGCCACGCAGCTTGGCATCCGGCTCGAGGAAGGCGGCGTGCGGCGCATCGTTATCACCGACAACGGCTGCGGCATCCCCGCCGACGAACTGCCCGTTGCGCTGATGCGCCACGCCACCAGCAAGATCGCCTCGCTCGACGAACTCGAATCGGTGCTGACGCTCGGTTTCCGGGGCGAAGCCCTGGCATCGATCGCCTCGGTGTCGCATCTGGTGCTCACCAGCCGCACCGCAACCGCCACGCACGCCACCCAGATCAGCGCCGACAGCGGCCAGTTGCAGCCGGCCTCGGGCGGCGTGGGCACGATGATCGACGTGCAGCACCTGTACTTCAACACGCCAGCGCGTAGAAAGTTCCTTAAATCGGAACAAACCGAGCTCGGCCACTGCCTGGAGATGATCCGGCGCGCGGCGCTGGCGCGGCCCGACGTCACGATCTCGGTCCACCATAACGGCAAGCCGCTGGAACACTGGAATGCGGGCGATGTGTCCGCGCGCACCGCCCAGGTACTGGGCGGCGACTTCGCCCGGGCGCGGCTGGCCCTGGACGAGGATGCCGACGCACTGCACCTGTACGGCTTTGCCGGCCTGCCCACGGCATCGCGCGGGCGGCCCGACCAGCAGTACTTCTTTGTCAACGGCCGCTTCGTGCGCGACAAGCTGCTCAATCACGCCGTGCGCAGCGCCTACCAGGACGTGCTGCACGGCGACCGCTTCCCGTCGTACGTGCTGTGCCTGGACCTGCCGCCCGAGCTGGTCGACGTCAACGTCCACCCGTCGAAGATCGAGGTCCGCTTCCGCGAATCGCGCGCCGTTCACCAGTTCGTCTATCACGCGGTGCAGCGCTGCCTGGCACGCCAGGCCGGCGAACAGGGCGACAGCCTGCATTCCGATACCGGCGATGGAGCCGGCCTGATGCCGGTGCCATCTGCGCGGCCCGCCGCGCCCGGAGCCGGGGTGCCTGGCGCCGCGCCGCAATGGATCAACTATTCGGCGGCCCGTCAGACCGAACTGGGCATCGCGCAGCCGCGCCAGGCGTACCTGGGCATGGTCCGCGACGCGACCTCGGCGGGGGCCGCTGGTACCGCGTCGTGGCAGCCCGCATCGCGCCCGCCCGCCTGGCTGGCCGATGCCCAGGCCGCCCGTGCCGACGATCCGCCCGGCCTGCTCGACCGCCTGCCGCCGCGCGCGTCGGCACTGCCAGATCCCGACGCGGGCGATGCCGACCATCCGCTCGGCTATGCCATCGCCCAGCTGCACGGCATCTATGTGCTGGCGCAGAATGCGCGCGGGCTGGTGTTGGTGGACATGCATGCCGCGCACGAGCGCATCCTCTACGAACAGATCAAGGACGGCCTGGCGGCCCGCCAGCTGGCCGTGCAGCCGCTGCTGATCCCGGTCACGCTGCCCGCCAATCCGGTGGAAATCGGCGCGGCCGAGGAGCACCAGGAAACGCTGCAGCTGCTGGGCTTCGATATCGCGCCCGTGTCGCCCACCACGCTTGCCGTGCGCGCCATTCCGGCGCTGCTCAAGCAGGCCGATGCCGAAGCGCTGGCGCGCGACGTGCTGCGCGACCTGCAGTCCTACGGCGGCTCGCGCGTGCTGGCCGAGCGGCAGAACGAACTGCTGGCGACGCTGGCCTGCCATAGCGCCGTGCGCGCCAATCGCAAGCTGACCGTCGAGGAAATGAACGCGCTGCTGCGCCAGATGGAGCAGACCGAACGCGCCGACCAGTGCAATCACGGCCGCCCCACCTGGGTGCAGCTCACCGTGACCGAACTCGACCGCCTGTTCCTGCGCGGCCAGTAATCCCGCCTTGGCCGCCTGAAGATGTCATCGCAGTTTTCCGAATTTCCGCCCATCGTCTGCCTGCTCGGGCCCACCGCGTCGGGCAAGACGGCCGCCGCGCTGGAACTGGCCGCGCGCAAGCCGGTGGAGATCATCAGCCTCGATTCCGCGCTGGTCTATCGCGAGATGGATATCGGCACGGCCAAGCCCACGCCGGCCGAGCTGGCCAGCGTGCCGCACCACCTGATCGACATCATCGATCCGCTCGACAGCTACTCCGCCGCGCAGTTCGTGGCCGATGCCGAGCGGCTGATCGACGAAATCCGCGCACGCGGGCATACGCCGCTGATCGTCGGCGGCACGATGCTCTACTACAAGGCGCTGACGCAGGGGCTGAACGACCTGCCGCAGGCCGATGCCACGGTGCGCGCCGAACTCGATGCACTGGCCGCCGAACGTGGCTGGCCGGCGCTGCATGCGATGCTGGCCGAGGTCGACCCGGTCACGGCCGCCCGGCTGGCGCCGAACGATGCGCAGCGTATCCAGCGCGCGCTGGAGATCCACCGGCTGAGCGGCCAGCCGATGTCCGCCCTGCTGGCACGCCAGGCCGACGCGCGGACCTTCACGGGCGCGGCCGATGCGCGCTATCGCGTGATTGCGCTGGAGCCGTCGGATCGCGCCGTGCTGCATGCCCGTATCGCCGACCGCTTCGACGCCATGCTGAACGGCGGCCTGATCGACGAAGTCCGGCGCCTGCGCGCGCGCGGCGACCTGCATCTGGGCCTGCCGTCGATGCGCTGCGTCGGCTATCGGCAGGTGTGGGAATACCTGGACGGCGATTGCGATGTGGCCACCATGCGCGAGCGCGGCATCGCCGCCACGCGCCAGCTCTGCAAGCGGCAGTTGACATGGCTGCGTAGCACGCCGGAGCGCATCAGCGTCGATGCCCTGGCGCCCGATTACGTCGCACAGGTGGCCCAGGCCGCAGGCTGGTGATCGCTGGCCGCGTGACCGATAATCATCGCTTCCGTTTTTTCAGTTTTTTAAGCGAATAGCGATGACCGTCTTCTCGATCCGCCCTGCCACGCCTGCCGACAGCGACACGCTGTTCCGCCTGATCTCGGCCCTGGCCGAATACGAAAAGCTGACCCATCTGGTGGAAGCCACGCCGCAGAAGCTGGGCGATGCGCTGTTCGGCGCCCGGCCGCATGCCGAAGCGGTGATCGTGGAAGTCGACCACGATGGCGCGAAGCGCGCCGTGGGCTTTGCGCTGTTCTTCCACAATTTCTCGACCTTCCTGGCCAAACCCGGCCTGTACCTGGAAGACCTGTTCGTCGAGCCCGCCTGGCGCGGCCATGGCCTGGGCAAGACCCTGCTCAAGCACCTGGCGGCGCTGGCCGTCGAACGCGGCTGCGGCCGCTTCGAGTGGTCGGTGCTGGACTGGAACCAGCCGTCGATCGATTTTTATCAGGCAATGGGCGCGGACGTGATGCCGGACTGGCGAATCTGCCGCGTGACGGGGGAAGCGTTGAGAGCGCTAAGCGCTGCTTGACGGGTGCTTGGGGGGTGCTTGAGAGGGGGGTGCTCCCCTCTCCCGCGCAGTGGGAGAGGGGTTGGGGTGAGGGAGCGGCGGTTCAAACTGCGATGATCGGCAAGCAGAACCGCTTTGCCCTCTCCCCGGCCCCTCTCCCGCAATGCGGGAGAGGGGAGAAAACACGGCGGAAGACTAACCTGAAATCAAACCACCACGGTCTGTGCCTGGCCTTCGGCGCGTTCCTGGATCTCGCCGATTTGCCATACGGCTTCGCCGGCGGCCTGCAGGTGGCGGATGGCGCGTTCGGCGTCTTCCCTGGCCACGATCACGACCATGCCGATGCCGCAGTTGAACACGCGGTGCATTTCGGCGTCGGCCACGTTGCCTTGCGCCTGCAGCCACTGGAACAGCGGCGGCAGCGTCCAGGCATCGCGCTGAATCACGGCCGTCAGGTTGTCGGCCAGTACGCGCGGCACGTTTTCGGTCAGGCCGCCGCCGGTGATGTGGGCCATGCCCTTGACCGGCAGCGTGTCGATCAGCGACAGCAGCGGCTTCACGTAGATGCGCGTCGGCGCCATGATGGCGTCCTGCAGGCGCTGGCCGTGGAAGTCGGCGTTCAGGCCCGGCTTGGCCACTTCGATGATCTTGCGCACCAGCGAGTAACCGTTCGAGTGTGCGCCCGACGAGGCCAGGCCCAGCACCACGTCGCCCGGGCGGATCGTGCTGCCGTCGATGATCTTCTTCTTTTCCACCGCACCGACCGCGAAACCGGCCAGGTCGTACTCGCCGTCCGGGTACATGCTCGGCATTTCGGCGGTTTCGCCACCGATCAGCGCGCAGCCCGACAGTTCGCAGCCATGCGCGATACCCTGGATCACGGTCGCGGCGGTATCCACGTCCAGCTTGCCGCAGGCGAAATAGTCGAGGAAGAACAGCGGCTCGGCACCTTGCACCAGGATGTCGTTGACGCTCATGGCCACCAGATCCTGGCCCACGGTGTCGTGGCGGTTCAACTGGAACGCCAGCTTGAGCTTGGTGCCCACGCCGTCGGTGCCGGACACCAGCACCGGCTCCTGGTACTTCTTCGACAGTTCGAACAGGGCGCCGAATCCGCCGATGCCGGCCATCACGCCTTCGCGCATGGTGCGCTTGGCAAACGGCTTGATGCGGTCGATCAGGGCGTCGCCGGCGTCGATGTCAACACCGGCATCGCGGTAGGAAAGGCCTGCCTGGCCGGCGGTCGGGGATGCGCTCATGAGAACCTGCTTGTCTTTGAGGAGGGTAAAGTGCTGAATTCGCCGCTTTAATGCCGCTTCCCGGGCGATGGTGCCAATCGGGTGCGGAGCACGGGCGCGAGTCCAGTAAAATCGCGATTTTAACGGATACAGGCTCCCGGCGACCAGTGATCGCGGACGAATCCACCTGCCACACTGCCAACTATGACGCCCCGGCCCCTCCGATGACCGCCCCCCTGCTTTCCCAAGACACCAAGCGCATCGTGCTGTGGATTGTCGTGGCCGCCGCCCAGTTTGCCGTGATCCTGGCGCTGGCCCCCGTGCTGACGCCGTTTCTGGTGGTGGTCTTCGCGCTGCTGGCGTTCGGGCAGCTGTTCGGCTTCTTTGGCGTGCTGCTGGCATTGCCAACCTGTGCGGTGCTGCTGGTCGGCGCGAGTCAGTTGCGACGCGTTTACCTGGCCAGCGACCTTTATTGGCACTAGCCCCAGCGCCAGGCAAAGTAACGGATTCGTCATGTCACCGCGTCATAGTCATAAGCAGCTGTCGCTGGAACTGGGCAGCCCGCCCCCTCCACGTTCGACAATTTCTTTGTGTCGGCCAACCGCGAGCCGGTGGCGCGCCTGCGCGACCTGCCCGGCCTGGTGGCGCGCGAGCAAGCCAACGACCGCCTGTTCTACCTGTGGGGCGACATGGGTTCCGGCCGCACCCACCTGCTGCATGCCGTATGCGACACCGCGATCCACGCCGGCCTGAACTGCCGCTACCTGAGTCCACACCACGCGCTGGCCGACTTCACGTTCGACCCGGCCTGCCAGATCTATACCGTCGACAATGTCGACCTGCTGGATGAAGCGCGCCAGATCGCCGTTTTTTCGCTTTATAACGAGGTGCGCGCGCATGTGCGCTGCGCGCTGGTGGTGGCGGGCGGGCTGGCGCCGCGCGCCATGCCGGTACGTGAAGACCTGCGCACTCGGCTGGGCTGGGGGCTGGTCTACCAGCTGCAGCCGCTGTCCGACGAGGACAAGATGGCCGCGCTGGTGCAGGCCGCCAAGGAGCGCGGGCTGCAGTTGTCGCCCGAAATCCCGCACTGGCTCGTCACGCGCCACTATCGCGACATGCCCAGCCTGATGGCACTGCTCGATGCGCTGGACATGTATGCGCTGGAGCGCAAGCGCGCGGTGACGTTGCCGCTGCTGCGCGAAATGTTCGCCGAATTCCGGGAGTAAGCACCGGAACCAACCGATTGTCCGTGGGCTGGCCGAGACGCCGCCCCGCTTCCGCCCGGGACAGGCCGACCGCCCGCGGCACCTTAATGTAAAATCGCGCCCCATGAATCTGGCACTGTTTGACCTCGACCACACCCTGATCCCGACCGATAGCGACCACGAATGGGGCCGCTTCCTGGTCCGCATGGGCGTCGTCGACGAGGAATCGTATCGTCGCAAGAACGACGAGTTCTACAGCCAATACAAGGCTGGGACGCTCAATATCCAGGAATTCCTGCGCTTTGCGCTGGCCCCGCTGGCGGCCAACCCGCGCGACCGCCTGGATCAATGGCGCGTGCGCTTCATGCACGAAGTCATCGAGCCCGTCATCACCCCGCAGGCCAAGGCCCTGGTGTACAAGCACCTGGAAGCCGGCGACCTGTGCGCCGTGGTCACCGCCACCAACAGCTTCGTGACCGCGCCGATCGCCCAGGCCTTCGGCATCAAGCACCTGATCGCCACCGACCCGGAAACGGTCGACGGCAAGTCCGAAAGCGCCTTTACCGGAGAAGTGGCCGGCGTGCCGAGCTTCCGCGAGGGCAAGATCACCCGCGTGGAAGGCTGGCTCAAGAGCCTGGGCGCCAAGTGGGACGACTTCGGCACCACCACGTTCTATAGCGATTCGGCCAACGACCTGCCGCTGCTCGAAAAAGTCAGCGAGCCGATCGCCGCCAACCCCGACGACCGCCTGCGCAACCACGCGGCAGCGGCTGGCTGGCGCATCATGGACCTGTTCTGACGTGATAAAGAAGCTCATCACCCGGCTGCTCGGCAAGCCGGGCCCCAAACAGCGCCGCACGGGCCGCGCCCACACCCCACGCGTGGTTGGCGTGGATGAACACCGGATCGACCCGGCGCTGATTTCGCGCAACGCGGTCAAGGTCACGTCCACGCTGCAGCAGGCCGGCTACCAGGCCTACATCGTAGGCGGCGCCGTGCGCGACCTGCTGCTCGGCATCAAGCCGAAGGACTTCGACGTGGCCACCAACGCCACGCCGGAGCAGGTGCAGGCACTGTTCCGCCGTTCGCGCATCATCGGCCGCCGCTTCCAGATCGTGCACGTGACGTTCTACGGCGGGCGCGAGCAGGAAATCATCGAGGTCTCGACCTTCCGTGCGCTGGTGGACGCCGTGGCCAGCGAGACGCTGCCCGAAGGCCGCCGCCTGAAGCGGGCCGAACTGGACAGCAAGACGCACGCGATCGACGCCAGCGGCCGCGTGCTGCGCGACAACGTGTGGGGATCGCAGGCCGAGGACGCGGAACGCCGCGACTTCACGATCAACGCGATGTACTACGATCCGGCCGCGCAGACCGTGCATGACTACCATCACGGCATGGAAGACATCCGCGCCCGCACGCTGCGCATGATTGGCGACCCGGTCACGCGCTACCGCGAGGACCCGGTCCGGATGCTGCGCGTGGTGCGCTTTGCCGCCAAGACCGGCTTCGGCATCGACGAGGAAACGCGTGCGCCGATCGCCGAGCTGGCGCCGCTGATCCACAACGTGCCCAGCGCACGCCTGTTCGACGAGATGCTCAAGCTGCTGATGTCGGGCCACGCCTGGGCGTCGCTGCAGGAACTGCGCAAGGCCGGCCTGCACAAGGGCCTGCTGCCGCTGCTGGACGTGGCGATCGAGCAGCCGATGGGCCAGCGCTTCGTGCAGCTGGCGCTCGACAACACCGACCGGCGCGTACAGGCCGGCAAGCCGGTGTCGCCGGGCTTCCTGTTCGCGTCGCTGCTGTGGCACCACGTGCTGCAGCGCTGGACCAAGCTGCGCGAAGAGGGCGAGCATCCGATCGCCGCGCTGAACACGGCCATGGACATGGTCCTGGAAAAGCAGACCGGCCAGCTGGCCATCCAGCGCCGCTTTGTGACCGACATGCGCGACATCTGGGGCATGCAGCCGCGCTTCGAGAAACGCGTGGGCCGCATGCCGTACCGCCTGCTGGAATCGCCGCGCTTCCGCGCCGGCTACGACTTCCTGCAACTGCGTTGCGAGGCCGGCGAGCAGCCTGCCGAAGTGGGCAAGTGGTGGACCGATTTCCAGAACGCCCATCCCGACGAGCGCGAAGCGCTGCTCGAGTCGGCGCGGCCGGCGCCGAGCAAGTCCGGCAAGGGCGCCCGGGGCAGTTCGGGTGACAGCCAGGGCGGCGGCCAGGACGTCGACCAGGACGCCGGCACGGAAGGCGCCGAGGACGGCACGGGCCCCGAAGGCGACGCGCCGGCACGCAAACGGCGCCGCCGACGCGGTCCCCGGAAATCGGATAAAGTGTCTTCCCGCAGTGAGGCGCAATCGACTGACGGGGCCGATGGAGGTCAGCCCGAGCCGGAAAAGCGCCGCGCCCAGCCGGAGGAATAACATGACGCTTGCCTTCATCGGCATCGGCGCCAATCTTGGAGATGCGCGCCAGGCGTTGAAAGACGCCATCGTGTGCCTGGCCCAGCAGGTCGGGGTCACGGTCGTTGCGCGGTCGTCGTTCTACCGCACGGCCCCGGTCGACGCCACGGGCGACGATTACTTCAACGCCGTGATCAAGGTCGAGACGACGTTCACGGCCACGCAACTGCTGCGCATCTGCCACCACATCGAAGACCAGTTCGGCCGCGAGCGGCCGTTCCGCAACGCGCCACGCACGCTGGACCTGGACCTGCTGATGTTCGGCGCCGAATCGATCAATACCGAGGCCCTGACCGTGCCGCATCCCCGCATCACGGAACGTGCCTTCGTGCTGGTGCCGCTGCTCGAACTGGATCCCACGCTGGAGATTCCAGGCCGTGGGCGCGCGGCGGATTTCCTGCCCGGCGTGCAGTCCCAGCGCATCGAGAAGCTTTCCTCATGCAAGTGCACGCGCATGCAGGAAGGCAACGCGCCAACCTGAACGCGCGGCGCGCCTGACGCATGCTCGACCATCTGCGACGCATCGTCATCGAAGGCCCGGTCGGATCGGGCAAGTCCGCGCTGGCCCAGCGCCTGGCGCAATACCTGCGGGCTGGCGAACTGCCCGACGGCGTGCGCCACAATCCCTTCCTCGAACGTTTCTATCGCGAGCCGCAGCGCTACGCGCTGGCAATGCAGCTGGCCTGCCTGAACCAGCGCGCCACGCAGTTGCAGCAATGGCAGACGGCGATGCTCGCCGGCCATCGCATGATTACGAATTTTCTCCACGCGCGCGACCGGCTCTACGCGTCGCTGACGCTGGAGGCCGACGAACTGGCGCTCTACGATGCGCTGGCGGCCCGGCTGCAGGTACCCGCGCAACGCGTGGACCTGGTCATCATGCTGCAGGCCACGCCGTCGCTGCTGCGCGAACGCATCCTGCGGCGCGGTCTGCCTGGCGAAACGGCTATCGACGAGTCGTACCTGCAACGGCTGCATGACGCCTACGGCGAACTGTTCCACCGTTATGACGACGCCCCCGTGCTGATCGTCGATACCGCCCACTTCAATCCGGTAGACAACGACGGCGATTTCCGTACACTACTGTCGCGCATCGAGAACATGCGGGGCCGCAAGGCCTTTCTGAATCTCGCTGCCCGCTGATCTGCTCCAACGCCGCTGCAAAGACGCGCCTAAGGCCCCCGGCAGCACAACACACGATAACGACAACGGCCGCCGCCGCAGCTTGTTCGTGCGACACACGGCCGCCACTCCTACGGGCACTGCCATGAGTTACCTCCTCGACCCTTCCCGCAAGACCGTCACCGCCCCCAAGCTGCAAGCCATGCGCGACGCCGGCGAAAAGATCGTCATGCTGACCGCCTACGATTCCAGCTTCGCCGCCCTGCTCGACTACTGCGGCGTCGAAATGATCCTGGTGGGCGATTCGCTGGGCAATGTGATGCAAGGCCAGCAGACCACGCTGCCCGTCACGCTTGAGCACATGGCGTATCACACCGAATGCGTGGCGCGCGGCAACCAGACCGCGCTGCTGGTGACGGACCTGCCGTTCGGCACCTATCCCACGCCCGAGAAGGCCTTTGAAAGCGCCGCCACGCTGATGCGCGCCGGCGCGCAGATGGTGAAGCTCGAAGGCGGCGAATGGCTGGCGCCGACCGTGAAATTCCTGGTCGACCGCAGCATTCCGGTGTGCGCCCATATCGGCCTGACCCCGCAGTCGGTGCACGCGTTCGGCGGCTTCAAGGTGCAGGGCAAGACCGAGGCCGGCGCCGCGCAACTGAAGCGCGAGGCGCAGGCGCTGGAGCAGGCCGGCGCGCAGGTCATCCTGATGGAAGCCGTGCCCGCCAAGCTGGCCGGCGAGGTGACCGCGCTGGTGAAGGTGCCGACCATCGGCATCGGCGCCGGCGTCGACTGCTCGGGCCAGGTACTGGTGCTGCAGGACATGCTGAACATCTACCCGGGCCGCAAGGCCAAGTTCGTCCGCAACTTCATGGACGGCCAGACGTCGATCGAAGCGGCCGTGCGCGCCTATGTGGCGGCGGTGAAGGATGGCAGTTTCCCGGCGGTGGAACACACGTTCTCGGCTTGAGGTCGACCGCTTGCCGCTAGTTTTGCTCCCCTCTCCCGCACGGCGGGAGAGGGGAGAACATCTCAGGAATTGATACGCAGCCGCGCGCGCATCGTCCCCCGTAACGCATTGGCGATGACAATCGCCTCGGCCCGCAACACCATCTCGCGCGTCACGACGGTCTGGGCCACCGGCCCGTCGACCAGCGTATCCCCCTCCTCCAGCACCACTGCCCGCATCACGCCCGGGAGGATGTCGGCCGATAGCGGCGGCGTCAGCCACTGTCCGTCGACCTTGACGAACACCGAACTGCGGCCGCCTTCCAGCAGTTCGTCTCGCGTACTGAAGAACAGGCAATCGAATGCGCCGGCGCGCTCGGCAGTCTGCCAGCCCTGATCGAACGTACTGCGCGCGCTGAGCTTGTAGCGGCGCAGCGCATCGGCCACGGGCAATCGCAATTCCGCCAGTTCGAGATCAACCATCGCGCTGGGAAGTGGCACCAGCGCCCCGCTGGCAAAAGCGACGGCGCCGCGCTTGTCGACGCTCATCCGTAGTCGCCAGTTGCCATCGCCAAGGCGCGCCGCTTCGGCCTGCAATGCGGCGCGCGCGGCCGGCAGGTCGAAGGCAAATCCACAGGACTTTGAAGAAATTGCGATGCGCGCGAGATGTCGCTCGCGATGCAGCACCACGCCATCGCACGCGTGCATGGTCTCGAACAGCGTGAAGCCAGGATCGTGGGCGGTAAGGAAGCGCGCCTTCCAGCCGCATTCGGCGAATTCGTCGTCCGCCACGCTGTCGTGGACGATGCCGCCGCCCACGCCCATTTCGCCGCGCCGCAGGCCATCCTCCCCTCGGCGCCCAGTACCAGCGTGCGGATCGCCACCGACATGCCGAAGGCGCCCAGCGCGGCGCCATCGCGCGGCGCGTCGAGCCAGCCGATCGACCCCGTGTAGAGTCCGCGCGGCGACGATTCCAGCTCGGCGATGATCTGCATGGTGCGTCGCTTGGGCGCGCCCGTGATCGACCCGCACGGGAACAGCGCCTGCATCAGCCCACCGAACGACGTGCCGGCCTGCGCCGTGGCGGTAACGGTCGACGTCATCTGCAGCACGCGGCCAAAAGGCTCCACCACGAAGCGATCGGGCACGCTCACGCTGCCGGGCACGGCCAGGCGCCCCAGGTCGTTGCGCAGCAGGTCGACAATCATCACGTTTTCGGCACGATTCTTCGGGTCGGCCGCGAGGACCCTGGCGGCTCGCGCATCGACTTCGGCGTCGCCGGTGCGCGGCGCCGTGCCCTTCATCGGGCGCGCCACCAGATGACCGTCGCCATCGTGCGCGACGAACAGTTCCGGCGACAGCGACAGCACCCAGCCATCGCCGGGCAATCGCGCCAGTGCGCCGAACGGCACGGGCTGGGCATCGCGCAGCGCGGCGTAGAAGGCCACCGGATCGCCGAAAGCCTGGAACCGCAGCCGTTGCGTGAAGTTGACCTGGTAGGTATCGCCTGCCTCGATGTACGAGTGGATGCGGGCGATGGCGTCGCTGTACTGCTGGCGCGACAGGTTGCCGGCCACGTCGAGCACGCCGGCCGGGCCGGGTTGCGCCCGTGCGTCGACCCACTGCTTGACCTGTCCGGCATCGAGCAGCGTCAGCGTACGGAACCACAGCAGGCGCAACGCGCCATCGTGAAAAGGTAGTAGTTCGTCCAGATGGACCGGGGCGCCGACCAGGTGGCCGCCGAATTCGTAGGGGGCGAACAGCGCGACGTGGAAGTTATCGCGCCAGCCTTGCGTCAGCAGCCCGTCGAGCACGGCGGCATCGGTCCCGGCGGGCACGACGTCTTCGCGGACAAAGCCGGTGTACAGGCGCGACGCGGCCACGCCGGGGGCGTGGGCATCGTCTAGCAGGACAAAGGGATCGGTTTGGGCAATCAATGGGTACGAGCGTGGTCGGCATGCGGAGGGCCGGCCCTCTCCCCCGCCCCCCTCCGCGAGCGGGAGAGGTGGAGAACACCAACAGAGGACAGACGGCCGGCTTCCTGCGCTAACGATACATAAAAAACCGGCCACGTTGCTCACGTAGCCGGTTTCAGTTTCCAGCAGCGGCCGGATCAGCTGAAGAAGCTCTTCACCTTGTCCATCCAGGATTGCTCCTGCGGGCTGTGGCGCGAGCCGCCCTCGTGCACCGAGCGGTCGAACTGGCGCAGCAGTTCCTTCTGGGCATCGGTCAGCTTGACCGGCGTTTCCACGTTCACATGCACGTAGAGGTCGCCGGGATAGCCCGAGCGCACACCCTTGATGCCCTTGCCGCGCAGGCGGAACGTCTTGCCGGCCTGCGTGCCCTCGGGCACCGGGAAGCTGGCCTTGCCGCCCAGCGTCGGCACCTCCAGTTCGCCGCCCAGCGCCGCCGTGGCGAAGGAGATCGGCATCTGGCAGTGCAGGTCGTCGCCGTCGCGCTCGAATACCTCGTGCGCCTTGATGTGCACTTCCACATAGAGGTCGCCCGGCGGGCCGCCGTTGATGCCCGGCTCGCCGTTGCCCGACGAACGGATGCGCATGCCTTCGTCGATCCCGGCGGGGATCTTCACTTCGAGCGTCTTCTGCGACTTGATCTTGCCCTGGCCGTGGCACTTGGTGCACGGCTTCGGGATGAACTTGCCGCTGCCGTGGCACTTCGGGCAGGTCTGCTGCATCGTGAAGAAGCCCTGCGACACACGCACCTGGCCCACGCCATTACAGGTCGGGCAGGTTTCCACCGACGATCCCGGCTCGGCGCCGTTGCCGTGGCAGTGTTCGCAATCGTCCCAGTGCGGCACGCGGATCTGCGCCTCGTGGCCGTGCGCGGCCTGCTCCAGCGAGATCTCCATGCTGTAGCGCAGGTCGGCGCCACGGTAGGCTTGCGGGCCGTTGCCGCGCCGGGCACCGCCGGCCGCCTGGCCGAAGATGTCGCCGAAGATGTCGCCGAACGCCTCGGCAAAGCCGCCGTTGCCAAACCCGCCGGCGCCGAAGCCGCCCGCCATGTTCGGGTCCACGCCGGCATGGCCATACTGGTCGTAGGCAGCCTTCTTCTCGGGGTCGGAAAGCATCTCGTAGGCTTCCTTGACCTCCTTGAATTTTTCCTCGGCTTCCTTGTTGTCCGGATTACGGTCCGGGTGGTACTTCATCGCGAGCTTGCGATAAACCTTCTTGATTTCGTCTTCGCTCGCGTTCTTGCCTACCCCGAGCACTTCGTAGTAGTCACGTTTTGCCATGGTGGCTCAATACCTGATGGGCCCGGCGGATCATGAAAGCACCCGTCGGGCGATAAGCAAAAAAGCCGAGCGCGGTGTCCGACCGTGGTTTGCACCCTGAGTCAGACCACCGTCGCCCGGCGTCGGGAACGGGCGGCGGCGCCGGCATCACCCGCGCCGCCGCCCCTTCCCGCTTACTTCTTGTCGTTCACTTCCTTGAACTCGGCGTCCACGACGTTATCGTCCTGGGGCTGGGCCTGCTGCTGGCCGGCACCGGCCGCGCCCGCACCTGCCGCACCGGCTTCGCCGGCCTGGGCCTGGGCCTGCATCTCGGCGTAGACCTTCTCGCCCAGCTTCTGGCTGGCTTCGGACAGCGCGTTGACCTTGGCATCGATGTCGGCCTTGTCGCCACCGCGTGCGGCGTCTTCCAGGTCCTTGATCGCAGCTTCGATCTTTTCCTTCTCGCCGGCGTCGAGCTTGTCGCCATGCTCGGTCAGCGCCTTGCGGGTCGAGTGGATCAGCGCGTCGGCCTGGTTGCGGGCATCTGCCAGCTCGCGGGCCTTCTTGTCTTCCTCGGCGTTGGCCTCGGCGTCCTTGACCATGCGCTGGATCTCGTCTTCCGACAGACCCGAGTTCGCCTTGATCGTGATGCGGTTTTCCTTGCCGGTGGCCTTGTCCTTGGCGCCCACGTGCAGGATGCCGTTGGCGTCGATATCGAACGACACCTCGATCTGCGGCATGCCGCGCGGCGACGGCGGGATGCCTTCCAGGTTGAACTCGCCCAGCAGCTTGTTGCCGCTGGCCATCTCGCGCTCGCCCTGGAACACCTTGATGGTCACGGCCGGCTGGTTGTCGTCAGCGGTCGAGAACACCTGGGCGTGCTTGGTCGGGATGGTCGTGTTCTTCGAGATCATCTTGGTCATCACGCCACCCAGCGTCTCGATGCCCAGCGACAGCGGCGTCACGTCCAGCAGCAGCACGTCGGTACGATCGCCCGACAGCACCGAACCCTGGATGGCGGCACCCACGGCCACGGCTTCGTCCGGGTTCACGTCCTTGCGGGCTTCCTTGCCGAAGAACTCGCGCACCTGCTCCTGCACCTTGGGCATGCGGGTCATGCCGCCCACCAGGATCACGTCGTCGATGTCGCCGACCTTGACGCCGGCGTCCTTGATCGCGGTACGGCACGGTTCGATCGTGCGGGCGATCAGGTCTTCCACCAGCGCTTCGAGCTTGGCGCGCGTGATCTTCAGGTTCAAGTGCTTCGGACCCGAGGCATCGGCCGTGATGTACGGCAGGTTGATCTCGGTCTGCTGCGAGCTCGACAGCTCGATCTTGGCCTTTTCGGCGGCTTCCTTCAGGCGCTGCAGGGCCAGCACGTCCTTCGACAGGTCGACGCCCTGTTCCTTCTTGAACTCGCCGATGATGTAGTCGATGATGCGCTGGTCGAAGTCTTCGCCGCCCAGGAACGTGTCGCCGTTGGTCGACAGCACTTCGAACTGCTTCTCGCCATCGACGTCGGCGATTTCGATGATCGAGATGTCGAACGTGCCGCCACCCAGGTCATACACGGCGATCTTGCGGTCGCCCTTCTCGTTCTTGTCCATGCCGAACGCCAGCGCCGCGGCGGTCGGTTCGTTGATGATGCGCTTGACTTCCAGGCCCGCGATGCGGCCGGCGTCCTTGGTGGCCTGGCGCTGCGAGTCGTTGAAGTACGCCGGCACCGTGATCACGGCTTCGGTCACGGGCTCGCCCAGGTAGTCCTCGGCGGTCTTCTTCATCTTGCGCAGCACTTCGGCCGAAACCTGCGGCGGGGCCAGCTTCTGGTCGCGCACGCCAACCCAGGCGTCGCCGTTGTCGGCCTTGACGATGGAATACGGCATCAGGCCGATGTCCTTCTGGACTTCCTTCTCTTCGAACTTGCGGCCGATCAGGCGCTTCACCGCGTACAGCGTGTTGCGCGGATTGGTCACGGCCTGACGCTTGGCAGGAGCGCCAACCAGGATCTCGCCGTCTTCCATGTAGGCGATGATCGACGGCGTGGTGCGCGTGCCTTCCGAGTTTTCGATGACTTTCGGCGTGTTGCCTTCCAGGACCGACACGCAGCTGTTGGTGGTACCCAGGTCGATACCGATGATCTTACCCATAGTGTTCTCTCCTATTGCCCTGTCTCTCAGTCAGGGACTGCAATCTCGACTGAGAGCGAAATGTGGCCGTCCCGGGCCATTTCAAGGGTGTAATCTGCAATTCCGAGTAAATTTCTCGGTTTATCCGCCGGGACCGGTGTTGGCTCAAAAAATTAACCAAGAATCACTTTCAGGCCTTCCGCTCGCGCTGCCACAGCACGTCGGTGCCGCCGCCCACGCGGTTCAGCACGCGGGCCAGCACGAACAGCAGGTCGGATAGCCGGTTCAGGTACTGGCGAGGTGCCTCATTGAGCGCTTCTGCGGCGCCCAGTTCCACCAGCGACCGTTCGGCGCGCCGGCAAACGGTGCGGCAGACATGGGCATGGGCGGCCATGCGGCTGCCCCCGGGGAGGATGAACTCCGCCAGGCGCGGCAGGCTGGCGTTGTAGTGTTCCAGCCAGGTGTCGAGCTGCGCCACCTGGGGTTCCATGAGCAGCGTGTACCCCGGGATCGACAGCTCGCCGCCCAGGTCGAACAGGTCGTGCTGGATATGAAGCAGCGCATCGCGCACGTCGGCCGGCAGGTCCGGCTCGGTCAGCAGCAGTCCGATATGGGAGTTCAGTTCGTCGACGTCGCCGATGGCGGCGATGCGCAGGCTGTTCTTGCCCACGCGGCTGCCGTCGCCGAGGCCGGTGGTGCCGGCATCGCCGGTGCGCGTGGCAATCTTGGACAGGCGGTTGCCCATGCCGGTCTCCTTGTTGACTGAGAGTGGTGGTGCGAAGTGGCGCAATTATGGCCTGCTTCCGCCCCGGGATGGCCGTTTATCGGCCGCACGGCTGCCGATGCCCGGCCATCGGGTGGCGCACACGGCGTGGGCGAGTCGTAGAATAGCGGCATTCCACTGCATACAGCGCCATACGGCCCGCCCGGAGACCCGCATGAACCACCCCACACCTGCCGCCGCCCTGGCGCGCCGTCCCTTCCCGTCCGCGCTGGCCGATGCCTTGACCTCCCGCTTCGGCGACCGTTTTTCCACGTCGACCGGCATGCGCGAGCACCACGGCCGCGACGAATCGCCATTTCCGCCCGCCCTGCCCGATGCCGTGGTCTTTGCCCACAGCACCGAGGAAGTGGCCGTGGTGGCCAGGCTGTGCAACGCCCACGGCGTGCCGCTGATTCCCTACGGCGCCGGTTCGTCGCTGGAAGGCCACCTGCTGGCCGTGGCCGGCGGCGTCAGCCTTGACCTGTCGCAAATGAACCGCGTGCTGGCCGTCCATCCGGAAGACCTGACGGTCACCGTGCAGCCCGGCGTCACGCGCAAGCAGCTGAACCAGGAAATCAAGGATACGGGCCTGTTTTTCCCGATCGATCCGGGCGCGGACGCGTCGCTGGGCGGCATGTGCGCCACGCGGGCGTCGGGCACCAACGCCGTGCGCTACGGCACCATGCGCGAAAACGTGCTGGCCTTGACGGTGGTCACGGCCGATGGTCGCGTGATCCGCACCGGCACCCACGCCCGCAAGTCGTCGGCCGGCTATGACCTGACCCGCCTGTTCATCGGCAGTGAAGGCACGCTGGGCATCATCACCGAGGTCACGGTGCGGCTGTATCCGCAGCCCGAGGCCATCTCGGCCGCCGTGTGCGCGTTTCCGAGCATGGGCGACGCGGTGCGCGCCACCATCCAGACCATCCAGCTGGGCGTGCCCGTGGCGCGTGTGGAGTTCGTCGATGCGCTGGCCATCCGCGCCATCAACCGCCACGACAACCTGACGCTGCCCGAAACCCCGCACCTGTTCTTCGAATTCCACGGCACCGAGTCCGGCGTGCGCGAGCAGGCCGAGACCGTGCAGGAAATCGTGGCCGAGCACGGCGCCCAGGGCTTCGAATGGGCCACGCGCCCCGAAGACCGCACGCGGCTCTGGAATGCCCGCCACACGGCCTACTTCGCCATGCTGCAGCTGAAGCCCGGCTGCCGCGCCGTGACCACCGACGTCTGCGTGCCGATTTCGCGCCTGGCCGACTGCGTGACCGAGACCGAGCGCGACCTGAATGCGTCGTCGCTGCCCTGCCCCATCGTCGGTCACGTCGGCGACGGCAATTTCCACGTGGCGATCCTGGTCGATACCAGCAAGCCCGAGGAAATGGCCGAGGCCGAGGACATCAACCGCCGGATCGTGGAGCGCGCGCTGTCGATGGGCGGCACCTGCACCGGCGAGCACGGCGTGGGCCTGCACAAGATCGGCTTCCTGGTGCAGGAGCACGGCGAGGATGCGCTGGACCTGATGCGCGCCATCAAGGATGCGCTGGACCCGAACCATATCCTCAACCCGGGCAAGATCTTCAGCGCCACGCGCTGAGGCCGAGGCCATGGCATCGGTCTTTCAACGCGTTCCGCCGCTGCATCTGCTGATCGCCTTCGAATCGGCGGCGCGCCTGGGCAGCTTTGCCCGCGCGGCCGAGGAACTGTCGGTCACGCCCAGCGCCGTCTCGCACCGCATCAAGAACCTGGAGGAGCTCTGGGGCGAAGACCTGTTCGTACGCTCGAACGCTGCCCTGCGGCTGACGGCGGCCGGCACGCGCTACCAGCGCAACGTGCAGGACGCGCTGAAGTCGCTCAACGAACTGGCGCGCCCTGAATACAACAAGCTGCGCACGCGCCTGCGCGTGGCCATTCCTCCAACTTTCGGCCGCCAGCATTTGGTGCCACGCCTGCCCGAGTTCAGCGCGCTGTATCCGCATATCGACCTGGAACTGCATCTGGCGGTGCCGTTCCTCGATGTGAAGGCCGAGGATACGGACATCGAGATCCGCTACGGCACGGGCCGCTACCCGGACCTGAAGACCACCAGGCTGCTGGTGGAGCCGGTGTTTCCGGCGTGCGGCCGCGAGTACTACGAGCGCGTGAACGGCTTTGCCATCACGAAACCGGAAGACCTGCATAACCTGACCCTGCTGCGCAGCCCGCTGGAGCCGTGGCGCCCGTGGTTCGAGACGGCGGGGCTGGACTGGCCCGAGCCGCAGACGGGCGCCCAGTTCAACGACATCGGCCTGATGCTGGAGGCCATCGTGTCGAACCAGGGCGTGGGCCTGGTGCGCCAGCGAATGGCCCGCCAGTGGCTGGCGGCGGGCCACATGGTGAAGCTGCTGGACGTGGAATCGGTCTCGCCGCACGGCTACTACATCGTGGAGCGCGAGCAGGCGCCGCTGATGCCCGAGGCGCGCTACTTCATCGACTGGCTGCTCGGGCTGGACTGGTAGCGCCCGAGCCACTACGCTGGAAGTGGCCTCCCCGGCGCGGTGCGTGCCGGGGCATGAACCATTTTGATCGGGTCGGCATGCCAAATTCACGTGCGCCGGCGTCCGCCTGGCGAGGTGCCTGCGCTATAGTCTGCCGTCCCGGCCGCATGCCTGCGAAGCAGCGTGCGGCGCCCGGTCCGTCACAGGAGTTGCCGCCATGAACGCCCCGCAAGACGCCCAAACCGTGGCGGATGTATCCGCAGACACCCGCCGCGCCACGCTGCTGGCCGGGCTGGCGGCCATCCTGCCCGACGCCGCCGTGCTGTGGCGCGCCGAAGACACCGTCCCGTACGAATGCGACGGCCTGGCGGCCTACCGGCAGGTGCCCGACGCCGTGGTGCTGCCAGATACCGAGGACCAGGTCTGCGCCGTGCTGCGCCTGTGCCACGAACTGGGCGTGCCGGTGGTGCCGCGCGGATCGGGCACCAGCCTGTCGGGCGGCGCCATGCCGATCGCGGGCGGCCTGGTGCTGTCGCTGGCCAAGTTCAAGCGCATCCTGTCGGTCGATCCGTATTCGCGCACGGCGGTGGTCCAGCCCGGCGTGCGCAACCTGGCCATTTCCGAAGCCGCCGCGCCCCACAATCTCTATTACGCGCCCGATCCGTCGTCGCAGATCGCCTGCTCCATCGGCGGCAACGTGGCCGAGAATTCCGGCGGCGTCCATTGCCTGAAGTACGGCCTGACCGTCCACAACGTGCTGCGCGTGCGCGCCGTGACGATGGAGGGCGACGTGGTGGTGTTCGGCTCCGAGGCGCCCGATTCGCCGGGCCTGGACCTGCTGGCCACGATCATCGGCTCCGAAGGCATGCTGGCCGTGGTCACAGAAGTCACGGTCCGGCTGATTCCCAAGCCGCAGCTGGCGCAGGTCATCATGGCCAGCTTCGACGACGTTGAAAAGGGCGGCAATGCGGTGGCCGACGTGATCGCCGCGGGCATCATCCCGGCCGGCCTGGAAATGATGGACCGCCCCGCCACGGCCGCCGTGGAGGAATTCGTCAAGGCCGGCTACGACCTGGACGCCGCGGCCATCCTGCTGTGCGAATCTGACGGCACGCCCGAGGAAGTGGCCGAGGAAATCGGCCGCATGAGCGAGGTGCTGCGCGCATCGGGCGCCACGCGCATCACGGTGTCGCAGAACGAGGCCGAGCGGCTGCGCTTCTGGAGCGGCCGCAAGAACGCGTTCCCGGCGGCCGGCCGCATCTCGCCCGACTACTACTGCATGGACGGCACCATCCCGCGCAAGCACATCGGCACGCTGCTCAAGCGCATCGAGGCGATGGAGCGCAAGTATGGCTTGCGGTGCATCAACGTGTTCCACGCCGGCGATGGCAACATGCACCCGCTGATCCTGTTCGATGGCGGCGATGTGGATGAATGGCACCGCGCCGAGCTGTTCGGCTCCGACATCCTGGAGACCTGCGTCGAACTGGGCGGCACCGTGACCGGCGAGCATGGCGTGGGCGTGGAAAAGCTCAATTCGATGTGCGTGCAGTTTTCGCGCGAGGAATGCGAGGCGTTCTTCGGCGTGAAGGCGGCGTTCGACCCCGCGCGCCTGCTCAACCCGGACAAGGCCATTCCCACGCTGGCGCGCTGTGCCGAATACGGCAAGATGCACGTCAGGCGCGGCCTGCTGCCGCACCCCGACATCCCGCGTTTCTGACCGACACGCACGGCACGGCGGGGACGGCGGCATGCCGCGCGCCCGCTCAACCCGCTTATCCGTATCGTCAGACATGTCACCTCGCCCTACCAACGCCATGACCCGCCAGCGCCTGGGCCAGCCCGAATCGGGTTGGCGCCAGCACTGGTACACGATCATCTTCGAAGCCGACACGCGCCCGGGGCGCCTGTTCGACGTCGTGCTGCTGATTGCCATCGTCGCCAGCGTCGGCGTGGTGATGCTGGACAGCGTGCCGCGCATCCACGCCCGGCTGGGCTCGGCCTTCACGGTGATGGAGTGGATGTTCACGCTGCTGTTCACGGCCGAGTACATCATGCGGCTGTGCGTGGTGAAGCGCCCGCTGCGCTACGCGCTGAGCTTCTACGGCATCATCGATTTCATCTCGATCATGCCCACCTGGGCGTCGTTCTTCGTGCCCGAGCTGGCGTTCCTGATCGACGTGCGGCTGCTGCGGCTGCTGCGGGTGTTCCGGATCCTCAAGCTGACCGTCTATTTCGAGGAAGCCGAGATCCTGGCCCGCGCGCTGGCCAACAGCCGACGCAAGATCTTCGTGTTCCTGGGAACGGTGTTC
Organism: Cupriavidus sp. EM10; assembly: GCF_018729255.1. Taxonomy (NCBI): domain Bacteria; kingdom Pseudomonadati; phylum Pseudomonadota; class Betaproteobacteria; order Burkholderiales; family Burkholderiaceae; genus Cupriavidus; species Cupriavidus sp. EM10. Next base: position 2,928,200 of record NZ_CP076060.1, read on the forward strand.
ATCATCACGGTGATCCTGGGCACGGTGATGTACGTGGTGGAAGGCCCCGAGCACGGCTTCACGAGCATCCCGCTCAGCATGTACTGGGCCATCGTGACGCTGACCACCACGGGCTTCGGCGACATGGTGCCCAAGACGCCGGTCGGGCAGTTCATCACGTCGCTGACGATCCTGCTGGGCTACGGGATCATCGCGTTCCCGACCGGCATCGTCGGCGCCGAGCTGGCCGCCAGCATCATCAAGCGGCCGCTGACCACGCGTTCCTGCGAGCACTGCCTGACCGAAGGGCACGAGCCGTCCGCCAGGTACTGCCAGCACTGCGGCAGCGCGCTGCCCGACTACCGCAGCGAGCCCGGCCTGGAGGGCCGGCTCGAAGGCGCGGTGGAGAACCATCCGCCGCCGAGGCGGCCGCGGCGGTGATCCGCCACTGATCCTCCGCCGACCGACCAACCCTATAACGATACGTCCTCATGCAAGCCACCCTCGACGCCACACTCGCGACGTTCCGCGATGCGATCCGCCAGGCCGGCGACAGCCGCACCCCGCTGCGGCTGCGCGGCGGCGGCAGCAAGGATTTCTACGGCCAGGCGCTGGTCGGCACCGTGCTCGACACGCGGGCGCATCGCGGCATCGTCGACTACGATCCGGCCGAGCTGGTGATTACCGCGCGCTGCGGCACGCCGCTGGCCGAGATCGAGGACGTGCTGGCCGAACATCGCCAGATGCTGGCCTTCGAGGCGCCCCACTTCGCCATGCGCGGCCAGGCCAGCACCGCCACGCTGGGCGGCGCCTTCGCGGCGGGGCTGTCGGGGCCGCGCCGCCAGTCGGTGGGCGCCCTGCGCGATTTCGTGCTCGGCGCGCAGCTGATGGACGGCAAGGGCGAGATCCTGAACTTTGGCGGCCAGGTCATGAAGAACGTGGCCGGCTACGACGTGTCGCGCCTGCTGGCCGGGTCGCTCGGCACGCTGGGCCTGGTCACCGAGGTGTCGCTCAAGGTGCTGCCGGTGCCATTCGACGACGCCACGCTGCGCTTTGCGCTGTCGCAGGCCGATGCCATCGACCAGCTCAACAAGTGGGGCGGCAAGCCGCTGCCGATTGCCGCATCGGCGTGGCATGACGGACAGTTGCATGTGCGCCTGAGCGGGGCCACCGCCGCCGTGTGCGCGGCGCGCGACAGCCTGGGCGGCGAGGTGGTCGATGCCAGCCACGCCGTACAGCTGTGGGCCGCGCTGCGCGAACAGACGCATCCGTTCTTCACCCCGGCGCGCGATGCCGGCCGCGCGCTGTGGCGCCTTGCCGTGCCGCCCGTGACCGGGCCGCTGGACCTGGCCGGCGAGCAGCTCGTGGAATGGGGCGGCGGCCAGCGCTGGTGGCTGGCGCCCGACGAAAGTGCGGCGGCGGCCGACCACGTCCGGGCCATCGCCCACGCCGCGGGCGGTCATGCCACGCTGTTCCGCAACGGCGACAAGGCCGTGGGCGTGTTCACGCCGCTCGCGCCGCCGCTGGCCGCCATCCACCAGCGGCTGAAGGCCAGCTTCGATCCGGCCGGCATCTTCAATCCGCAGCGCATGTACAGCGGGCTCTGAGCCACGCCCGGACACTGTCCCCAACGATAACGATCCCCACCATGCAAACCACACTGGCCGAATTCCTGCGCAATACGCCCGAAGGCGAAGAGGCGAAATCGATCGTCGGCAAATGCGTGCATTGCGGCTTCTGTACCGCGACCTGCCCCACCTACCAGCTGCTGGGCGACGAACTGGACGGCCCGCGCGGGCGCATCTACCTGATGAAGCAGGTACTGGAAGGCAGCCCGGTGACCGAAAGCACGCGGCTGCACCTGGACCGCTGCCTGACCTGCCGCAACTGCGAGTCGACCTGCCCGTCGGGGGTGACGTACGGGCGGCTGGTCGACATCGGCCGGCAGATCGTCGACGACAGGCTGGCCGAACAGGGCGTGCAGCGGCCGGCCACGCAGCGCATCACGCGCTGGATGCTGCGCGAGGGCCTGACGCGGCCCGGCCTGTTCGGCCCGGCGCTCAAGCTTGGCCAGATCGTCCGGCCACTGCTGCCGCAGAAGCTGCGCAACAAGGTACCGGCGAACCCGACCGCGCCGGGCACGTGGCCGCGCAACGCGCATCCGCGCAAGATGCTGTTGCTCGACGGTTGTGTGCAGCCCGCGATGTCGCCCAACATCAATGCCGCGACGGCGCGTGTGTTCGACAAACTGGGGGTGCAACTGGTGTTGGCGCGCGAGGCCGGCTGTTGTGGCGCCATCCGCTTCCACACGGGCGACCATGCCGGCGGGCTCGACAACATGCGCGCCAATATCGACGCGTGGTGGCCCCATGTCGAAGCCGGGGCCGAAGCCATCGTCATGACGGCATCGGGCTGCGGCGCGATGGTCAAGGACTACGGCCACCTGCTGCGCAACGATCCCCAGTACGCCGAGCGGGCCGCGCGGGTGTCGGCGCTGACGCGCGACCTGTCGGAACTGCTGCCCGACTTTGCCGACGACCTGCACCGGCTGGCCGGCGCGGTGCCGCGCGATGGCCGCCGCGTGGCATGGCATCCGCCCTGCACGCTGCAGCACGGCCAGCAGATCCGGGGCAAGGTCGAGGCCCTGCTGACGCGGCTTGGCGTGGACGTGCGGCTCTGCGCCGACAGCCACCTGTGCTGCGGCTCGGCGGGCACGTACTCGGTGCTGCAGCCCGAACTGTCGTACAGGCTGCGCGACGACAAGCTGAACAAGCTGCAGGCCACTTCGCCCGACGCCATCGCCACGGCCAATATCGGCTGCATCACGCACCTGCAAAGCGGCACGCAGACGCCGGTGATCCACTGGGTTGAGCTGGTGGACCGGATGCTGGCGCCGGCGGTGGCGGTGGCGGCTCAAGCGGCCTAGCGCTGGTTTCTCCCCTCTCCCACTTGTGGGAGAGGGGCGGGGGTGAGGGCAGGCCGTTGCAGCACAGAACACACTCCTCGGCGCGGAAACGCTTGCCCTCACCCCCAACCCCTCTCCCGCCAGGCGGGAGAGGGGAGCAAACCCGCACCCACTTGATGCCTCCCCTTGCACGCATCTTGTCCGGGAGTAACATGGCGGCACATCGGACTCTCCCCAAGCTGCCCCCATGCTCCAGACGTTTGCCATTCTGCTGGTCTTCCAGACCGTGGGCGAGGTCATCAGCTACGCGCTGCGCCTGCCCGTGCCCGGTCCGGTGATCGGCATGCTGCTGCTGTTCGGCTGGCTGGTCTTCGACAACCGGCTGCTGCCCGTGATCCAGGGTCGGCCAATGACCTGCTCAAGCACCTGTCGCTGCTGTTCGTGCCGGCCGGCGTCGGCATCATGGTGCATGCCCACCGTATCGGCAGCGAATGGATGCCAATCGTCATCGCCCTGGTCATCTCCACCTGGGTGGCCATTGCCGTCACCGCGCTGGTCACGCGGGCGCTGATGCGCAGGCCGCCCCCGGCGGCGCAACCCGTTGAGGCCGCCGATGCGGGAGCCCAGCCATGATGTCGCCGCGTCTGAATGAAATCTGGGTGTACCTGGCCGCCAGCCCGCTGATCGGGCTGACCGCCACGCTGATCGCCTACGTGTTCGCCTTCCGCATCTACGAGCGCGCGAAATTCTCGCCGCTGGCCAATCCGGTGATGATCTCGGTGGCGATCCTTGTCACCGTGCTGACCGTGACCGGCACGCCGTACAAGACCTATTTCGACGGCGCGCAGTTTGTTCACTTCCTGCTGGGGCCGGCCACCGTGGCGCTGGCCGTGCCGCTGTACACCCAGTTGCCCAAGCTGCGCAGCAATGTGCTGCCGCTGCTGGCGGGCCTGGTGGCAGGGTCGGTGGCGGCGGTGGTGTCGGCGGTCGGCATTGCCTATCTGCTGGGGCCTCGCCGGAGGTGGTGCGGTCGCTGGCGCCGAAGTCGGTGACGATCCCCATCGCGATGGGCGTGTCCGAGAAGATCGGCGGCCTGCCGTCGCTGACTGCGGTGCTGGTGATGGCCACCGGCATCATCGGCGCGATCAGCGCCACCGGGCTGCTGAACCTCCTGCGTGTGCGCGACTACACGGTGCGCGGATTTGCCACCGGCGTGGCGGCGCACGGCATCGGCACCGCGCGCGCGTTCCAGGTCAGCCAGGAAGCGGGCGCGTTCTCGGCGTTGGGCATGGGCCTGAACGGCGTGCTGACGGCCATCCTGGTGCCGGTGATGGCCGCCTGGATGCCGCACTGATGCCGCCACCGATGTTGCGCTGACGCCCCTGACATGCTCCTGACAGCACGCTGTCAGGAGGGCCCGCGCATGATCCGTTCTCCCGAGCACTGACACCGCCATGAGCCGACGCGCCGACCGCCTTTTCCAGATCGTGCAGGTACTACGTGGCCGCCGGCTGACCACGGCGGCCCTGCTGGCGCAGCGGCTGGGCGTCTCCGAGCGCACGGTCTATCGCGATATCCAGGCCCTGTCGCTGTCCGGCGTGCCCGTGGAGGGCGAAGCCGGCATCGGATACCGCCTGCGGCCGGACTACGACGTGCCGCCGCTCATGTTCACGTCGATGGAGGTGGAGGCCATGGTGGCGGGCCTGCGCCTGCTCAAGGCCTGGGGTGGCGGCGCGCTGGCCGCCGCGGCCGAGCCGTCGCTGGAAAAGCTGATGGCCGCCCTGCCGCCGCAACGGCGCCTGGCCGCGCAGCAGAGCCGCATCTTTGCGCCCGAGTATGCCAACCATCCCGCCGTGCGCGAGGCCTTCGACATCGTCCACACGGCCATCGGCGCGCAACGGCTGCTGCAGATCGACTACAGCGATGCGCAGCAGCGCGACACGGTGCGCGTGGTTCAGCCGCTCGGACTGTTCTTCTGGGGCAATGTCTGGCTGGTGGCCGCCTGGTGCACGGCGCGCGAGGACTATCGCAGCTTCCGGCTGGACCGCTGCCGGAAGCTGACGATGCTGGCCGAGCAATTCCACGAGACGCCGGAACGTTCGCTCAACGGCTTCCTGCGCGCGGTCCGGGCGGACTGCTGACGGCCGGGCGCACCGTGTCCCCCTGTGCGCTCAGGCGCCCGGATCGTTCAGCAGCGTCTCGATATCCCCGCGAATCTCGTCGGGCTTGGTGGTGGGCGCGTAGCGCTTGAAGATGGTGCCGTCGCGACGCAGCAGGAACTTGGTGAAATTCCACTTGATTGCCTGCGTGCCCAGCAGCCCCGGCTTTTCCGACGTCAGCCACTTGTAGAGCGGGTGGGCATCGGCGCCGTTCACGTCGATCTTTTCGAACATCGGAAAGGTGACGTGGAAACGCGACTCGCAGAACGCGCCGATCTGCCCGGCATCGCCCGGCTCCTGCTTGCCGAACTGGTTGCACGGAAAGCCCAGCACGTCGAAGCCGCGCGTCTGGTAGGTGTCCTGCAGCGTCTGCAGGCCCGCGTACTGCGGCGTGAAGCCGCACTCGCTGGCCGTGTTGACGATCAGCAGCACCTTGCCCCGGAAGTCGGTCAGCGGCACCGGCTGGCCCGTCAGCGAGCTGGCTTCGAACTGGTACACGTTGCTCATCGTCGGTCTCCTGATTGGTAGTGGGCGCAAGGATACCGCGCCCTGCCCGGCGGCGTCAGATCACGTTCAGGTGCTCGGTGCCGGCGCCAAGATCGGCGTCGCGATGCCGCGCGCTATGGAGCTTGATCATCAGCCGCAGGTCGTTCAGCGAGTCGGCGTTCTTGAGCGCGTCCTCGTAGGTGATCTTCTCGGCCTCGTACAGCTCGAACAGCGCCTGGTCGAACGAGATCATGCCCTGTTCGCGCGATTTCTTGATGACTTCCTTGAGCTCGTGGATCTCGCCCTTGAAGATCAGGTCGGCCACCAGCGGCGTGCCGATCATGATTTCCACGGCCGGTACGCGGCCCTTGCGGCCGGCGCGCGGCAGCAGGCGCTGCGAGATCATCGCCTTCAGGTTCAGCGACAGGTCGATCAGCAGCTGCTGGCGCTTTTCCTCGGGGAAGAAATTGACGATCCGGTCGATGGCCTGGTTGGCGTTGTTCGCGTGCAGCGTGGCCAGGCACAGGTGGCCCGTTTCGGCGTACTGCATGGCGTATTCCATCGTCTCGCGGTCGCGGATTTCGCCGATCAGGATCACGTCGGGCGCCTGGCGCAGCGTGTTCTTCAGCGCGATGTGCCACGACTCGGTATCGATGCCCACCTCGCGCTGCGTGACGATGCAGTTCTGGTGCGCGTGCACGTATTCGATCGGATCCTCGATCGTGATGATGTGGCCGTACGAATGCGCGTTGCGGTGGTCCAGCATCGCCGCCAGCGACGTCGACTTGCCCGAGCCCGTGGCGCCCGTCACGATCACCAGCCCGCGCTTGGACATCACGATGTCATGCAGCGACTGCGGCAGGTCCAGGTCTTCCACCGACGGGATGCGCGTGTTGATCGTCCGCACCACCATGCCGGCGCGGCCCTGCTGGATGAACGCCGACACCCGGAAGCGGCCCGCGTTGGGCGCCGTGATCGCGAAGTTGCATTCGCGCGTGTCGTCGAATTCCTTCACCTGGCGCTCGTTCATGATCGAACGCACCAGGCCCAGCGCCTGCGTCGGGTTCAGCGGCTGCTGCGACACCGGCGTGATCTTGCCGTCGACCTTGATGGCGGGCGGGAATTCGGAGGTAATGAACAGGTCCGAGCCACGGTTGTTCACCATCAGCTCGAGCAGGTCGTTGATGTACTTCGATGCGGATTCACGGTCGAGCATGGTTCGTCCCCTATCCCATGAAGGCGTCGGGATTCTTTGCGATCGCCCTTGCATCGTTGTAGTTGATCATGCCGCGCTTGATCAGGTCGCTCAGGCACTGGTCCAGCGTCTGCATGCCCATGCCGCTGGCCGTCTGCATCATCGAGTACATCTGCGCGATCTTGTTCTCGCGGATCAGGTGGCGGATGGCGGGCGTGGCGATCATGATCTCGTGCGCCGCCGTCCGGCCGTTGCCGTCGCGCGTCTTGAGCAGGGTCTGCGAGATCACCGCCTCCAGCGATTCCGACAGCATCGTGCGGACCATGTCCTTTTCTTCCGGCGGGAAGACGTCCACCACCCGGTCGATGGTCTTGGCCGCCGAACTCGTGTGCAGCGTGGCAAAGACCAGGTGGCCGGTTTCCGCCGCGGTCAGCGCCAGGCGGATCGTTTCCAGGTCACGCAGTTCGCCCACCAGGATCACGTCCGGATCTTCACGCAGCGCCGAACGCAGCGCGTTGGCAAACGAATGCGTGTGCGGCCCCAGTTCACGCTGGTTGATCAGGCTTTTCTTCGAGTTATGGACGAATTCGATGGGGTCCTCGACCGTGAGGATGTGGCCCATGTCGTTGTCGTTGCGATGGTCGACCATGGCCGCCAGCGTGGTGGACTTGCCCGAGCCGGTCGGCCCGGTCACCAGCACCAGCCCCGCGGCTTCATGCACAGGTCCGCGAACACGGCCGGCGCGTGCAGGTCGTCGAGCGTCAGAACCTTAGACGGAATGGTACGGAAGACGGCGGCCGAGCCGCGCTGCGTGGTATAGGCGTTGACCCGGAAACGGGACAGGCCCGAAATCTCGAACGAGAAATCGACCTCCAGCCGTTCTTCATAGGATTTGCGCTGAACGTCGCTCATGATGTCGTACACCATGGCATGGACGTCCTTGTGCGTCATGGCCGCGACGTTGATGCGGCGCATGTCCCGTGAATACGCACCATCGGCGGCATGTCGGCCGAGAGGTGAAGATCGGAAGCCTTGTTCTTGACCGCGAAGGCCAGAAGCTGTGCGATGTCCATCTATAATGACCCCACCCTAAAGAGGCCCTGGCGGAATATCGATTTGCCGGGCCTTCACAGGTTTATTGTTGTACTTCTAGTTTTTTACTTCCTGGATATTGCCGCTGGATTATGTCTGTAATCGCCGCCAACTTGCAAGCCGTGAAAAACGACATCGCGGCGGCCGCACAACAAGCCGGCAGGCCGGTGGCCGATGTCACGTTGCTGGCGGTTTCCAAGACGGTTTCCGCCGCCCGGGTGCGCCAGGCATTCGACGCCGGCCAGCGGGCTTTTGGCGAGAACTATGTCCAGGAAGGGCTGGAGAAGATTGCCGCGCTGGACGCGCTGCGCAGCCAGATCCAGTGGCATTTCATCGGCCCCCTGCAAAGCAACAAGACGCGGCCCGTGGCCGAGCAGTTCGACTGGGTCCATGCCATCGACCGGCTGAAGATCGCCGAGCGGCTGTCCGCCCAGCGTCCGGCCGGGCTGCCGCCGCTGCAGGTCTGCATCCAGGTCAATATCAGTCACGAGGACACCAAGAGCGGCGTGGCGCCGGGCGAGGTGCCGGCGCTGGCCCAGGCCATCGCGGCGCTGCCGAACCTGGAATTGCGCGGCCTGATGGCCATTCCGGCGCCGGCGGCCGAACCGGCCGCCCAGCGTCAACCGTTTGCCGCCCTCCGTGCGTTGCTTGATCAACTGCGCCAATCCGGGCTACAGGTAGACACGCTCTCGATGGGCATGTCCGCCGACATGGACGCGGCCATTGCCGAGGGCGCCACGCTGGTGCGTATCGGCACCGCGATATTCGGCGCGCGGCGCTGATGGCTCCCGACAGGGTCCGCGCCGGATTTTCGCCATCTCCACGACATGAAAAAACGCCAGCCGACACGTATCGCGCTGGCAGACCAGGAAACTTGATGCTCGATTCCCTCACCTTCGGCTTCCTTGGCGGCGGCAATATGGCCTCTGCCCTGATCGGCGGCCTGGTGGCCCGTGGCGTGCCTGCCGGCGCGATCCGCGTGGTCGATCCCTCGGAAGACGCCCGCCAGCGCCTGGCGCAGGGCGGCGTGCACGCGCTGGCCGCGCCCGACGCCGCCTTTGGCGCCAGCAACGTGATCGTGCTGGCCGTCAAGCCGCAGCAGTTCCGTGACGCCATCTCCCCGCTGGTGCCGCTGCTGGCCGACAACCTGATCATCAGCGTCGCGGCCGGCATCCGGCTGCAGGACATGGCGCGCTGGTTGGAACGTACGCGCCTGGTGCGCGCCATGCCGAACACGCCGGCGCTGGCCGGCATGGGTATGACGGGCCTGGTGGCTGCGCCCGGGCTGTCCGGCGCCGACCGGGATATCGCCACGGCCGTGGCGGAGGCCGTCGGCCAGTGTGTCTGGGTGGACAACGACGACCAGATCGACGCCGTCACCGCGATCTCGGGCAGCGGACCGGCCTACGTCTTCTATTTTGTCGAGGCAATGGAGCGCGCCGCCGTGGAAATGGGGCTGTCCGCCGAACAGGGGCGCCGACTGGCGGTGGAAACGTTCCGGGGCGCGGCGGCACTGGCCGCAGAGTCGCCCGAACCGGTGGCCACGCTGCGTGAACGCGTCACGTCCAAGGGCGGTACGACCTACGCCGCCCTGACGGCGATGGATGCCGGCGGCATCCAGGACGCCTTCGTCAAGGCCATGCACGCCGCCGCCGCACGCGGCCGCGACATGGGCGCGGAGTTCGGGAAAGACTGATGTTTGTTGCTCCCCTTGTATGTCGCACAATTCGGTTTGGATGCACCAGATCGATGGCCCCATGCTCTGGGCGACAGCCCAAGTTCGAGGGAGAGCGAGGATCGGTGCATCCATTTCTTGGTAGCGTTTAGCCTAAGCCCGAACGGTTGTAAGGCAGTACGCCGCATTGACACAAGGATGGGACAAGCCGAATGGATATCAAGGCAGTAGGAATCGACGTCAGCAAGACGACTCTGGATGTTGACACGCTTCCCGAACGGGGAGCCCGCCAGTTCACCAATGACGAGGCCGGCATCGGCGCTTTGCTGGCCTACCTGGCCGAGCATAACGGCCAGGGCCAGATCGACCGGGTCGTGCTGGAGGCGACCGGGGGCTTTGAAACCCGGGTCAGCATCGCGCTGGCTGGCGCGGGCCTGCCGGTGGTGGTGGTCAATCCCAGGCAGGTGCGGGATTTCGCCAAGGCGTGCGGGATCCTGGCCAAGACGGACCGGTTGGATGCGCATGTGTTGGCGCGGTTTGGCCAGCAGATCCGACCTCCGGTCCGCGCATTGCCCGACGAGGCTCAGCGCGAATTTGCCGATCTGCTGGACCGGCGCGGCCAGTTGGTCACGATGCGCGCGCAGGAAAAGGCGCGGGTCGTCACGGCGCCGGTTGTGGCCCTCAAGAGCCTGAAGGAGCATATCGAATGGCTGGACGCGCGGATCAAGACGCTGGACATCGATATGACCCATGCCTTGCGCACCAGCGAGGCGTGGAAGCAGAAAGTCGAACTGCTCGACACCATGCCGGGCGTTGGCAAGGTGACGGTGTTCATGCTGCTGGGCCGGCTGCCGGAGCTGGGGCAACTCAATCGCCAGCAGATCGCGGCGCTGGTGGGTGTGGCGCCATTCAACGACGACAGCGGCAAACGCCGGGGCCAGCGCTATATCCGTGGCGGGCGCACCGAGGTGCGCAACGTCCTGTACATGACGGCGGTTACCGCCATCTCCCACAATCCGGTCATACGGGAGTTCCATCAACGCCTGAAAGCGGCTGGCAAACCCTCCAAGCTTGCCATCACCGCCTGCATGCGCAAGATCCTGACGATCCTGAACACAATGGTTAAAACCGGCCAACCCTGGGAGAACAGACTGCCTGCTTGACACGGTTGCTCTCCCGAGAATCGGGAGAGGGGAGAAAAACGTAGACCTACTATTTGAGTAGATACGCCACAAGCGTCCCCGCAAACACACAGGCGCCCAGCCAGTTGTTATGCCGGAACGCCGCGAAGCACTTCATGCGGTCCCGCTCACGGATCAGCGTGTAGTGGTAACCGGCCAGCACCGCCGCGGCCAGCAGGCCCGCGTAGTAGGGCCAGGCCAGGCCCAGCAGCGCGCCGGCCCAGGCCATCAGCCCCAGGAACACCGCATAGCAGATCATGATCGCGGCCACGTCGAAGCGGCCGAACGTGATGGCCGACGTCTTCATGCCCAGTAGCAGGTCGTCGTCGCGGTCGACCATCGCGTAGGCGGTGTCATACGCCACCGCCCAGAACACGTTGCCCAGCAGCATCAGCCAGGCCACGAACGGCACCTCGCCCTGGATCGCGGCGAACGACATCGGAATGCCAAACCCGAACGCAATGCCCAGGTACGCCTGCGGAATCGCAAAGAACCGCTTGAAGAACGGATAGGTGCCGGCCAGCACCGCCGCCACCACGGCCAGCCATTTGGTCAGGCCGTTCAGCGGCAGGATCAGGGCGAACGCGATCAGGGCCAGGACGGCCGCCACGGCCAGCGCTTCCCAGCTGGCGATCAGCCCGGCAGTCAGCGGACGTTCCTTGGTGCGCTTCACGTGCTTGTCGAAATCGCGGTCGGCCCAGTCGTTGATGGCGCAGCCCGCCGAACGCATCAGGAACGTGCCGGCGAAGAAAATCCAGAAAATCTGCCAGGACGGCGGGCCGCCGGCAGCCATCCACATCGCCCACAGCGTGGGCCACAGCAGCAGCAGCGTGCCGATCGGCTTGTCGATGCGCACCAGTCGCGCATACAGCGCGAGGCGGCTCGGATGATGGGGGCGGCGGAGGGATGGGACATGGCGACGGACTTCTGGCGATAGGTGCATCGATACTTCGGGCACTACAAAGCAAAAACGCGCCCCGGCATGCCGAGGGCGCGTCGTACCGGCTCAACCGGTATGTGGCATGGCCGCGATCAGGCCAGCAGCGAGCGCAGCATCCACGCGGTCTTTTCGTGCGTCTGCATGCGCTGGGTCAGCAGGTCGGCCGACGGCTCGTCGCCGGCGGCGTCGATCACGGCGAACAGCGAACGGGCGGTGCGCACCACGGCTTCCTGGCCTTCCACGAGCTTGCGGATCATCTCGGTGGCCTCGGGCACGCCATCTTCCTCGGCAATCGACGACAGCTTCGCGTATTCCTTGTAGGTACCCGGAGCCGGGTAGCCCAGCGCGCGGATACGCTCGGCAATTGCATCAACAGCCAGCGCCAGTTCGGTGTACTGCGTCTCGAACATGGTATGCAGCGTGTTGAACATCGGACCCGTCACGTTCCAGTGAAAGTTGTGGGTCTTGAGATAGAGGGTGTAGGTGTCTGCCAGCAGCTTGCTCAGGCCTTCCGCGATCTTCTTGCGGTCCTTGTCCGAAATACCGATGTTCACGCTCATCTCATTCTTCTTTGCCATTTTTCTAAGCTCCATTCTGGTCTGGCCACGAGGATCGACCGCCCGCGCGACACGGGCGAGCAGCGGCCATTATCGTATCAGGTTCAAGTCACAAGGACGGACAGACCCTGCGCGGCATCGAGGAACATGACCATTGCCCCCAGCGCAACCACGGCCATGCCGATTTCCTTGCGCACCACCTTGCGATGCAGCCGGCCGGCGTCGCCATCGCGCGCCGCGTCGGCCTGCAATTGCCGGAATTCGCTTACGAAAAGCCTGAGCATTGCCATGATCTTCTCTCCCAATCTGTTTCGAGGGCCCGGCACATCCGCCTGATGTGCGCTACGACCGATGGAAGAAGTATATGGTCAGCCTATCAACGCGACTATTCGATATTTCCAAACTATTAAATAGGGGATGGCTATAACCATGCAAAACGGCAGGGAATCCCTGCCGTTTGCAATGCCGCCATGCCTTGAGATCAGGCGGCGACCGCTTCCTCGGCCGGCGTGCTGCTGATCTTGCGCACGCCCGGCAGGTCGCAGGCCATCACGGCATTGGCCAACGCCTCCATGGCGGGCAGGCGGGTAAAGCTCTTGCGCCAGGCCAGCACCACGCGACGGTCGGGCACCGGGTCCGCAAACGGCACATACGACAGCATGTCGTTGCGCGGCTTGAGATCAGGTACCGACGTGCGCGGCAGCACTGTGATGCCAACGCCACTCGCCACCATATGGCGGATGGTTTCGAGGGACGAGCCCTCGAACGTCTTCTGGATGCCGTCCGCAGCCTGCGAAAAGCGCGACAGTTCGGGGCAGACGCCCAGCACGTGATCGCGGAAGCAGTGGCCGCTGCCCAGCAGCAGCATGGTCTGCTGCTTCAGCTCGTCCGGGTCGACCTTGGCCTGCTCGGCCAGCTTGTGCCCGCGCGGCACGGCCACGACGAACGGCTCGTCGTAGAGCGCGCGCACGGTCAGACCCGAATCGGGGAATGGCTCGGCCATGATCGCGCAGTCGATTTCGCCCTGCTTGAGCAGCTCGATCAGCTTGTTCGTGTAGTTTTCCTGCAGCATCAGCGGCATCTGCGGCACGGTGTCGATCATCTGCTTGACCAGCGCCGGCAACAGGTACGGCCCGATCGTGTAGATCACGCCCACGCGCAGCGGCCCGGCCAGCGGATCCTTGCCCTGCTTGGCGATTTCACGAATCGCCATGGTCTGTTCCAGCACGCGCTGGGCCTGCGCCACGATCTGTTCGCCGATGGCCGTTACCGACACCTCGGACGTGCCGCGCTCGAAAATCTGCACGGTGAGCTCGTCTTCCAGCTTCTTGATGGCAACCGACAGCGTCGGCTGCGAAACGAAGCACGCCTCGGCCGCCCGGCCGAAATGGCGCTCGCGCGCTACGGCAACGATGTACTTGAGTTCGGTGAGCGTCATGATTAATCAAATCCGGTTAGGCGATAGATTTTAGCTTCGATTGCGTCTTCTGTCAGATCGCCGAAGCCATGTCAGTCATGAACCACTTTTCCTGACGTGTCAGAAATATCGCCCTGACATCCTCTATGCCTTCAGGAAATGCTCGCGCCCGCCCAGCCAGCGCGTCAGATGTGCCTCAACCGCCTCCGGAAAGCGCTCCAGCATCTGTTCGGCGGCATCCTGCGCATAGTCGACCAGCCAGGCATCGGTCTCAAGGTCGGCAAAGCGCAGCATGGCCTCGCCCGATTGCCGCGCGCCCAGGAATTCGCCCGGACCCCGTATCTGCAGATCGCGCCGGGCGATTTCGAAGCCGTCGGTGGTCTCCCGCATGGTCGCCAGGCGTTCACGCGCCGTGGGCGACAACGGCGCCTGGTACATCAGCAGGCAGACCGATTCCGCGCTGCCGCGCCCCACGCGCCCGCGCAGCTGGTGCAGCTGCGCCAGGCCGAAGCGCTCGGCATGCTCGATCACCATCAGCGAGGCATTGGGCACGTCCACGCCCACTTCGATCACGGTGGTGGCCACCAGCACCTGCAGGCGGTTGGCGCTGAAATCGTCCATCACGGCGGCCTTCTCGGCCGGCGGCAGGCGACCGTGGACCAGCCCGACGCGCAGGTCGGGCAGCGCGGCCACCAGCGTCTCGAAGGTCTCCACGGCGGTCTGCAGCTGCAGCGCCTCGCTTTCCTCGATCAGCGGGCACACCCAGTAAACCTGGCGCCCTTCGGCGGCCGCGTGATGCACGCGCTCGATCACCTCGTCGCGGCGCGCGTCGTTGACCAGCCGCGTCACGATCGGCGTGCGGCCCGGCGGCAGTTCGTCGATCACCGATACGTCCAGGTCGGCGTAGTACGTCATCGCCAGCGTGCGCGGAATCGGCGTGGCCGACATCATCAACTGATGCGGCACCTTCTCGTCGACGGGCGCCGGCGCCTCGCCTTCGGCCGCCTTGGCGCGCAGCGCCAGCCGCTGTGCCACGCCAAAGCGATGCTGCTCGTCGACCACGGCCAGGCCCAGGTTTGCAAATTTCACGCCGTCCTGGATCAGCGCGTGCGTGCCGATCACCAGACGCGCTTCGCCCGATTCGGCACGCGCCACGGCTTCGCGCTTGGCCTTGGTCTTCAGGCTGCCCGCCAGCCAGGCCACGGACACGCCCAGCGGTTCCAGCCACGCGGACAGCTTGCGGAAGTGCTGCTCGGCCAGGATTTCGGTGGGCGCCATCAGCGCAGCCTGGTAGCCGGCGTCGATGGCCTGGCACGCAGCCAGCGCGGCGACGATGGTCTTGCCGCTGCCCACATCGCCCTGCAGCAGCCGGTGCATCGGGTGGGGCAGCGCCATGTCGGCGGCAATTTCCTCCACCACGCGCTGCTGGGCGCCGGTCAACTTGAACGGCAGCGCCGCCAGGAAACGCGTCAGCAGGCCGTCGGCACGGCGCGGCATCGACGGGGCGTTCTTCTCCTTGCGCGCCGCCTGCGAGCGGCGCAGCGAGATCTGCTGCGCCAGTAATTCGTCAAATTTGATACGGATCCATGCCGGATGCGAGCGGTCGGCCAGCGCGGCCTCGCTCTCTTGCGGCGGCGGATTGTGCAGCAGGCGCAGGCAGTCCATCAGCGGCGTCAGCTTCAGCTGGGCCAGCGGCCCACGCAGGATGGCCTGCGGCAAGGTCTCGGGCATCGGCGTACGCGACATCGCCCCGCCGATCGCCTTGCGCAAATAGGCTTGAGAGATGCCCGCCGTGGCGGGATAGACCGGCGTCAGGCGGTCCGGCAGCGGTTCGTCGGGCGTAATCGGCCGTACGGTCGGATGGACCATCTCGGCACCGAAGAAGCCGCCGCGGATCTCGCCGCGCACGCGCAGCCGCACGCCTTCGGCCATCTGCTTGGTCTGGCTGCCGTAGAAATTGATGAAGCGCAGCGTCAGTTCGCCGGTTTCGTCGGCGATCTTCACCACCAGCTGGCGGCGCGGGCGGAATGTCACCTCGTTGGATACGACCTCGCCCTCCACCTGGGCGGCCAGGCCCATCCCCGCGCGGCGGATGGCGTCGCGGATCGGCTCCAGCGTGGTTTCATCCTCGTAGCGCAGCGGCAGGTGCAGCACCAGGTCGACCGGCCGCCGCAGGCCCAGCTTGGCCAGGCGGGCCGCGGCCGACGACGGCTTGGCCTTGTCGCCGGCCTTGCCGCTCGCCTTCCCGCCGGGCTTGGCAGAGGGCGCGGACTGGGCGGCCGTCGGGGCGGAATCGTCGATCGGGTCGGTGGCGGTGCCTGGCATCAGCGCGGGAATATAGGGGTCACAAGCGGGCCACGGGCGAAGCCGGGCGCCCAAGCCTTACAATATCGGATTCGCCGATTGTACCCATGCCGTACCGATGCCTGCGGCGGCACTTCGTCCAGGAGTGCTGCCCGGCTCGCGTATTGCCTGGCGCTTTGCCCCCGATTTCCCGCTGAACCGCAATGCTGACCCTGTCCGATTTCGATTTCCCGCTGCCGCCCGAGCTGATCGCGCAGTCCGCCCTGCCCGACCGCAGCGCCAGCCGCCTGCTGGTGGTGGAGCGGACGGCCCCGGATGACACCGCCGACGCGGTGCGGCTGGTGGACCGCGCGTTCAGCGACATCCTCGAATACCTGAGCCCCGACGACCTGCTGGTCTTCAACGACACCCGCGTGATCAAGGCGCGTTTCTTCGGCCAGAAGCCCAGCGGCGGCCGCATCGAGGTGCTGGTCGAGCGCGTGGTGGACAGCCACACGGTGCTGGCGCAGGTGCGCGCGTCGAAGACGCCGGCCGAAGGCAGCCCGCTGCATCTGGCCGATGGCGCCTTCACGGTCACCGTGGGCCCGCGCGTGGACCAGTTCTTCACGCTGCGCTTTCCCCAGCCCGCGCTCGACCTGATCGAACGCTTTGGCCGCCTGCCGCTGCCGCCGTACATCACGCACGATCCCGACGCCTATGATGAAACGCGCTATCAGACCGTGTACGCGCGCAATCCGGGCGCCGTGGCCGCGCCCACGGCCGGGCTGCATTTCGACGATGCCCTGTTCGCACGGCTGGACGCGGCGGGCATCCGCCGCGCCTTCCTGACGCTGCACGTGGGCGCCGGCACCTTCCAGCCGGTGCGGACCGAGGACCTGTCCGAGCACAAGATGCACTCTGAGTGGTACGCCGTCACCCCGGAACTGGCCGACGCCGTGCGGGAAACCCGCGCCCGCGGCGGACGTGTGATCGCCGTCGGCACCACGTCGCTGCGCGCGCTGGAATCGGCTGCAGCCGAGGACGGCACGCTGCGTCCCGGCACCGGCGACACGGACATCTTCATCACCCCGGCTACCGCTTCCGCGCAGTGGATGCGCTGATCACGAACTTCCACCTGCCCAAGTCGACGCTGCTGATGCTGGTGTCCGCGCTGGCCGGCGTGGAAGCCATCCGCGCCGCCTACCGCCACGCCGTGGCGGAACGCTACCGCTTCTTCAGCTACGGCGATGCCATGCTGCTGACCCGCCGCGACTGATCCGCGCGACCGACCGATTTCGAGAAAGAACATGCTGAATTTCGAACTGCTGACCACCGATGGCAACGCCCGCCGTGGCCGCGTCACGCTAAACCACGGCGTAGTGGAAACGCCAATTTTCATGCCCGTAGGCACTTACGGATCGGTCAAGGCGATGTCGCCGCTGGAACTGAACGAGATCGGCGCCCAGATCATCCTCGGCAACACGTTCCACCTTTGGCTGCGCCCGGGCCTGGACGTGGTGGACACCCATCAGGGCCTGCACAAGTTCATCGGCTGGGACAAGCCGATCCTGACCGATTCGGGCGGCTTCCAGGTGTTTTCGCTTGGAGAACTGCGCAAGATCACCGAAGAAGGCGTCACGTTTGCATCACCGGTGAATGGCGACAAGCTGTTCCTGTCGCCCGAGATCTCGATGCAGATCCAGCGCACGCTGAATTCGGACATCGTCATGCAGTTCGACGAATGCACGCCCTACGAGATCGACGGCCGCCCGGCCACGCATGACGAGGCAGCCCGCTCGATGCGCATGAGCCTGCGCTGGGCCAAGCGATCGCGCGACGAATTCGACCGACTGGCCAACCCGAACGCGCTGTTCGGCATCGTCCAGGGCGGCATGTTCGAGGACTTGCGCGACGAATCGCTGGCCGGCCTGTCCGAGCTGGACTTCCACGGCTACGCCATCGGCGGCCTGTCGGTGGGCGAGCCCAAGGAAGACATGATGCGCGTGCTCGAACACGTGGGCCCGCGCCTGCCGGCCCACAAGCCGCACTACCTGATGGGCGTGGGCACGCCCGAAGACCTGGTGGCCGGCGTGGCGCACGGCGTGGACATGTTCGACTGCGTCATGCCCACCCGCAACGCCCGCAACGGCTGGCTGTTCACCCGCTTCGGCGACGTCAAGATCCGCAACGCGGCGCACCGCAACGACCCGCGCCCGCTGGACGAGCAGTGCGGCTGCTACACGTGCCGCAACTTCTCGCGCGCGTACCTGCACCACCTGCACCGTGTGGGCGAGATCCTGGGCGCACGCCTCAACACCATCCACAACCTCTATTACTACCTGGAACTGATGCGCGAAATGCGCACGGCCATCGAGGAACACCGCTTCGAGGCGTTCCGCCGCCAGTTCGCCGAAGACCGCGCGCGCGGCACCAAATAGAGAATGTTCTGAAAACCAGACAGGCAGCCGAACTTTTGGGCGTTTGCCGGTCGAACAACTGCCCGCGACGGAAGCCGTTCGGACGCTTTCTGCAACGTCCGCAAAGTACTTGCAAAGCACCCCGAACAAACCCGTAATTCGCCCTAGAATGCCAAGGCGGGACAACAACCGGGTGATAGAATGCCCGATTCCCTGATTGACCTTTGTGACGGAGAAGTAACGTGCTGATTTCGAACGCTTTTGCGCAGACCGCCGGTGCCGGCGGCGCGGCCGGTGGCCTGATGAGCTTCCTGCCGATCATCCTGATGTTCGCGGTGCTGTGGTTCATCATGATCCGCCCGCAGATGAAGCGCCAGAAGGAATCGAAGGCCATGCTGGAAGCCCTGGCAAAGAACGACGAAGTCGTGACCGCCGGCGGTATCCTGGGCCGTGTGACCAAGGTCAACGAGAACTATGTAACGCTGGAAGTGGCCGAAGGCACGGAAATCACCGTGCAGAAGAACGCCGTGACCACCGTGCTGCCGAAGGGCTCGCTGAAGTCGCTCTGATCCCGGACGGTCTCCCGAACCTGATCCCGGCAGGTGTCATGTGGCGCCAGACGCTCCGCTGACCCTGCCCTGCGCAGCCGCCTGTACCAGCCTCCGCGGTCCCACCAGGGCCGCGACCGGGCTGCCAGGCGGCTGTTTGCCAACCGGTCCCGCCGAACCGGCGCGCCTATTGCGCGACTTGTCGGCATGCCAACTGCAATGACTGGCCAAAGATGAATCGCTATCCGCTTTGGAAATACATCGTGATCCTGGTGGCTCTCGCCATCGGCATCACCTACACCCTGCCGAATTTCTTCGGCGAGGCCCCCGCTGTCCAGGTATCGTCGGCCAAGGCCACGGTCAAGGTCGACCTGTCCATGCAGAAGCATGTGGAGGAAATCCTGGCGCAGAACCAGCTGCAGCCGGACGGCATCTTCTTCGACGTGGCCGGGCAATCCGGCTCGGTCAAGGCGCGCTTCCGCACCACGGACGAGCAGCTCAAGGCCAAGGACGTGCTGTCCCGCTCGCTCAACCCCGACGCCAACGACCCCACGTACGTGGTGGCGCTGAACCTGCTGTCGGGCTCGCCGCGCTGGCTGACCGCGCTGCACGCGCTGCCGATGTACCTGGGCCTGGACCTGCGCGGTGGCGTGCACTTCCTGCTGCAGGTGGACATGAAGGGCGCCGTCGACAAGAAGCTCGACAGCCTTTCCGGCGACGCGCGCACGCTGCTGCGCGACAAGAACGTGCGCCATGGCGGCATCGAACGTGACGGCGACCGCCTGACCGTGCGCTTCAGCAACGCCGACGACGCCAACCGCGCGCGCGGCATCCTGGCCGACAACCTGCGCGAACTGGCCTTCTCGATCGACGGCACCAACGTCGTGGGCGTATTCACCGACGCCGCCCGAAAGACGGTGCAGGACGCCGCGGTCAAGCAGAACATCACCACGCTGCACAACCGCGTGAACGAGCTCGGCGTGGCCGAACCCGTGATCCAGCAGCAGGGCGCCGACCGTATCGTCGTGCAGCTGCCCGGCGTGCAGGACACCGCCAAGGCCAAGGACATCATCGGCCGCACCGCCACGCTGGAAGCCCGCCTGGCCGACCCGGCCATCCGCAATCCGCGTCCGGGCGATCCCGTGCCGTTTGGTGACGAACTGTTCACGCAAGGCAACGGCGCCCCGGTGATGCTGCGCAAGCAGGTGATCTTCACCGGCGACCGCATCGAAAGCGCCTCGGCCGGTTTCGACCAGAACCAGCGTCCGTCCGTGAACATCAAGCTCGACGCCCAGGGCGGCCGCGTGCTGCGCGACGTGTCGCGCGAGAACATCGGCAAGCCGATGGGCATCGTGCTGTTCGAAAAGGGCAAGGGCGAAGTGCTGACCGTGGCCACGATCCAGTCCGAACTCGGTTCCAGCTTCCAGATCACGGGCTCGTACTCGACCGAGGCGGCCAACGACCTGGCCCTGCTGCTGCGCGCGGGCTCGCTGGCCGCCCCGATGGAAATCATCGAGGAACGCACGATCGGCCCGTCGCTGGGTGCCGACAACATCCAGAAGGGCTTTGACTCGGTGGCCTACGGCTTTGCTGCCATCGCCGCGTTCATGGTCCTGTACTACATGCTGTTCGGCGTGTTCTCGGTGCTGGCGCTGGGTATCAACCTGCTGCTGCTGATCGCGGTGCTTTCGATGCTGCAGGCCACGCTGACGCTGCCCGGCATTGCCGCGATCGCACTGGTGCTCGGCATGGCCATTGACGCGAACGTGCTGATCAACGAGCGGATCCGCGAGGAACTGCGCGCCGGCGCATCGCCGCAGATGGCCATCGCCATCGGCTTCGACCGCGCCTGGGCCACCATCCTGGACTCGAACGTGACCACGCTGATCGCCGGCCTGGCGCTGCTGGCCTTCGGCTCGGGCCCGGTGCGCGGCTTCGCCGTGGTGCACTGCCTGGGTATTCTGACCTCGATGTTCTCGGCGGTCTTCTTCAACCGCGGGCTGGTCAACCTCTGGTACGGCCGCAAGAAGAAGCTCCAGAGCCTGGCCATCGGCCAGGTGTGGAAGCCGGACGCCGACGTCCCGGCCACCAAGTAAGCCAGGACATACAGGAACACATCATGGAATTCTTCCGCATCAAGCGCGACATTCCGTTCATGAAGCACGCGTTGATCTTCAACGTGGTGTCTTTCCTGACGTTTGCCGCCGCTGTTTTCTTCCTCTGGCACAAGGGCCTGCACCTGTCGATCGAATTCACGGGCGGCACGGTGATGGAGGTCAACTACCAGCAGACCGCCGACCTGGAGAAGATCCGAGGCCAGGTGGGCAAGCTCGGCTACACCGACGTGCAGGTGCAGAACTTCGGCACCTCGCGCGACGTGATGATCCGCCTGCCGCTGCAAAAGGGTCCGGACGGCAAGCCGGTGACATCGGCCCAGCAGAGCGAACAGGTCATGGGCGCCCTGACGGCGGCCACGCCTGACGTGAAGCTGCAGCGCGTGGAGTTCGTGGGCCCGCAGGTGGGCAAGGAACTGGCCACCGACGGCCTGCTGGCGCTGCTGTGCGTGGTGGTCGGCATCGTGATCTACCTGTCGTTCCGCTTCGAGTGGAAGTTCGCGGTGGCGGGCATCATCGCCAACCTGCACGACGTGGTGATCATCCTGGGCTTCTTCGCCTTCTTCCAGTGGGAATTCTCGCTGTCCGTGCTGGCGGCCATCCTTGCGGTGCTGGGCTATTCCGTGAACGAGTCGGTGGTGATTTTCGACCGGATCCGCGAGGCGTTCCGCAAGTACCGCAAGATGAGCACGCACGAGGTGATCGACCACGCGATCACCAGCACGATGTCGCGGACCATCATCACCCACGGCTCGACCGAAATGATGGTGCTGTCGATGTTCTTCTTCGGCGGCCCGACGCTGCACTACTTCGCACTGGCCCTGACGGTGGGTATCCTGTTCGGTATCTATTCGTCGGTGTTCGTGGCGGCAGCCCTGGCCATGTGGCTGGGCGTCAAGCGCGAGGACCTGGTCAAGGGCGAGAAGAAAGGCGGCGACGCCACCGATCGCAACGACCCGAACTTCGGGGCGCAGGCCTGACGGCCTGGCGGCAAAGCAGAAAAGAGAAAGGCACCTTCGGGTGCCTTTCTCTTTGGGCCTTCGTCGCGGCACGCAAGAGCGTGCGGGTGAGATGCTCGTTTGCCACTACCGATATCTGTCCATCGCCATCCCTGAAAACGCGATGCCATCCTCGTAGCCATTGCGCAGGGCCAAATGTGGAGCGCGACGGGATTCCTTCGGCACTTACATCGGGCTACGTTATTGCGTCTTTCCACGCCATCCGCCCATGCTGATCAGCCCACCATTCTTGCCGCAGGACGCGCTTATACCTTCCGAGTTGGTCTCAACGGACCCGATGATGGATTGGGTCGACAAGTATGAGCCTGGGCACCACGGCATCTATCCCATCGCGTTCGACCGCCGATGGCATTGCGGCATGCACCTTTGTCCCGACTATCAGAATGAACCGGTACGAGCCATTGCCGACGGTGAAGTTGTAGCATATCGGGTGTGCCAGACATCGATCGTCCAGCCTGAGGAAGGGCGTGGCAGCACGTGCGATAAGCCCAAATCCAACGCCGGCTTCGTGCTCTTGCGGCATCGGACCGAGACGGGCCAAGGGCGTGCCATGACGTTCTACTCGCTATACATGCACTTGCTGGACCTGTCATCGTATTTGGGGATCGGGACTGCCATCAGCAATCCTCAAGCGGTCGGGTCATCGGCCGGGTTGCCGAGCTGGCTTTGTTTCCCGACTGACGGCGTGGTAACGCCCGACGATTTGAACGTGCATCGCAAGGACATTCTTGGATATCCGGGAGAATGTGACGGTCTCCTGCATCTGCATTTCGAAATCTTCATGACCGAAGCAGATTTCGAAACTTGGTTCGAGCGGACGGGCAACGACCGACGCGCATCGCCACATCCCGTAACGCCGGCTTCCAACGAATACTGGGGGCACAGTTATCTCGTCATACCGGCCGGACAA
This sequence comes from Cupriavidus sp. EM10, assembly GCF_018729255.1. Lineage (NCBI taxonomy): Bacteria > Pseudomonadati > Pseudomonadota > Betaproteobacteria > Burkholderiales > Burkholderiaceae > Cupriavidus > Cupriavidus sp. EM10. The sequence continues at coordinate 2,951,077 of NZ_CP076060.1, forward strand.
CGCTTTTTCCGCGTTCCGCCAGGAATTAACCGATCCGACACGCCATACTTCCCCCCGCTTAACGACGGCGCCGTGGACGACTCCAGCAACCTGTATGTGGAGATCTATTTCCACAAAGGCCAGCGCTACACCCGTTCGTGGCTGGAGAAAGACGGCGCAATCACCGCACTGACGCCCGATCCCGTACGCGACGTCTACGACGATTACGAATACAAACTCCACGACCGCGCCGTCGCACTTTATCCGGCGTGCCCGAGCGACGGCTATGAGTTGTTGCGATTCGGCCGGGTCCTCAGTGATCGTCCGACCTTGCCGGCCCGCGACCGCAAGGCGTGGGTAGCGGTGACCTTCGAGGCGGAACGGCGGGGCTACATCGACCTTGCCCAGGAATCCATCCAGAAGTTGTCGGACGCGGATTTTCCAGCGTTCCATTGGCAAAAGATCGTGGAGGCGAACTCACCATTCGACGACGACGGCCTCTGTGACTACGAAGCATTGAAGATGCTGTTGCAAGTCGAGGACAAGTGGCGGTTGCCTGCAACGGGCCGGGATGAGAAGGGCTGCAAGAGAGAAGACGTCGTCGTCGCGTATATCCGAAACAACGATTCCGTACGCGCCAGGCTTCGCGGCATGATTTGCCACGCGCCGAGCGAATGGGACGCCAGCAACAATGAAGCACGTTACAAGCGGCTAAAGGAACCAGGCGAGTTTTTGGTAAGCGCATGGATATCGATCCGGACGGCTACAAGAACTTCCTCGCGTCTATTCGGAAGCTTCAGTTCATGGGACAGACGCCGCTGGGCGAGGAAAAGAAATTCTGGTATTTCCATCCAATGGCTTTCATAAGGCACATGAGAAACTGCGGATGGCGCAGTGCCGAAGAACTTGCGTCAACTTTTCCGGCGCATATGCACTACACCGACTCAGGACATCCGAGAAAAGCCATCAAGACCCCTGGTGCAATCTATGCCATTACCCGAGACGCAGCGCTGAACCGCATTGCCGAGCATGTCATGTCGCTCAATGCATGCCTTCGGAAATATCTTGGCCACGATGCACAGCGAACCGCCATCTTTCTCGCACAGGCATTGCTGGAGACAGCTCAATGGCGAAGCCTTCCCGGCAAACGACGCAAACTGCATGAATGGGATTTGGCGAATACGCTGCAGCCAATCCCGCGACCAAGCATTACGGGCCTTTCTATGGCCGTGGAATCATGCAGTTGACCTGGGCTGGAAACTACAGAAACTACGGGGACTTCGCGGCGATCCCGTCTCGGGATGCCGAACCTTACGTAGAAAGATTGACGCCGTCTTCGCCTCGGATCACGGCTGATTCACTGCACTACACACATTCGCCCGCCGACGGCGGAACGTTCATGCAGTGGGCACCCCGGTACGGTCCAGACATTCTGGCAGAGGATGCTCATCACGCGTGTGATTCAGGCGGATTCTATTGGGTGACCAAACCATTTTCCGGTCAATCCAATATCAATCGCGTCGCGGACCAACCTTATAGTCCCGCCCGTGTGGGCCTTATCAATCGACTCGTCAATGGTGGTGGAAACGGCTACTACGAAAGGCAGGCGTACACCCTGTTCATCCTGAACCAGTTGACAGATGTGTTAATGAACGCCAATTCGATCGCTATAGACCCGCCCGCGCCACGTGCGCGTGTCAACTGCGATATGTCTCGCGCTGGCAAATGAAGCTGACCACACTCCTGACGATATTCGCGCTGATCTTTTGTTCGCAGGCCTACGCGTTCAAAACCATGCAGTTCCGCCCCGCACTTGATGTACTTGTCACCCTCTCACTGCGGGATAACATCCTCGTGTTCGAAACGGAGTACAACGGGAACACCGGGCGTGATGAAGTAGAACTCGAGCCGACAACCGACACGCCCTTTCATCTCTCCATCGACGACTACAACGCCGACTCCTATCAGGATTTCTCGATATGGCATTTGGATGAAGGCAACGGCGTCCATACCATTCATCGCGTGTTTCTCTATCAGCCTCAGCGCGCGACATTCAGAGAGACTTTTCCCGAGTGCGGAGACCTCTTTCTAAATATGCAGGTGATGGCGACCGAGAAAGGTAGATTCTTGCGATCCACCTATTTCGCCGATTGGGTTCCGAAGCAGTGCGACACTAACCCACGGTGACTCTCGACCTAACTTGGCCTGCCAAGGTACCCCCGCATCGGGCGGGCGGGGGCTTGCGCAATAGATGCGTGAACTTGCAGGATCAAGCTTCCGTCAGCTGCTCGATCCACACCGCGAGGCGGTCCGAGGCAAACGTATCTGCCCGGGTGCCGGCGCGGGCGGCGATCGCATCGCCTTCCCGCACCAGTTGCAACGCGCCGCCGGCCTCTTCCAGCCAGAGCAGCACGGCCAGCCAGCCGGCGTGCTCGGCGGATACCGCCTCGGCCACGGGCGCCGATACGAATTCATTGAGCGTGGTCGGCGACGTCCAGGTGACCACGTCGCCATCGCGGCGGACCGAGGCGCCCAGCGTTTCGGCCAGCACCGCGGCGGCATCGCCAGCGGTACGGCCCGCGCCGCGCAGCTTCGCCAGCGTCATGGCGACGGCATGGCCAAACGACCCGCTGCGCTGGCTTTCCGCACCCACCAGGTCGGCGTAGTCCAGGCGTTGCCAGTCTGGCTCGGCGTTCTGCGCCCCGGCCAGGTAGGTGCCGGAGAGGTAGGTTTCCACGGGCTGGAAGCGGCCCGGGCCGATCAGGCTGGCGCAAATGGCATGGATCATGCCGACGCGCGAAGCCACGGTCTGCTTCTGCAGCACCATCAGCTTTTCACGCACCAGCTGGTCGCGCTCCCTGCGCAGCCCGGACAGTTCCAGTGCCTGCTTCAGTTCCATGCGCAGCGCGGTGATATCCCACGGCTTCTTGATATAGCGATGGATCTGGCCCTGGTTCACGGCCTCGACGGTCTGGTCGAGCTCCGAATAGGCCGTGGTCAGGATCCGCACGATATGCGGATAGCGCTCGCGCGCATACCGCAGCAGTTCGTTGCCGTACTCGCCAGGCATGCGCTGGTCGGACACCAGCACGGCCAGGCTGCCGGCGTGGGCATCCAGCAGGGCCTTGCCCTCTTCCACGGACTGGCCGGTCACCACCGGCGCCAGCTGGCCGATGGCCCGCTGGAAGTACTTGACCGCTGTCGCTTCGTCGTCGACGAACAGAATCGCCGGGGTGCCTGCGTGGTATTCGGTTCGCTCATCGATCACTCCTGTGCATACGATTCTTGAAATTGGGGAAATCGAGGGTTACGGTGGTGCCCGCGCCGGATGCCGACGCAATCCGGATGCTGCCGCCAAACGACTGCATCACCCGATTGCAGAAGATCATGCCCATCCCGCTACCGCCCGCCGATGCGTGCGTGGTCACGGGGTCCACCAGCAGGCGCCCCATGATCTCGGGCGGGATGCCCGGGCCGTTGTCGGCAATGCGGATCTCGGGGCGCTCGCCCGCCACCACCACGAAACGCAGCGACGGGTCGCCGACACCGGTCAACGCACGCAACGCGTTGCTCATGACCGACGACAACACCAGCGCAACGCAGTTGGGCAGGGTGGGCACCGGAAAATCGCCCTCCAGCTCCACTTGCACCCAGCTACGCTGGTTATCGGCAAATGGATAGCTATCCAGCAGCGATGCCACCAGCGCACCCGCGCTGACTTCCTGCCCGATACCGGGCTTCGGCGGCGCGCCACCCGCACTGCTGCGCACGGACTGGAGAAACGACGAGAGCACTGCCAGGCAATACTGGGCGTTGTCGTGCATCGCACTGGCCGCCCGGCCGATCTCTTGCTGGCGCTGCTCGCTGTACTCGCCATCGACCCGCGATCCGATGCCAAGCGCAAATTGGCGATGGCCGCCAGCGGCGTGTTCAGTTCGTGCGCCAGGAACGCCAGCGTCTCGTCGATGGCCATCAGCCGCTGCTGGCGCACCGCCCGCTCGCGGAAGCGGTCGCCCGCCAGCCGCAGGATGTCGCGCACATCGGCCACGCCTATCGGCTTTTCGAGGATGCGGAACACCTCGCCGGTATTGACGGTCTGGAGCAGCATGTCCTTGTCGGCATAGGCCGTCACCAGGATACGCACGATCTGCGGATATTCCTGCGCCACCTGGCGCAGCAGGTCACCGCCATCGCGGCCGGGCATGCGGAAATCGGTCACCAGCACCGATATCCGCGCATGATGCGCGCGCAGGATGCCCACCGCCTCGTCGGCGCCGGTGGCCGACAGCACTTCGTATTCGCTACCGACCGCGCGCGCGAAATACTTGCACGCCATCTCTTCGTCATCGACGTAGAGAATGGTCGGGCGCGGCTGCGTGGAATCGGTCATGACAACATTACTCCGCACGCGGCAGGTCGAAGCTGAAGGCGGCCCAGTGGCCGACTTCGCTTTCGGCAAACAGCACGCCTTCGTGGCGCTCGATCACCGCATAGCTGATCGACAACCCGAGACCCAGCCCCTGCCCCACCTCGCGCGTGGTGAAAAACGGCTCGAACACACGCGCCAAATGCTCGGCGGCAATGCCCGGGCCGTTGTCCTTGACGGTCACGTGCAGGCGCTTGTCCTGCCAGCGCACCCTCGTGTGGATGGCCGGGTCCTTGGTGCCGGCCTTGCGCATGGCCAGTGCGGCATTCGAGAACAGATTGATCAGGACGCCGATGATCGCCGCTTCGTCGCCCATCACCAACGTATCGTCGGGCATTTCCCGCGTCATCTTGACGCCGCGCAACTCGTGCGCGGTCAGCCGCTGCGACGAGTCGAGCGCCTTCTCGAACAGGAACGGTGTGCCTTCGACCTCGGCACCGGGCTTGCGGTAGGCAAAGGTCTTCAGGTCAGAGACGATATGCTGGATGCGCTGCATCCCCTGCTTGGCGTCCACCAGGCATTCCTCCAGCATCGGCTCCGACTTGGCCGCCGGTTCCTCCATGGCCACCTCGATGGCCATCAGGCAGAAGTTCACCGGGTTGTTGACCTCGTGCAGCAGGCCGGCCGCCAGCGTACCGATGGCGGCCATCTTTTCCTGTTGCAGCATCTGGCCCTTGATATCGACCAGCTTGCGGTTGATGACTTCCAGCTCGGTGTTCTTGTCCGCCACCTCGGCCTTCAGCCGGAACAGCATGAAACGCGCCCGTTCATTGAAGAACGTGTACACGCCGCTGGCCGCCGCGGCAAACAGCAAAAATAGCGAATTGACGATAAATGTGCCCATCGGCTCGACGCCGCCCGGGTGCAGCAGGCACGCTGCCGCGTAGAGCACGTACGAAAGGACGCCAAACACCAGGTTTTGCCAGAGCCCGAACGGCAGCGCGATGCCCGACGCGAAGATCGCCAGGTTCAGGCCCACGTAATACGGTGACTCGACGCCCTCGGTGCGCGAGATCATCCAGGCGATCATGATCTGCGGCAGCAGCAGCCAGGTCATGGTCAGCCACGGCGCGAAACGCCGGCCGGCCTGGCTGTACAACGCCACGATCACGCCCGCGATCATCAGCGAGACCACCACCCGCGCAATCGCGAATGGCAGCTGGAAGTGCGGATACTGGCCGTAGTCGAGCCCCACGCCCAGCAGCACCAGCGCGATGGCCGTATAGGCGCCGCCGCGGCTGAACGCCAGGCGAAAGTCGGCCAGCTCGGACTGGTATCCGGCGTAAAGTTGATTCGAACTCATGACCTTGGCGGGCGGGGACGCGTCCTCGGCGTCCGGGACGTCAGCGGATAGTGGCTTCGGCGAAGACATTGACGCCGGTTTCATCGACATAGAGTCGGTGGGCATGCGAGTTCTCCGGCAAGAGCGAGGACATCCCGGCCTCGTCGCGATAGATCAGATACCACTCGAGCAGGTGTTCCATCCCGAATTTCTCGGGATTGTCCGAGTGGACATTGGTGACCAGCAGTTGGCCGTCCGGCCTGGATCGCGAGGCAAAATACTGGAGCAGGCGCGCACAGACCTTGTCCGACAGATAGTCGAACAGCCCGGCGCAGTAGACCGCATCGAACTCGCGTACGCTCGGGTCATCCGCGGTGATGCGGCGCTTGAGCAAGTCGTGCACCGACTGGTGCACCATCTCGACGGACACCTTGTGCCCCGCCCCCGCGGCCGCCCGCTCCACCGACGCCCGGGTATAGCCCAGCGTTTCCTCGCTGAAATCGACCAGCTGGAACGACAGCAGCTCCGGGTTCGGATACTCGCGGACAAAGCGCTGGATCTCGAATGCCGGCCCGCAACCCACGTTCAGCACGCGGAACTGGCGGCCTTCGGCGCGCGCCCGCTCGGCCTGGCGGGTCAGGTAGTCCACCAGCAGGTCGATCCGGTTGCGGTGCGCCGTGGCCACCGCCGCCTTCAGGAAGGCCGTGTTGACGATCTGAAAGTAGGTGGTGGGGCCCTGCTGCGGATCGCTCAGGATCTGGTTCACCATCTCGTAGTCGCCCGCGTAGCCGAGCGGCTTCGTGAATGTGCGATATACGAACGGTGCGCGCAACAGCAGCGGGTGCAGCGCCGCCTGGGCGTAAGTCCGGTGCACCGGCGCCAGTTCCTGGTCCACGCGCTGGGCCTCGTCCTCGAGCCAGTCGAGGTAAGTCTTCACCTTTCCCATCAGGGGGTGGCCAGTTCGTAGAACACGTCCTCGCGCAGCCGCCCTTCCCGCTTGGGCAGCGATTCGGTCAGGTCGACCTGTTCCACCCAGCGTGACACTTCCGACAGATACGCGCGCATCTCGTTGACCACGATCTGGTAGTCGCGGCGGATATTGAAGCGCGTATCCCAGTCCTGCACGAACATCTCGGCTTCGCGTGCGACCGATTTCGGTGCATCGTTCACGTCGGTCAGTTCGCGCCACTCGTCGATCAGCGTCAGCGACACCACGGCGGTCAGGCCGGTGTTCACCAGGCTCATGACCACGGCCTTGCCCAGGTAAGCGTTCTTGGCGCCCATGCGCACGCTGAGCTCGCTCAATACTTCGCTGACCTGGACAATCGAGTAGGGATTGTAGATTTCCATCACCAGCGACTTGCGCTGGAGATTGATGATCGTGCCCCGCACCTGCTCGCCCTGCGAGTTGCGGAAGCTAACTACCGGATCGATTTGCGTTTTGGAGTACACGGTATCGCGCCAGGGAAATCCGAGAAACGCTGCGGGACACGGCGCCCGCGGGCGTCGGCCGGGTACAGCTCAAGGCAAGGGTCTTGCGGCGAAACGGCCAATCAGGGAATGCAGCCAATGCTCATATCGATGCGCGTTACCTGTTGCGGGACGAGCGCGCCGGCCGGGGACACCGGGGCGAACGCCGGCCCGGAGGGTGGGACTGCGGCGAACCATTGTACTGTGGCAATTCTGAACCGTACAACAATCCACTCGCTGCATGAAGGGGGTATGCAAACTGCAAAAAAATGAGCCAGCAAGGCTGCTGGCTCATTTGTCCACCATGTATTGGAGAAATGACAATCTCTCCACTGGCGTGACTTCCGCCAGAAGTGTGTCGTGACGTGATCAGTCGGCCTTGACGGCTTCCACCTGGATGGCCAGGTTCACGTCCTGCTTGAAGCCGTACTTGGCGCCGTAGTCGATACCGAAGTCGGCACGGTTGAACTGGGCCACCGCATCGGCGCCGCAAGCCTCACGCTTGAGCATCGGGTGCTGGATGCACTTGAATTCCTTGATCTCGAGCTTCACCGGCTTCGACACGCCGCGCAGCGTCAGCACGCCATCCACCTCGGTCGGCACGTCACCCTTGAACTTCGAGAACTTGCCCTTGTACGTGGCATCCGGGAAGGCCTGCACGTCAAACATTTCCGGGCCCTTGGCATGCTCGTTGAGCTTGCTGTTGCCGAAGTCGATCGACGATGCGTCGATCTTGATGTCGACGGTGCCGGCCTTGGCCGAGCGGTCCAGCGTCACCACGCCGCTGGACTTGTCGAACTTGCCGCGCCACTTCGACAGGCCGCCCAGGTGGTCGGCCTCGAAGCTCGGGTACGTGTGGGTCGGGTCGATGTTGTACGTCGTGGCGTTGGCCATGCCGGTGCCGGCAGCCAGGGCGGCGGAGGCGGCCGCGACGGCGGCGATCAGGGTACGGATTTTCATGTTGAGTCTCCCGTCAAGAAGTTGGAGAGGAAGTCAAAAAACGGCCAAGGAGCTGTGAGCGGGGCAGAGCCTGCCTCAGCCCTTCTTTGCCGGAGTCACGAGGTGGAACTTGATCTGGACTTCATCGGCCACGACGGAAGTGTCCTTCCATTCGCCATCGCCGATGTTGAACGTGGTGCGCTTGATCGGCAGCACGCCATCGAACACCTGGCTGCCGTTTTCCTGCTTGTACGTGGCGGGCACGGTCACATCGACCGTCTTGCCCTTGATGGTCAGCTTGCCGGCCACGTCGTACTTGCCGGCCGCGCCGGCCTTGATGCTGGTCGACTGGAACACGGCCTTCGGATACTTGCCGGCGTCGAACCAGTCCTTGCCCTTCACTTCCTTGGTGGTCTCGGCATCGCCGATCTCGAAGGTGGACACGTCGATCTCGACCTTGGCCGACGACGTGGCCAGCTTGGCGGGGTCGAAGTCCAGGGTGGCGTCGAACTTCTTGAACTTGCCTTCCATCGGCACGCCGATCTGCCTGGCGGTGGCCGTGACCGTGCTCTTCGCGGCGTCGATCTGGGCCCACGCCAGGTTGGCGGCCAGGCCGGCCGTGGCCAGGGCGGCCGCCACGAAGATCGTGCCGGGACGGGACATGCGTTTCATCTGAGACTCCAGTGGTGACTGGCCATCGCGGCCGGTTGGTCGGACAAGGCGTTCGAAGGACAGCAGCAAGAAATCAGCGCAGGAACGGGATCATGCGGCCCAGCGTGCCGTCGCGATCCACCACCTGGTGCTTGATGGCCGCGGCGGCATGCACCACGACGATCGTCGCCATGCCGTAGTTCAGCCAGATATGGGCATTCTTCAGGACCGGCTTCAGCGTGTCGCTGGCTTCGATCAGCGGCGGCAGCTTCCACAGGCCAAGGTAGACCACCGGCACGCCGGCGGCCGAGCTGTACAGATAGCCGGTAATCGGCACGATCAGGATCAGCAGGTAAAGCAGATGGTGTGCGGCGGCGGCGGCCCGGGCCTGCCAGGCCGGCGTACCGGGTGCCACGGGCGGCGCAGCATGGGTAGCGCGCCAGAGCACGCGCAGCACGGCCACCACGAAAATCGTCACGCCCAGCCACTTGTGCCACGAGAACAGCTTGAGCTTGGTCGGGGTCAGCCCCGGGATGCCCGTCATGTACAGGCCCAGCCCGAAGGCCGCGAAGATGCCGAAGGCGATCAGCCAGTGCAGGCCGATGGCGGTGGCGGTGTACGTCGCCTGGCCCCCGGCCCGGATGCTTTGAAACCCATGTCAGTCAATCCCTTCGATCTTTATGACTTATTCTGCTATGTCGGCGCTGAGACAGTCTGTTGCAGTAGCGGTCCGGTCGTTCGCTGCCAATTCTCGCATTATCAGGAGAGCGGCTCCCTCTTGGAAGCGCCGAACTTCATGAAGTTGTTCAAATCATTTGATGTGCCGAGATGTCGCACCCGCCGCCCGGGAACCGATCGTAACGCCCCCGGCTGGAGTGCGGCACTGGCCGCTGGTATCAGCAGGGTAATTTCTTTCGAAACTTGCGCGCCAACAAAAAGGGCCGACCCCACGGGGTCAGCCCTTTTGTTGTTGCCTTGCCACGCCGCGGCACATCGCGGCGCCCAAGCGCTATCTGTCAGATGCGGTTGGCCAGTTCCACGGCCTTGCCGATGTAGCTGGCCGGAGTCATCTCCAGCAGCAGCTTCTTGGCATCGTCCGGAATCGCCAGGCCCTGCACGAACGTCTGCAGCGCCTCGCGCGAAATGCCCTTGCCGCGCGTCAGTTCCTTCAGCTGCTCGTACGGGTTGGGCACGCCAAAGCGGCGCATCACGGTCTGCACCGGCTCGGCCAGTACTTCCCAGCAGTTGTCCAGGTCTTCGTTCAGGCGCTCGGGGTTGGTTTCCAGCTTGCCCAGGCCGCGCAGGCAGGCCTCGTAGGCCAGCAGGCTGTAGCCGAAGGCCACGCCCATGTTGCGCAGCACGGTGGAATCGGTCAGGTCACGCTGCCAGCGCGACACCGGCAGCTTTTCCGACAGGTGACGCAGCACGGCGTTGGCCAGGCCGACGTTACCTTCCGAGTTCTCGAAATCGATCGGGTTGACCTTGTGCGGCATGGTCGAAGAGCCAATCTCACCGGCCTTGGTCTTCTGCTTGAAGTAGCCCAGCGCAATGTAGCCCCAGACGTCGCGGTTCAGGTCCAGCAGGATCGTGTTGGCGCGCGCCACGGCGTCGAACAGCTCGGCCATGTAGTCGTGCGGCTCGATCTGGATCGTGTACGGATTGAACGTCAGGCCCAGGCGCTGCTCGATCACCTGTTTCGAGAACGACTCCCAGTCGAACGACGGGTACGCCGACAGGTGCGCGTTGTAGTTGCCGACTGCCCCGTTCATCTTGCCCAGCAGTTCCACGCGCTGCACGCGCTCGATGGCGCGGGCCAGGCGGGCGGCCACGTTGGCCAGTTCCTTGCCCAGCGTGGTCGGGCTGGCTGGCTGGCCGTGCGTGCGCGACAGCATCGGCTGCGTGGCGTTCAGCTTGGCCAGTTCCACCAGGCGGGCGTGCACGCGCTGGAGCGTCGGCACGATCACGCCGTCGCGGGCGCCCTTGAGCATCATGCCGTGCGACGTGTTGTTGATGTCTTCCGAGGTGCAGGCGAAGTGGATGAACTCGCTGGCGGCTTCCAGTTCGGCGTTGCCCTTGACCTGCTCCTTGAGCCAATACTCGACGGCCTTCACGTCATGGTTGGTGACCGCCTCGATTTCCTTGATGCGGGCGGCGTCCGCTTCGGTGAAGTTGTCCACCAGCGACTGCAGCTTCGCTTCAGAGTCAGCCGAGAACTTCGGCACGTCGGGCAGGTCGGCCTGGGCCAGTGCGATCAGCCAGTTGACCTCTACCTTCACGCGGTTGCGCATGAAGGCCGCCTCGGAAAGCCATTCGCGCAGCGCGTCGGCCTTTGCGGCATAGCGGCCATCGATGGGAGACAGGGCGGTGAGCGGCGAAAGGGAAGACGTGGACATGCTGGCAACCGGGAGAAAGAGGAATCAGGAGGTTCGTGCGGGGCGCAGGAACCACGCGGCAAGGCGCTGATGCGACGAATGCGCCGCATCGCCCCGCCGATGCAAGGGCCGGTTCGGCGGACAGCGCAACCGCGCCGCCAAACGCGCAACGCGGGATTTTACCATCGCCCCATGGCGCTGTGCGGGTCACTGCAAGGCCCCCGCCCCAAGCGTGCGCGAGGCCGCATTGATGCCGCATTCCCGGCACTCCGCATGTATACTCGCGCTCGCCCATCCGTTAGCCTGTTATGAAGTCCATCGGGCACGCCGCCGCGCCTGCCAGCGCACCCCGTGCCACCGAGCGCCGATGCACTTCATAACAAGCTCAAGGGGAGAACATGAAGCTGTATGCGTCCCAGACCAGCCCGTATGCGCGCAAGGTGCGCGTGGTGCTGGCGGAGAAGAAGATCGACTACCAGATGATCGAGGAGAACGTCTGGTCGCCCGACACGATCATTGGCCAGTTCAACCCGCTCGGCAAGGTGCCGTGCCTGATCATGGAAGACGGGGGCGCGGTCTTCGATTCGCGCGTGATCGCCGAGTACGCCGACACGCTGTCGCCCGTCAGCCGCCTGATTCCGCAGGGCAGCCGCGAGCGCCTGGAAGTGCGCTGCTGGGAAGCCCTGGCCGATGGCCTGCTGGACGCGGCCCTGCTGGTTCGCCTGGAAGGCACGCAGCGCCAGCCCGCCGAACGCAGCGAAAGCTGGGTGGCACGCCAGCGCGGCAAGATCGACGCGTCGCTGGCAGCCATGTCGAAAGGCCTGGCCGACAAGCCGTGGTGCACCGGCATCCACTATACGCTGGCCGACGTGGCCGTGGGCTGCGCCCTGGCCTACCTGGACTTCCGCTTCCCGGACATCGCCTGGCGCGACGAGTACGCGAACCTGGTGGCCTTCCAGGACAAGATCGAGAAACGCCAGTCGTTCATCGATACGGAGCCGCCGAAGGGTTGATCCTTCGGAGAAATCCGAGACAGATTTGCCACAGAACTGACACACATCGTAGGTGCGATGCAACGGTAAGCATTTTTCTACCGTTGTTCGGCAGACTTCAAGCGTTCTACGATTTTCACCCCTAGCACCTCTCGCTAACGTCCCGCGCTGATCTGGCGCGCGGACGGTAGTGGACGCAACGTTCACCTCCTGTCCTGGGCACCCCAATGCGCCGATCCAGCTTCGGAGCGGCGACGTGGGACACCAACAAGTCAGGACGAGTCATCGTAACGCGCGCGGATTCGCGCATCTTTGCCGGCTATGGCAGCTATGGCGGCTGGGCGCCGGCATGGTGGCACTGCCCGGCCTTGCCGGCATGGCCCTTGCGCAGCCGGCGCCCGGCGCACCGCCGCGTTTTTCCAATACGCCTGAACTGATCCGGCAGCAGGAACGCGAGCGCGCGTTGCGCGAGCGCATGGAGCCGGAGACCGATGCCCGGCTGCAACGCCCGGCCGCCCCGGCCACCGAGGCGCTTCCTGCCGACGAATCCCCCTGCTTCCGCATCGATCGCCTGGCGCTGGCCGGCGATGCCGCCGAGCGTTTCCAATGGGCGCTTGCCGCCGCCAGCCCGCCGGAGGACGCGGCAACCGGCCGCTGCCTGGGCTCGCACGGCATCAACATCGTGATGGCCCGCGTGCAGAACGCGCTGGTGCAGAAAGGCTATGTCACCACGCGCGTACTGGCCGCGCCGCAGGACCTGAAATCGGGCACGCTGACGCTGACCCTGCTGCCCGGCCGCATTCGCGCGATCCGCTTCACCGACGATTCCAATCCGCGCGCCACCCAGTGGAATGCGCTGCCGGCACGGCCCGGTGACATCCTGAACCTGCGCGACATCGAACAGGGGCTGGAGAACTTCAAGCGCGTCCCCACGGCCGAGGCCGATATCCAGATCGTGCCCGCCGACGGCCCCGGCGCAGGGCCCGGCGAAAGCGACCTGGTCATCCGCTGGCACCAGGGCATCCCGTTTCGCATCAGCGCCACGGTCGACGACTCGGGCAGCGGCCAGACCGGCAAGTACCTGGGCAGCGTGACGTTTTCGTTCGACGACTGGTGGACGCTCAACGATCTGTTCTATGCCAGCCTGAACCACGACCTTGGCGGCGGCGACCCAGGCGCGCGCGGCACGCGGGGCTATACCGTCCACTACTCGGTGCCCTATCGATACTGGCTGCTGGGCATCACGGCCAGCGGCAATGACTACTACCAGTCCGTGGCCGGGGCCAGCCAGAGCTATCGCTACAGCGGCAAGAGCCAGAACGCCGAGGTCCGGCTGTCGCGCCTGCTCTACCGCGATGCCGTCCGCAAGACCACGGTGTGGCTGCGTGGCTGGACGCGCAGTTCGAGCAACTACATCGACGACACCGAGATCGAGGTCCAGCGCCGCCGCATGGCCGGCTGGGAAATCGGCCTGACCCACCGCGAATTCATCGGCCCGGCCTCGCTCGACCTGAACGTCGGATACCGGCGCGGCACTGGCGCCTTCGAATCCCTGCGGGCCCCGAGGAGCAGTTCGATGAAGGCACATCGCGCCCCGAGATCCTCAACGCAGACGTCCAGGCGCACCTGCCGTTCCTGCTGGGCGGACAGCGCATCCGCTACACCGGCGCCCTGCGCGCCCAATGGAACCGCACGCCGCTGGTGCCCCAGGACCGTTTTTCGATCGGCAATCGCTACACCGTGCGCGGATTCGACGGCACTTCGACGCTGATCGGAGACCGGGGGTGGTTCGTCCGCAATGAAATCGGCTGGTCGCTCTGGCAAAGCGGGCTCGAACTGTATGCCGGCGCCGACTACGGGCAGGTGGGCGGCCCGTCCGCGCAATTCCTGGCGGGAACGCGCTTGGCCGGCGCCGTCATCGGCATACGCGGCGGCTTCAAGGGCTTCTATGCCGATGCGTTCGTCGGCAAGCCGCTTCGCAAGCCCGCGGGCTTCCTCACGGCCAGCACCACGGCCGGATTCAACGTCAGCTGGTCGTACTGACCGCACGACAATCTTTCAGGGAATCAGGGTCATGAAACCATCGCATCACCCCGTCTTCCAGCTGCGGCCGCTGGCGCTGGCCGTTCTTCTCGCACTGCCCTCGGCCAACGCCCAGATCGTTGCCGATTCCGGCGCCCCGCGCACGCAGCAACCCACCGTGCTGAGCGCGCCCAACGGGACGCCGCTGGTCAACATCCAGACACCCAGCGCGGCCGGCGTCTCGCGCAATACCTATGGCCAGTTCGACGTCGGCGGGAATGGCGCAATCCTGAACAACTCGCGCGCCAACGCGCAGACGCAGCTCGGTGGATGGGTGCAGGGCAACCCGTGGCTGGCAGGCGGCGAGGCGCGCGTAATTCTCAACGAGGTCAACGCAAGCCACCCCAGCCAGTTGCGCGGACCGATGGAAGTGGCGGGCGGTCGCGCCCAGGTGGTCATCGCCAATCCGGCCGGCATCACCTGCGACGGCTGCGGCTTCCTGAACGCCAATCGCGTGACGCTGACCACCGGCACGCCGATCCTGAACGGCGGCAACCTGGACGGCTATCGCGTGCAGCGCGGCATCGTGGAGGTCACCGGCGCGGGCATGGACAGCAGCCGCGCCGACTACACCGACATCATCGCGCGCGCCGTGCGGGTCAACGCCGGCCTGTGGGCCAGTTCGCTGCAGGTGACCACCGGCGCAAACGAGGTCGCTGCCAGCGATGGCGCGACGCAGCGCATCGCCGGCGCCGGCAGCGCACCCGGCTATGCACTTGATGTCAGCGCGCTGGGCGGCATGTACGCCGGCAAGATTGCGTTGGTAGGCACCGAGCATGGGCTGGGCATGCGCAACGCCGGCCATATCGGCGCTCAGGCCGGCGAACTCGCGGTCACCGTGGACGGCCGGCTCGAGAACACGGGCACGATGCAATCGCAGACGGACACGTGGATCGTCGCGGATGGGGGCCTGCGCAACGCCGGCACCATCAGCGCGGCACGCACGCTGCAGATCCGCACGCCGTCGGCCATCGACAACCAAGGCGGCACGCTGAACGCCCGGCGTCTCGACGCCGAAGCGGCCTCGCTGGACAACCGGGGCGGAACCATCGCGCAGACCGGCCTGCAGGCGCTAACGTTGCAAGCCGGGACGCTGTCGAATCGCGACGGCGGACGGATCGGTGCCGTGGCGGCCGAGGACGATGGCGCGGAAGGCGTCAGCGATGATCAATCTCCTGGGTCAACCGGGGATGGCAGCCCGGATGGTGCGCAGGCCGGCGCCGGCGCAAGGCCAGATGTGCCGGCAGACGATGCCGGCGCGGCGCCGCCCGACGCGCCGCCTTCGCTGGCCGACGGTGTCGTTCGCATCGCAGGCCACCTCAACAATGAAGCCGGCCATATCCGCGCTGGCGGGGCGATCGACCTGCAAGCCGCCGCAGGGCTCGACAACGACGGCGGGCACGTAGCGCTGCGCAACTTGACGACGATTGGCGGCGATCTGCTCAATCGTGGCGGCGCATTGGCCATCGGCGCTGCGGCCATACTGCAGGCAGACCATCTTGCCAACGACAACGGCCAGTTTTCGGTGGGCGGCACGCTCGTCGTCTCGGCGGGGTCGCTCTCCAACCGGGGCGGCAAGCTGTTGCAAGGCGCCGCCGAAGACGGCTCGCTGCGGGTCGCGGACCAACTCGACAACACGGGCGGCGTCATCGGCAGCAATGCCTCGCAGTTCATGGTGGATGCCGGCACGCTCGACAACCATGCCGGCCAGATCATCGCCGGCGCCGCGCTATCGGCAACGGTCGGGCGGACGCTCGACAACGCGGGCGGCGAGATCATCGCCAACGGCGACGCATCCGTGCAGGCGGGCACCCTGTCCAACCGCGCGCAGGGCGTGATCGCGTCGGCTTCCGGCAACCTCTCGCTGGCGGCCCAAGGCACAGTCGATAACGAAGACGGCACGCTTCAGGCGCAGGGCCAGCTTGCCGTGGCCGGTGCCGGTCTGTCGAACGCGCGAGGTGCCATCGTGGGCGCGCACGCGTCGATCGACACGCAAGGCCACGCGCTCGACAACACCGACGGAGCGCTCGCGGCCACGGATGGCACATTGCGCATCCGCGCCGGGGCGCTGAACAATGCCGGGCGGATGCAATCGGCCGGGGCGCTGACCGTCGAGGCCAGCGACATCGACAACCAGGGCGAGATCGCGGCCGCCGGAACGGCTGAACTCGCGACTACCGGTGCGCTGCGTAATCGCGGCAAGGTGCAAGCCAGTGAACTGGACCTGCGCGCGCAATCGATCGACAACACGGCCACCGGCGAAATCACTGGCGAACGCACGCGCCTTACCGCCAGCGCCACCCTGACGAACCGCGGACTGATCGACGGCGCCAGCACGCGCATCGGTGCGCACACGCTGGACAACGCGGGCAGCGGACGGCTGTACGGCGACCATCTGGCCATCCAGGCCGACACCTTGCACAACCGTGAAGAGGCGCCGGATGGCCAGGTCAGCGCGGCCACCATCGCCGCCCGTGAACGGCTGGACATCGGCGCAAGGCAACTGGTCAACCGCGAGCAGGCGCTGATCTTCAGCGCGGGCGCGGAAGACGATGCACTCAATATCGGCGGATCGCTCGATGTGGACGGACACGCCACAGGCCGCGCGGAACACGTACGCAACGCCAGCGCGACCATCGAATCGCTGGGCGGCCTGACCCTGAGCGCTGGGCTGCTCCAAAACACCAACACCCATTTCGCCACCGAACGGGTGCAGGTCAAGGGGCCCACGCGTAACCAGACGATCCAGCCCCGGGGGAATCCCGACCAGTACGACGCCAGCGAATTCACGTGGGAAAACTGGAGCAAGGCCGGACGCTATCGCGCCAAGGATGGCAGCGAAGTCACAGCCTGGACACAGTACGACATCACCTCGACCGAACATGAGGATCGCGTTACGCAAAGCGCGCCGGCCATCATTCGCTCGGGCGGGGCGATGTGGCTCGATGGCGACGAGCTGGTCAACGACAAAAGCCAGATCCTTGCCGGCGGCGCCCTGACAGGCACGCTTGACCGGCTGCAGACGCTCGACGCCGAAGGCAAGCACGTCTTGCAGCGCGAAGGGACGAGCCGGTACAGCTATTCGAAATGGCGAGGCAGACTCAGGGGGCATCGGCGCTATTGGGACCCACAGGTCGCCTACACGCCGGCCGACGTGGTGACGTCGATCAATCTGGGCGTGGCCGCTACACGCGAGCACGTCGGGCGCACGGATAGCGGTCGCACCATCGACGACCGCCGCACGGACGGCCCCCGCCCCATCACCGAGATCCCGCTCGTTACCGGCGATGGACGCGGCGTGATCCGCACCGTGGCGCCCGGTACCGATATTCCCGCCAACACGCTGTTCCGGCCCGCGCCCGATTCTCGTGGCTACCTGATCGAGACCGATCCGCGCTTTGCCGACTATCGTCAGTGGCTGTCGTCGGACTACCTGCTCGGGCAGCTCGGCATCGACCCGGCCAGTATCCAGAAGCGCCTCGGCGATGGCTTCCACGAGCAGCGGATGGTGCGCGAGCAGCTTGGGCTGCTGACCGGCCGGCGCTTTCTGGATGGCTATGCCAGCGACGAGGCCCAGTACCAGGCACTGCTTGCCAATGGCGTCACGGTCGCCCGGGAATGGAACCTGCGGCCGGGCGTGGCGCTGTCGGGCGAACAGATGGCGCAGCTGACCACCGACATCATCTGGCTGGTGGAACGCCCCGTCACGCTGCCGGACGGCACCACGGCCACAGCGCTGGTGCCGCAGGTCTACGTCCGCACCCAGCCGGGCGATATCAAGGGCGACGGCACGCTGATTGCCGCCGATGTCGTAGACCTGCAGCTGGAGGAAGGTCGCAACACCGGCACCATCGCCGGGCGCACCGCGGTTCGCATCGACGCCAACAACCTGCGCAACCTTGGCGGACGCATCACCGGCGATGCCGTCGCGTTGCGGGCCCGGACCGATATCGACAATACCGGCGGCACCATCGATGCGAAATCGGCGCTCGATGTTCTGGCGAAGCGCGACCTGGCGCTTGCGTCGACCACGCAAAGCGATGCCAAGGCTGCCGGCCGCAGCCAGTTCAGCCGGACCAATCTGGACCGCGTGGCCGGGCTCTACGTGACCGGCGAAGGCGGCACGCTGACGGCGATGGCCGGGCGTGACGTTGTTCTCGACGGCGCCGAGATCGCCAACACCGGCCGAAATGGCCAAACCGTGATCGCAGCCGGACGCGACGTCAGCATGGGCACGGTCACGGTTGGCGAGCAGGCGGACAGCGTGCGCAATGCCGGCAACTACCTGAAGCAAGGCAGCACGCAGGAAGTGGGCACGTCGATCCGCACGACTGGCGATGTAACCCTGTCGGCGGGCCGCGACCTGCTCGGGCGCGCCGCCACGGTGACAAGCGTCGAAGGCGCCGTCGTCGGGATCGCAGGACGCGATGCCAAGCTGATCGCCGGCGAGCGCACCAGCAACTTTGCGGAAGGACGGCAGCACAAGCACGGCGGATTGTTGGGCAGCTCATCGACCACAACGCGCGACAGCCTCGACGAAACGCGGGCCCAGGCAAGCACCTTCAGCGGCAACACGGTCCAGATCCATGCGGGGCGCGACATCGGGATCGTCGGCAGCAACGTGGTATCCGACGCTGGCACCACGCTGGCGGCCAAGCGCGATGTCACGATCGCCGCTGCGCAGGAGACAGCGCGAGAGAACCACTTCAAGGAAACGAAGAAGACCGGTTTTCTCTACAGCGGCGGCGCCGCATTCACCATCGGCACGCAGCAGCAGAGCAACGATACGCGCAGCACCCGCACGTTCGCGGCGGCCTCCACGATCGGCTCGACCCAGGGCAACGTGAACATCCGCGCGGGCAACGCGTATTCGCAGGAAGGCAGCCACCTGATGGCGCCGATCGGCGACATCGACGTGCGCGCCAGGACGGCGCACATCGGGGAGTCCAGGGAAACCAGCCACAGCACCGAGGAGAGCAAGTTCCGCCAGTCGGGCCTTACCGTGGCGGTGACCGCGCCCGTGATTTCCGCCATCCAGACCGCACAGCAAATGACGCGCGCAGCAAGCGGCACGTCGGACACGCGCATGCAGGTGCTGGCCGGCGCCACGACGGCGCTGGCGGCCAAGAACACCGCGGACGCCGTCGCCGCGGACCCGCAGACCGGCGGCGGGATAGGCATCTCGGTGACGGTGGGCGGCAGCCAGAGCCAGAGCCGCACCACCACCTCCAGCGACACCGCAGCCGGGTCGTCCGTGTCTGCCGGTGGCGATATCCGGCTCATCGCCACCGGCGCGGGCGCGGATTCCGACCTGACGATCCGCGGCGCCGACATCAATGCTGGCGGCGATGTCCTGCTGAAGGCCGACGACAAGATCACGCTGCAGGCGGCGCGCAATGTCGAGGACCTCGACCGCAAGAGCAGCAGTGCAGGCGGCGGCGTGGGCCTGGCCATTCAGGTGGGCCAGGGTGGCGCGTCCTTTGGCGTGACCGCCAACGCCAGCGGATCGCGTGGCAAGGCCAACGGCACGGATGTGACCTGGACCAACAGCCATGTCACGGCCGGCCGGGCGCTCACGATCGCATCGGGCGGCGATACCGTGCTCGAAGGTGCCGTGGCACGTGGCCACCGGATCGACGGAGATATCGGCGGCGATCTCAGGATTGCCAGTCTGCAGGACACGCACGACTACCGCAGCAAGGACCAGAGCGCCAGCGGCAGCGTGACGGTGGGCTTTGGCTTCTCGGGCAGCGCCAACGCCAGCCAGCAGAAGATCGACAGCAACTATGCCAGCGTGACCGAGCAGTCGGGCCTGAAGGCTGGCGACGGCGGCTTCGACGTACGGGTGGAACGCCACACCGCGCTGGACGGCGGCGTCATCGCTTCGACCAGGGGCGCCGTTGACGCAGGCCTGAACCGCCTCGACACCGGCACGATCACCGGTACCGACATCGAGAACCGCGCGGGATACCGTGCCAGCAGCGTAAGCATCGGCGGCGGCTTCGCGTCGAAAGGCGGCGGCAAGGCCAAAGGCGACGGCAACCAGGCCGCTTCGCCTCAGAACGGCGTGGGCACCAACCAGCAGGGCCAGGCGGCCACCGGCGGCAGCAAGGTGCCCGGCAGCGACCTGCCATCGTCAGGCGGCTTCAGCGCCGCCATGCCGGTGGCCATGGGCGCGAAGGGCCGGTCGAACAGCACCACCCGCAGCGGCATCAGCGAAGCCGAAGTCACGATCCGCGACGCAGCGGGACAGCAGGCGCTCACGGGAAAATCCGCCGACGATGCGCTGGCAGCCCTGAACCGCGGCGTGTCGACCGAGGTGGACGGCACCAACGCGCTCAAGCCGATCTTCGACGAGAACAAGATCAAGGCCGGCTTCGAGATCGCCGCGGGGCTGCAGCGCGAGATGGGCACGTTCCTGAACAATCGGGCGAAGGAGGCAACGGCTGCCCAGCAGGAGCTTGATCGGGAACTCAAAAAACCGGAAGCCGAGCGCGATTCAACCCGGATGGCGGAGTTGAGCCAGGTGCTCAAGGACAACGCGACATGGGGCGTCGGTGGCACAGGCCGGATGATCGTCACGGCATTGGCTGCCGCTGCAGGGGGCAACGTCACTGGCAGCACGGCTGGGATGCTGCAGGGCGCTGCGGTCAATTATCTGCAGGCGCTCGGCACGCAGCAGGTCAAGGAAATCGCCGACAACCTCGACAGCGATGCCGCAAGAGTGGCATTGCACGGCATCGTGGCATGTGCAGGCGCGGCGGCACAGAGTCAGAGTTGTGGCGCCGGGGCGGCTGGGGCTGGCGCAAGCGTCGTACTGAACAACCTGCTCGACGGGCTCAACCGGACCGAAGCCGGCAGCCTGACGGCCGAAGAAAAGGAAGCCAGGTCAAATCTGGTTTCCGGGCTGGTGGCCGGTATCACCTCCGCCGTTGGGGGCGACGCCGCCGCAGCCGGTCTGGCGGCCAGGATCGAGACGGAAAACAACGCTGCATTCGTTCCCGTTGTCGTGGGTGCTGTGTGGCTAGCGGACAAGGGGCTGACGACCTATGAAGCCTGGCAGGACGTCAAGGCGGTCCGGGACGGCACGAAGACGGTCGAGCAACTGGCGCAGGAGAAGGGAGAGGAGTATGTAGTAGCGGTTGTCGCGGGCAACCTTGCCAGGTATGGCGTGAAGGTGGCCAAGCATGGCGGCAGGTGGGTGGCCGGAAAGCCGGATGATCTGGTCAAGGCTGAGACAGAGGCGTTGGACCGGATCGGGAAGGCGCCGAATGGGCCGGATCTGGCCGGAAAGGCGCCTAACTCGGTTCTGAATGAACAACTGGTCAGGGATCTCGATGCTGGGAAGCTGCCGGGTAGGCCTATTGGACGCCCTGGAACTCCACGGGAAATGCCGGGTAGTTCGAATCCAAGCGCTACGGCAGAAGACTTCGCAGTCCGAGTGCTCGGACGCAAGCCTACTCAAGTTGAACTCGAGGCTGGGAAGCGAATGAACGGAGGCAATTGCAACGGGTGCTGGTCTGTTACCCCGGATGGAGGCAAGACGTTTATCTCTTATAGACCAGCGGGCAAAGCCAGCGAAGAAACCTTGTCTACTACCGCTACCGTAGAGATCAACTCCAAAGGCACCCGTAACAGCCTGAATTTTGGGAAAGAACTCAAGCTAAAATTTCCTGCAAACTGATATGAAAATTCCATCATCTTTTGCATTTGGAATGCAAACGTGGCTAGAAATCCTTGCAGATCACTGCTACTGCGCGCACGCATTCACAACTGGATTTGACGCAGAAAGCGATGCCGATTGCTGGCAAGTCGCTGTGGACACTATTCAAAGATTTCTGATGTGCGAATTAATCTACTCACCTCATATAACGGAATATTCCAATCAAGAAGAAATGCTTGCCTGTTTTAGAAAGTATACGATGGAACTAGCAGATAAATATCCGTTTTCTTGTTGCCCAGTAGAAATGAAGTGGTTTGAATTTGACCTATGCGGAACAGAATTTTGTCGCGAACTTCTGAGAAAACATGGATTATATCCATACTCCTCATCGTCCCCCGACGTACTTTGCCCCCATTTATTGAGGAACTGGAGGATCTATTCGAGAAGAACGGTGTCGGCTGGCGAGACGCTCCACTCATAAAGATTCGCGGTTAATCGGCCGCTCCACCCGTCGTGCTGGGTGCAGCGGCAATTCACGCAGCACCGCCCGCAGCGGCATCAGCGGCGCGGCGGTCACGATCCGGGATGATAAGAATTGGAACCGCATACCCAACGCGCCCGAGAACCACTGGAGGATGCGAGATTCCGAGGCCGTGGGCATTTTTCGGGTTCATCGACGATTTCCGGCAAAGACTGATAAACCAACGGCAGATTTCGGGCCACAACTAGTCGTTCGACATCGACACAAACACCTCGCAATCAGATGAATCCCTCGTCCAGGAAACTAGCCATTTCTGAAAAGAAACTCCGCGGTATTCCCCGTCGGCTCCGCGCCATCCAACGATGGCCCGATAAACTCTCCGACTGCGTTCCAGTCGACGTCTGGAATTCGAATGAGCCTTATTGGAATTGGAAGATCCCGGTGCTGTCCAGCCTTGTTCTCGGACGATATGCAATCCGCGACGTATTTCTCGACATTCAGTTACAAGGACGCCTCACTAGCGCAGCATCTTTTGACGCAGAATTAATCAGGAACGCATTGCGCTTGCACCCGACGGAGCGCCGCGATTTGGCAATCCGTTTGTTGAGGGTGAAATGCAAAACGTACCCGGTTTCGCAAGACGATCTGGATGTCTTGTTCAAGCTCTATTGGCGCGGCCTGAAGGCGGAGTTGCAACGGGTTCCCCGCGCATCGACATCGGCCGAGCAGATTGAGGCTGCAAAATTCTCGATCGTGAGAGAAATTTATCGATACCTGGCCGATCATCCGGTCGACTTGGAGCATTTCATTCGCGAGGAGGCTAGCGGCAGGGAGTTTAGCTATAGCGATATTTCATGTCTCGTTGAACGGATAATCGAAGCCGCCCCATCTCGACTCGATGCCCACACGGTTGCCGCCGTTTTTGAGCTGAGGCCCGGGAAAACCGCTTTTGAAAGTCGGATGCGCCTTAAATCCGAGAAATGGCAAGCCTTCCTGAGAAGACACTATTCTTCTGAAGCAATGCCGGCGCTGATTCGGAGTCAGTTGGAAGGGTACGAAAGCCCGTTGCCCTTTCGCGAGATTCACATCCGCAGGGCCGTAACATGGACCACAAATGGGAAATCGCGCACGTCACTAGAAGACGAGACCTGCATTGCCCAGGAGGGCACACTGGTCCGCTGCGTCGGCGACCACTTTGTCGAGGGTATTGAGCCACGTTACATGACCAATGTATACTTTGGCGCTCCACTGCCCTGGATCTACAAAACCCATGACGACTTTGCCGGGCTACCCGCTCAGCACCCCACATTCATGGCGCTGGCGGCCGGTGCCAAGCTGCCACAGCGAATCTCCCCAAACAGCGAATTCGCATTTCGCACAGTACAGTGGTCCACAAGTCCTGGAAATATCAAGCGGCACCAGTCGATCATTTGCCGTAGCGGCGCCCGGTACGCCGCTAACCAGATACACGCCGATCTGCCTGGTATGGCGATCGATCTGGACTGCACCGTCAAAGAAGATGGCAAGGTCGTCGAATCGCAGACGCTAGCCTATCTTGAGGATCTCGGCGTCGTGACCTATCTGAAGATAACTACACCGGACTCGACTACCGCTTTGTCAATCCTCGCGTTCTCTATGGACAAGGTTGAAGCTGCGCCGGAACAAAAGATTACTGCCCCATCCGGCAGCCGCCAGGCCGAACAATTGCCTTAGTTGCTTTTGGCGCCATGCTGGGTCGGTAGCTTCCTTTTGCGGAACGGCGCGAAATGGGACGGCCCGGCGATACGCTTCCCGACCCCTACCGAATAATCCCCCACCCAGACAAACCTCCCCGTCATACAGCACGGCCGATTGCCCAGGCGTCACCGCCCACTGCGCTTCTTCGAACGAAAGACGCAGTGCATCGCCTTCCGCCGTCACCACCTTGCAGGCGGCGTCGCTTTGCCGATAGCGCGTCTTCGCGGCCATCGTCGACCCTGCTGCTGGTGGTTCGCCGGCTACCCACGACAAATCTGCCGCGTCGAGTTCGGGCTTCAGCAGCCAGGGGTGGTCGTGGCCTTGCACCACGTATAGCGTGTTCGATGCCATGTCCTTGCGGGCCACGTACCAGGCGTCGCCGCTGCCGTCCTTGCTGCCGCCCAGGCCGATGCCCTTGCGCTGGCCCAGCGTGTAGAACGCCAGGCCGATGTGTTGGCCGACGACCTTGCCTTCGTCGGTCACCATCGGGCCGGGCTTGGTTGGCAGGTAGCGGTTCAGGAAGTCGCGGAACGGGCGTTCGCCGATAAAGCAGATGCCCGTCGAATCCTTCTTCTTCGCGTTCGGCAGGCCTATTTCGGCGGCGATTTCGCGCACCTTGGTCTTCGGCATTTCGCCAAGCGGGAACATCGTGCGCGACAGCTGCGCCTGGTTCAGCCGGTGCAGGAAGTAGCTTTGGTCCTTGGTGTGGTCGAATGCCTTGAGCAGCTCGAACTTGCCGCTGGCGGCCTGGCGCACGCGGGCGTAGTGCCCCGTGGCGATCAGTTCGGCGCCCAGGGACATCGCATGGTCCAGGAAGGCCTTGAACTTGATTTCGGCGTTGCACAGCACGTCGGGATTCGGCGTGCGGCCGGCCGAGTATTCGCGCAGGAAATCGGCGAATACGCGGTCCTTGTATTCGGCGGCGAAGTTGACGGCTTCCACGTCCACGCCGATCACGTCGGCCACGGACGCCACGTCGAGCCAGTCCTGGCGCGTGGAGCAATACTCGCTGTCGTCATCGTCTTCCCAGTTCTTCATGAACAGGCCGATTACCTCGTACCCCTGCTGCTTGAGCAGCCATGCCGTGACCGACGAATCCACGCCGCCCGACATTCCCACCACTACCCGCTTGCCGCTCACGATGCCGCCCCTGGTGCTGCCCCGGAAACCGGCCCCGCCGCAGCAGCCGCGTCAGTAACATCGGCGATGGCGGTGGGATGGGTGTGCAGCACGTCCAGCGCAAAGCGCTTGCCGGCCAGGTAGTCATCCACGCAGGCCATGACCAGCGGCGAGCGATGGCGATCGGCGCTGGCGCGCAGTTCCTCGGCGGTCATCCAGACGGTGCGGACGATGCCGGTATCGAGCTGGCGGCCGGCGTCAAGGGAGCCCAGGTCGCCGGTGAAGCCGAAGCGGATATAGGTGGTGTCGCCGCCGTCGCGCGACGACCTGCCGCGGCTCATGTAGCAGCCGAGCAGCGCGCGCGGTTCGAACGTATGGGCGGTTTCTTCGAGGGTTTCTCGGATAACGGCGCGGATCAGGCTTTCGCCCGGCTCCAGGTGGCCCGCCGGCTGGTTCAGGCGCAGGCCATCGGCCGTTTCCTCTTCGACCAGCAGAAAGCGGCCGCCGCGCTCGATGACGGCGGCAACCGTGACGCTGGCAATCCATTCACGTGACATGATGCACATTTTTAAGCAATCCGGCATTTTACCGGTTGCCGTTGGAACGTGCATTGCGCGTGGAGTTTCAGGCGGCCTCGGCGGTAATCATCGGCGGCAATTGCGCGACGGCCGCGTCGATCCGGGCCACAAGTGACTTCGACGCCGGCATCAGGGGCCGGCGCACCTCGGCCGTCATCATGCCGCACAAAGCCAGCGCGGCCTTGACCGGCGCCGGATTCGGCTCGGCGAACAGCAGTCCGATCAGCGGCGACAGCTGCCGGAACAGCGCCCGGGCTGCCTCGTCGCGCCCGGTGCGCGTCAGGTGCAGCAGCCGGACGAACAGGTCAGGGCGTACATGCGCCGCAGCCGGCACAATGCCCTGGCCGCCGCGCAACAGATGGTCGAGCATCGATTCGTCATCGCCGCAATAGACGCCGACCAGATCCTGCATGGCCAGTGTCCGCATGCCGGTGGGGTCGCATTCCTTGATGGCGACGATCTGCGGATGGGACGCAAGCCGCCACGCCAGTTCAGGCGAAATCGTGCAGCCGGTGCGCTTGGGCACGTTGTAGAGCATCAGCGGCCTGCCGGTCTGGGCGGCCACGCTTCGCATATGCCAGGCGATGCCTTCATCCGATACGCGAAGGTAGTACGGCGGCGGCACGAGATAGCCGGCCAGCGGCAGGCGGTCGAGCCGGCGCACCTGCTCGCATACGGCATGGGTGGCTACGCCGCCCACGCCTGCCATCACCGGCAAGACACCGTCGACGGCCTCGAGCACCGCCGCCGCCAGCATGAATCGCTCCGCATCGGTCAGCAGGCCACCCTCGCCTGTCGTGCCCAGCACGATCAGGCCGTCGACGCCCGCTGCGCCGTAGTGCGATGCCAGGCGCTGGGCCGCATCGAGATCCACCTGGTCGTTGCGCAAGGGCGTGACCATCGGCAGCCACAGGCCATCGGCAATCGCGCCGCGCTGCGGATCAGTGCGCACCATGGTCGTCTCCCAGCACCGTGGCCGCGCCGAACTCCGCCGCCGGCAAGGCGGCCATGATGGCGTGCATGGCCGCGTCGCGCTCGCCGCGCTCCACTTCCACATGCAGCGTGGTCTCGCCGTTGCGATGGTCCACTTCCACGACGTAGATGCGGGCCATGCTGCCAATCGCGCGATGCAGCGTCTGGCGCAGCGCGAACACCTGCGAGGACGACACGGCCAGCCGCAGGCGGATCCATGGATCCTGGGCGATGGCGCGGCGTCGCGGAACCGATGCAAAGGCCGCGGCGAGACTCGATGACTGTCGCATGAAGCGCGGATCCGCGCGGGGCGGATCGTCTGTTGAACATGGCTCCATGCTAGGGACGCGGGCCTCAATTTGATGCAGCGATTGGCCGGGGTGCCATCAAGAACGCGTAAAGATGTCGATTCCCCGGCGTATGCATCGCGCTCAGAACGTCTTGGTGATCGACGCGAACGCCGTCGCCTTGCCCAGGTAGCGCCCGCGCGTATTGGTGTAGGCCGCCTTGCTGGCGTTGGTGTCGATATAGGCGACGGCCAGCGCAAAGCCGTTGCCCAGGCCCTTGGTCAGCCCCACCTTCCAGTCGGTGTACGAGGCATCGCTGAAATGCTGCACGCCCTGGTAGCCGACATGCGCGTTCAGCGTCAGGCCCCAGACATTCAGCGGCACGTTGGCCGTCAGGTCGACGTAGTAGCTGTTCTTGCTGTCGGCAAACCCGAACAGGTTGGTCACCGCATGCGAGTACTTCAGGAACACAGGCCCCAGCCGATGCCGGCGTAGAGCTCTGTCGTGTAGGGACGCGTGGCAGTGTAGCCGCCCGGATAGTAGTACTCCAGCACGCCCAGGTCGTAGTTGAATTCCTGCTCGGCAAGCTTGAACGTGTTCTTGAAGCCGCCATAGAAATCCATCTCGACCGGCGCGGACACCGACGCATCGGCATCGCCCAGCCAGCTGATGCTCGAGTTCCAGTTGCCCAGGTAGAAGCCGCTCTCGTGCGCGTAGTCGAAGCCGCCCTGGATGGCCGGGCGGCGGTCGGTCTGGCTGATGCCGCGGTAGCGGTAGTCGGAGACCACGGACACATTGGCCGTGAACGTGTGCGGCGATGCCGGCGCGGCCGCGTCGGGGGAAGCCTGCTGCGCGAAGGCGCCGGAGAACGGGGCGGCGAGCAGGATGGCGGCGGCCAGTGAGGCCGGCGCCGAGGTCATCAGGCGGGTTGCAATCATCAATGAAAAATGCCGTGGGCGTGTTGGGAGAAACGCCTCCAGGGAGACGTGGACGCCACGATACGCAGCCGTGCGTCAAATCGGCGTCAAGATTGCAGGTGACGCCGATGTCATTTCATCAATGGCGGATATTCAAGGTAATCCCATGTGCATCAAACGAGTCATTTCATGAGCGGAAAAAATGAGTCGCGGTGAAAGCACATATACCCGACCGTCGGGTCACCACCGAACGTAAGTTTCGGGTAAGCTGCGCAAAAATTGACGCATTCTTTTGCAATGCATCAACGGGCGAGGACGTTGGCCCGACCAGATTACGAACGACGCCAGACAGGAGAAATTGACGATGCATATCGGTATCCCGCTTGAGACGCGGGCAGGTGAGACGCGTGTCGCCGCCACCCCGGAGACCGTCAAGAAGTATGTCGCGCAAGGCCACCAGGTGACGGTGCAAACCGGCGCCGGCGTGCGTGCCAGCATCCCCGATGCCGCCTTCGAGGCGGCCGGTGCCCGCGTTGGCTCCGCCGCCGATGCGCTCGGCGCGGAACTCGTGCTCAAGGTGCGTGCACCGGACGATGCCGAGCGCGCGCAGATGAAGCCGGGCTCGGTACTGGTCGGCATGCTCAATCCGTTCGACGTCGAGAACAACGCCCGCATGGCCACTGCCGCCGTCACGGCGTTCGCGCTCGAGGCCGCGCCGCGCACCACGCGCGCCCAGAGCATGGACGTGCTGTCGTCGCAGGCCAACATCGCCGGCTACAAGGCCGTGCTGGTGGCCGCGCACCATTACCAGCGCTTCATGCCGATGCTGATGACCGCCGCCGGTACCGTCAAGGCGGCCCGCGTGCTGATCCTCGGCGCCGGCGTGGCGGGCCTGCAGGCCATCGCCACCGCCAAGCGCCTGGGCGCCGTGATCGAGGCTTCCGACGTCCGCCCGGCCGTCAAGGAGCAGATCGAATCGCTCGGCGCCAAGTTCCTGGACGTCCCCTTCATCACCGACGAAGAGCGCGAGATCGCGCAGGGCGTGGGCGGCTATGCGCGCCCGATGCCGGCCGACTGGATGCGCCGCCAGGCGGAACTGGTGCACCAGCGCGCCACGCAGGCCGACATCGTCATCACGACCGCCCTGATCCCCGGCCGCAAGGCGCCGGTGCTGCTGGCCGAAGACACCGTCAAGCAGATGAAGCCCGGCTCCGTGGTGGTCGACCTGGCCGCCGCGCAAGGCGGCAACTGCCCGCTGACCGTGGCCGACGAAGTGGTGGAACGCCACGGCGTGATCCTGATCGGCCATACCAACCTGGCCAGCATGGTGGCGGCCGACGCGTCGGCGCTCTACGCGCGAAACGTGCTCGACTTCCTGAAGCTGATCATCGACAAGGATGGCCGCTACGTGCTGAACCTGGAAGACGACATCGTCGCCGCCTGCCTGATGTGCAAGGACGGCCAGGTAGTCAGGCAACAGGCCGCCTGATTTCCCGTCTGAAGATGCCGCGGCGCTGAAAGAGCCCAGCGCCACGGCCCGCCGCGTCCCCGGCACGCTTGATGTGCAGTTCCAGCCCGCCTGCGCGGACGCGACGCTCGGCAGTATTCAAAAGCAACGGAGGAGAAGTCGATGGAGATGGTGAACCACACGGTGATCAACCTGATCATCTTCGTGCTGGCAATTTACGTGGGTACCACGTGGTGTGGACGGTCACGCCCGCGCTGCACACCCCGCTGATGGCCGTGACCAATGCAATCTCGGCCATCATCATCGTCGGCGCCATGCTGGCGGCCGGCCTGACCGAAGGCGGCGTGGGCCGCATCATGGGCACGCTGGCCGTGGCACTGGCCGCCGTGAACGTGTTCGGTGGCTTCCTGGTGACCCAGCGCATGCTGGAGATGTTCAAGAAGAAGGAGCCGAAGGCCAAGGCCGGGGCTGAAGCCGCCAAGGGAGGTGCGTGATGGAAGCCGTCAGCATGAACCTTGTGACGCTGCTGTACCTGGTGGCGTCGGTCTGCTTCATCCAGGCCCTGAAGGGGCTGTCGCACCCCGCATCGGCCCGCAAGGGCAACACGTTCGGCATGATCGGCATGGCAATTGCCGTGGTGACCACGCTGGTGCTGATCGTCAAGCTCAAGAACGAGTTCCTGGCCGCGGGCGCTGCCCAGTCGTCGGTGGGCACCGGGCTGGCGCTGATCTTCGGCGCGCTGGTGGTGGGTGGCGGCATTGGCGCCTACGTGGCACGCAAGGTCGAGATGACCAAGATGCCCGAACTGGTGGCGGCGATGCACTCGCTGATCGGCCTGGCCGCGGTATTCATCGCCGTGGCTGCCGTGGCGGAGCCAGCCGCGTTCGGCATCACGCCGGCCGGTACGCACCTGATCCCGCTGGGCAACCGAATCGAGCTGTTCATCGGCTGCTTCGTGGGGGCGATTACGTTCTCGGGCTCGGTCATCGCGTTCGGCAAGCTGTCGGGCCGCTACAAGTTCCGCCTGTTCCAGGGCGCGCCGGTGGTGTTCCCGGGACAGCACTGGCTGAACCTGCTGCTGGCCATCGCCATGCTCGGCTTCGGCGTGATCTTCTTCCTGTCGCAGTCGTGGCTGCCGTTCCTGATCATGCTGGCCATTGCCTTCGTGCTGGGGGTGCTGATCATCATCCCGATCGGCGGCGCCGACATGCCCGTGGTGGTGTCGATGCTGAACTCGTACTCGGGCTGGGCGGCGGCGGGCATCGGCTTCTCGCTGAACAACCCGATGCTGATCATCGCCGGCTCGCTGGTGGGATCGTCCGGTGCCATCCTTTCGTACATCATGTGCCGCGCGATGAACCGCTCGTTCTTCAACGTGATCCTTGGCGGCTTTGGCGCCGAGGCATCGGCGGGCGGCCCGGCGGGCGCGCAGGCCCAGCGCAACGTGAAGTCCGGCTCCGCCGACGACGCCGCGTTCGTGATGAGCAACGCCGAGACCGTGATCATCGTGCCCGGCTATGGCCTGGCGGTGGCCCGTGCGCAGCATGCACTTAAAGAATTGACCGAAAAGCTGACCGAGCACGGTGTGACGGTGAAGTACGCCATCCACCCCGTGGCGGGCCGCATGCCCGGCCACATGAACGTGCTGCTGGCCGAGGCCGAGGTGCCGTACGACCAGGTCTACGAGATGGAAGACATCAACAGCGAATTCGGCCAGGCCGACGTGGTGCTGGTGCTGGGCGCCAACGACGTGGTCAACCCGTCCGCCAAGACCGATCCGAAGTCCCCATCGCCGGCATGCCGATCCTGGAAGCCTACAAGGCCAAGACCATCATCGTGAACAAGCGCTCGATGGCGGCCGGCTACGCGGGCCTGGACAACGAACTGTTCTACATGGACAAGACCATGATGGTGTTCGGCGACGCCAAGAAGGTGGTGGAGGACATGTTCAAGGCCGTGGAATAAGCTGCCGTTAATGTCCGGTAATGACCGTCAGGCGCGAAATGCCGCTGTGTGAATAAAGCAGCGCGAAGACCTGAAATCAATAATATCGAAGTAGTGCGGCCGGCAACCAACGCTGGCCGTTTCCTTTTTGATGTCTGGTTGCGCCCGGAGGTGCAAGCGCTATACTGGCTTGCCCCGTTCTTTTCCCCTTGCGGCCGGCGGCCAGATTTGATCGCACCATGACCTTCCCCGCGCACGACCGGAACCTGTCGGTTTTCCATCACCCCGTCCTGACGGTACTGGTGGACGACAGCAAGTCGTTTATCGACAGCCTGGCTTTCCAGATGGACGCATCGCGTGCGGTGGTCAGCTTCACCGATCCGCGCGAGGCCCTGACCTGGATTCGCGAAGCGTATGCCACGCGGCATCCGGCTTTCCTGCCGGTGCGCGTCACGCACGACGACCTGACGTTCCTGTCCGAGCGCCGCACGGTGCAGCTCGATGTCGACCGCATCCATCGCCAGATCCACGATGTGCACCGTTTCCTGCAGCCCGGGGTTGTGGTGGTTGACTACTCCATGCCGCAGATGGACGGGCTTGAATTCTGCCAGGCGCTGGAAGGCCTGCCCTGCAAGACCATCCTTCTGACCGGCACCGCCGATGAAAGCATCGCCGTGCAGGGCTTCAACCACGGGCTGATCGACCGCTACGTGAAGAAGCACGATCCGAACATGGTTGCGCGTCTGAACGACGAAATCGATGCGCTCCAGCAGCAATACTTCGCGTCGATCTCCCGCACGCTCCGCGACCTGCTCACGCGCCATTCGTACTCGTTCCTCTCGGACGCGATCATGGCCGACCGCGTGCGCCAGACGGCCGCGCGCTATGGCTTCATCGAGTACTACCTGTTTCCCAACCCCGTGGGCATGCTGCTGCTGACCGCGCAGGGCCATGCCACGCTGATGGTGATCGAGACCCGCGCGGGGCTGATGAGCCAGGTGGAGTCGGCGGAAGCGTACGAGGCGCCCGCGGCGTTGATCGAGGGGCTGCGGGAGGGCCGGATCGTGCCGTTCTTCTGGCCCGGCAACGGCATGTACACGCCGGCCTGCGCGGACTGGGAACAGTATTGCCTGCCGGCGGAGCGCTGCGAGGGCAACGAGGAATACTTCTACGCGCTGTTCGACCTGCCGCGCCACATGCTGCAGGAGCCGGTGGTCAGCCTGCAAAGCTTCCTGTCGGAGTTCTCGCGCAACGGCACGGCCATGACCGGGCGCAACAAGCACGCTTGATTTTTGCGCTCTGCCTTGCTCCCCTCTCACGAGGTGGGAGAGGGGAGCAAATCAGCCCTCCTTCTTCTGTCCTTCCCGATTGCCGCCGCGCACCATGTCGAACCGGAACAGCCGGCATTCGATATTGCCGTTGTAGAGCGGCGTGCGGCGCGATTCCTTCAGCCGCAGCCGCTTGGGGATGGTCAGGTCGCCCGTGAATACCCACGCCTGCCAGTTCGCAAAGTTCTGCTTGAGCGTGGTGGCGAACGCGCTGGCGAACTGGTTGGCGGCGGCCTCTTCGGCCTCGTCGGGCGGTGCGTCCTGCATGGCATCGCGCCGGTTGCCGCGCACCGCGATACGCTCGCCGTACGGCGGATTCATCATCATCAGGCCCGGCTCGGCAAACGGCGGCTGCACGAAGCGTGCATCCACCTGCTTTAGCGCCACGTCGCCGGGTAGCCCGGCGCGCCGCCAGTTGGCCTGCGCCATCGACAGCATGTCCGTCGAGATATCGGAACCCGCGATTTGCAGCACGTCGGTACGGCTGGCGGCGGCTTCACGCGCGCGTTGCGCATCGGCGCGCAATGCCTGCCATGCCCGGGTATCGGCCCCTTCAACCACTCGAATGCGAACGTGCGGCCCGCACCCGGCGCAATACCAAGGGCCACCTGCGCGGCCTCCACCAGGAACGTGCCGCTGCCACACATCGGATCGAAGAACGGGCGACTGGTCTGGCCAGGCACCCAGCCGGCCAGGCGCAGGATGCCGGCGGCAAGGTTTTCCTTGAGCGGCGCCTCGCCTTTCTCCATGCGCCAGCCGCGCTTGAACAGCGGCTCGCCCGTGGTGTCCAGGTAGAGCGTGCAATCGGTCTCCGTCAGGTGCGCATAGATGCGGACGTCCGGGCTGACCGTGTCGACACTGGGGCGCGCGCCCAGACGCTCGCGCATGGCGTCGCACACGCCGTCCTTCACGCGCAGCGCGGTGAAGTTAAGGCTGCGCAGCTGCGACTTGTGGGCGGTGATATCCACCCGCAGCGTTTCGTCGGGCGAGAACCATTGCTCCCAGCGCTGCTGGCGCGTCAGCGAATAGATGTCGTCCTCGTGCCGATAGCCGCGCTGCGCCACGCGCAGCAGCACGCGGCTGGCGATGCGCGAATGCAGGTTGACCGCGTAGGCCGCGGCCATCTCGCCCGAGAACGTCACGCCGCCCGGCATTTCGCGATGCACCTCGAACGGCGCCGCCGCCACCACGGCCGGGTACTGCGCAATCTCGCGCAGTTCCTCGGCCACGGCCGGTTCAAGGCCGCGCGGGCAAGGAGCAAAGAAGGCTTGGGTCATGGCGAGTGATTCCTGAAAACAAAAACGTCCGCAATGCGGACGGGCAAGGCGTGGGTCCGGTGCGTCGATCAGCCCGCCGCCAAAGCGCGGTCGAGGAAGTCGAGCCGGTCCTGGCCCCAATACGATTGGCCGTCGTGGATGAACCACGGGGCGCCGAACACGTTGGCTGAAATCGCATCCTGTGTGTTCTGCGCATAGGCGGCCTGCACGGCCTGCCCTTCGCTGGCCTTGAGCAGGCTGGCGCCATCCAGGTCGTTCTCGTCGGCGATCTGCGCCAGCGTGGCCGCATCGGCGATATTGCGCTGCTCGGCCCAGACGGCGCGCGTGATGCCGCCGGTCAGCGCCAGCGCCCGGGCCGTGCCATGCGCCAGCTGGGCCGCGATGATCAGCCTGGCCGCCGCATCGCCCGACACCGGGAAGTACGTCGGATGCAGATTCAGCGGGATGCCGAGGAACTGGCTCCAGCGCTCCAGCTCGACCAACCGGTAGGCCTGGCGCTGCGGCGGACGCTGCGCCAGCGGCAGGCCGCCAGACACCGAAAACACCTTGCCCAGGTCGGCCGGCTTCAGCAGTACCTGCGCCTGGTGCCGATTGGCGATTTCCACAAAGCGGGCATGGCCCAGGTAGACGAACGGCGACTGCGGCGCCAGAAAGTATTCGACCTGCTTGCTCATCACGACCTCATCCAGAACAGTGGGAATCCGACAGCTTAGAACGGCTTTACGACAACCAGAATCACGATGGCCAGCAACACCAGCACCGGCAGCTCGTTGAACCAGCGATAGAACGTGTGCGAACGCGTATTGGCGCCGCGCTCGAACTTGCGCAGCAGCACGCCGCAGCCGTGGTGATAGCCGATCAGCACCAGCACCAGCGCCAGCTTGGCATGCATCCAGCCCTGCCCCGTGCCGCGCCCGATGCCGTAGCCCAGGTACAGCCACAGCCCGAACACCACGGCCGGCACGGCCAGCATGGTCATGAAGCGGAACAGCTTGCGCGCCATCAGCAGCAGTCGGCGCACGCTGGCCGGATCGGTCTCCATCGCCAGGTTGACGAAGATGCGCGGCAGGTAGAACAGCCCCGCGAACCACGAGATCACGAACAGGATATGGAAGGCCTTGACCCAGAGCATCTGTTTTTCCGCCTTCGGTCAGGTACGCACTTCGCCGTGCCCGAACACGACGTACTTGAGCGACGTCAGCCCCTCCAGCCCCACCGGGCCACGGGCGTGCAGCTTGTCGTTCGAGATGCCGATCTCGGCGCCCAGGCCGTACTCGAAGCCATCGGCAAAGCGCGTCGACGCATTGATCATCACGCTGGCCGAGTCCACTTCGCGGATGAAGCGCATGCCGGCGCTGTAGTTCTCGGTCACGATCGAATCGGTGTGGGCCGAGCCGTAGGTGTTGATGTGTGCGATCGCGTCGTCAAGGCCATCGACGGTACGGATAGCCAGCACCGGGGCCAGGTATTCCAGGCGCCAGTCTTCCTCGGTCGCGTCGACCAGCCCGCTGAAGCCGGCGGCTTCCAGCGTGGCGCGCGTATCGGCGCAGACGCGCAGTTCCACGCCCTTTTCCTGGTAGATGCGGCACAGCGGCGGCAGCACGGTGGCGGCAATCTGGCGCGACACCAGCAGCGTTTCCATCGTGTTGCACGGCGCGTAGCGCTGCGTCTTGGCGTTGTCGCAGATGCGCACGGCCTTCTCCACATCGGCGTCGTCATCGATGTAGACGTGGCAGATGCCGTCCAGGTGCTTGATCATCGGCACGCGGCCCTCTTCGATCAGGCGCGCGATCAGGCTCTTGCCGCCGCGCGGCACGATCACGTCGACGTACTCGTTCATCGTGATCAGGCGGCCCACTGCGGCGCGATCCGTGGTCTCGATGACTTGCACCGCCTCGCCCGGCAGCCCGGCGGCGGCCAGGCCCTCGGCCACCAGCGCGGCCAGCGCCGTGTTCGATTCGATGGCTTCGGAGCCGCCGCGCAGGATCGTCGCGTTGCCCGATTTCAGGCACAGCGCGGCGGCGTCGATGGTCACGTTCGGGCGCGATTCGTAGATGATGCCGATCACCCCCAGCGGCACGCGCATCTGGCCCACCTGGATGCCGGTAGGGCGGAACTTCATGTTGCCGATCTCGCCGATCGGGTCCGGCAGCGCGGCGATCTGCTCCAGGCCGGCGGCCATGGTGTCGATGGCCTTGTCGGACAGCGTCAGGCGGTCGATGAAGGCGGCGTCCTGGCCGTTGGCGCGGGCGCGTTCCACGTCGCGGGCGTTGATGGTCTTGAGCTTGCCGGCATCGCGGCGGATGGCCGCGGCAATCGTCAGCAGCGCACGGTTCTTGTCGGCCGTGGAGGCACGCGCCATGGCGCGCGAGGCCGCGCGGGCCTGCTGGCCAACGCGGTTCATGTAAGCGTGGAGATCGAACTCGGTCATGATGGTGTCCGGGCCCAGCCCGGTCTGCTGTGGGTGCCGCGATGTCGAAGCGCCGGCGCGGCTGCCGGCAGAATTCTGCTTGGTTTGCTGCCTGGTTGCTGTTTGGTTCGCTGCCTGGTCAGGGACGTCAGGCTGGCCGCGCGATCAGCATCGCCAGCTGCAGCAGGCCGTCCCACGGCTCGGCTGGCAGGCTGCCCGCCGCGCCGCCCGCGCCTGGCAGGTCCGCCAGGCCCTTGACCTGGCGGTCCAGCCGCGCGGCCATGGCCAGCGCGGCTTCCAGCTGCGGCATCGACAGCCGTTGCGCGGCCTGCGGCACAAGGCGCTCGCGTGGACCCCAGACGCGCAGTTCGCGCATCAGCACGCCCGCCGGCTTGCCGGCCGCCAGCCCTTGCCGGACCTTGGATAATACGCGAATTTCCTCGGTCAGCGCCCACAGCACCAGCACCGTGGCCTCGCCCTCGCCACGCAGCCCTTCTAGCATGCGCGTCAGGCGCGGCACATCGCCGCCGAGCATCGCCTCGGACAGCTTGAAAACGTCGTAGCGGGCCACGTTCAGCACCGCATCGTGCACCTGGTCGAACGTCAGCACGCCCGGCGGATACAGCAGCCCCAGCTTCTGGATTTCCTGGTGCGCGGCCAGCAGGTTGCCTTCCACCTTGTCGGCGATGAACTGCAGCGAGCGCCGGCCGGGCTCGCCAGGCTCCACGCGTTGCTGCTGCAGGGCCAGCCGGTCTCCCACCCATGCGGGCAGGCGCGTGCGGTCCACGGCATCCACCTTGATCGATACCCCGGCAGATTCCAGCGCCTGGAACCAGGCCGATTTCGACGCGGCGAAGTCCAGCCGGGGCAGCGTGACCAGCATCACCACGTCCGGCGACGGCTGGGCCGCCACGGCGCGCAGCGCCTCGCCGCCATCTTTGCCGGGCTTGCCCGACGGCACGCGCAGTTCCACGATCTTGCGATCGCCGAACAGCGACATCGATTGCTGGGCCTCGGTGACCTGGCCCCACTGGAAGCCCCGCTCGGCCACCAGCACCTCGCGCTCGGTGTAGCCCGATTCCCTCGCGGCGCGACGCAGGCGGTCCACCGCCTCCAGCACCAGCAGGTGCTCGTCGCCGTGCACCACGTACAGCGGCGCCAGGCCCTTCGCCTGGGCCTGCTTCAGGTGTCCGTCGAGTCCGTCA
Source organism: Cupriavidus sp. EM10 (assembly GCF_018729255.1). NCBI lineage: Bacteria > Pseudomonadati > Pseudomonadota > Betaproteobacteria > Burkholderiales > Burkholderiaceae > Cupriavidus > Cupriavidus sp. EM10. The sequence goes on from NZ_CP076060.1 coordinate 2,988,656, forward strand.
AGCTTGAGCTGCATCGTGTTGGCCTGTACCTGCGAAGCGATCCGCGCCGGGGCGCGCTCAGATCGTCTTGACTGCCGCCAGGCGGCGCATCAGTTGCTGCACGATATCCTTCTGCATGTCGCGGTACAGCTGCTGCTCTTCGTAGTCCTTGGCCAGCGTATTGGCTTCGTTGTACGTCAGGTCCCGCGTCAGGATCAACGTCGACGGCGCGATCAGTTCCTTGCCGGCCGCATCGCGCAGGCGGAAGCTGAAGCGCTGGGTCAGCCGGTATTCGCGCACCACACCCTGGGCCGTGATCGACAGGATCGACTTGCCGCGCGTATCGGCCAGCACGTCCAGGAACGCATCCGCTTCCTCGCGCTCCTCCACCACCTTCGTGTCCGAGCCGTTGCGGATGTTGCGGCGCAGGTCCGCGCCCATCAGCGAGTTGGCCGGAAGCCCGATGTAGAGCCGCTTGAACGTGAAATCGGCATTGCCGCGCATGTGAAAGCCGCAGCCGGCCAGCAAGCCGGCCGCCGCCATTGCAGCACCGATGGCGAGAAATCCGCGGCGTCCCATGTCCGGTCGATCCATTGCTTGTGTCTTCCTGGCTGTGTGGCTAGAGCACCACGTTGACGAGCCGGCCCGGGACCACCACGATCTTCTTGGGCGCGGCGCCATTGGCAAACTTCGCCACGATTTCGCTGCCGGCGGCCACGGCCTCGATGGCGGCACGGTCGGCCTCGGCCGGTACCGTCAGGCTGCCACGGACCTTGCCGTTGATCTGCAGCACCAGCTCGATCTCGGTACGCACCAGCGCGCCTTCGTCCACCTGCGGCCACGCCGCGTCGAGGATGTCGCCGGCTTCGGCCGCGTAGCCCAGTTCGGCCCACAGGCCGTGCGCGATATGCGGTACCACCGGATACAGCACGCGCAGCAGGATGCTGAAGCCTTCGCGGCGCGCGGCCGGCGACGCGGCCTTGGCGTCTTCCAGCGCGTTCAGCATCTTCATCGTGGCGGAAACCACGGTGTTGTACTGGATGCGCTCGTAGTCGTAGTTGGCCTGCTTCAGCACAGTGTGCAGTTCACGGCGCAGGTCGGCATCGGCGGCGGTGGGTTGGGCGCCAGCGCCTTCGCGGATCGACTGGGCGTTGGCATAGCCGTAGTTCCACACGCGGCGCAGGAAGCGCGACGCGCCTTCCACGCCCGACCCGCTCCACTCCAGCTGCTGCTCCGGCGGCGCGGCAAACATCACGAACAGGCGCGCGGTATCGGCGCCATGCAGGTCGATCAACGCCTGCGGGTCGATGCCGTTGTTCTTCGACTTCGACATCTTCTCCACGCCACCGATCACCACCGGCTGGCCGTCGGCCTTCAGCGTCGCGCCCTGCGGACGGCCGCGCTCGTCGGTCTGCACGTCGACGTCGGCCGGGTTGTACCAGGTCTTCTTGCCCGACGCGTCTTCACGGAAGAACGTCTCGTTCAGCACCATGCCCTGCGTCAGCAGGTTCGTGAACGGCTCGTCGAACTTGACCAGGCCCATGTCGCGCATGACCTTGGTCCAGAAACGCGCGTACAGCAGGTGCAGGATCGCATGCTCGATGCCACCGATGTACTGGTCCATCGGCATCCAGTAGTCGTTGCGGGCATCGACCATCGTGGCGGCATCGGGGCACGTATAGCGCATGTAGTACCAGCACGAGTCGATGAACGTATCCATCGTGTCGGTCTCGCGGCGGGCGGGCTTGCCGCACGACGGGCACGTGCATTCCAGGAAGCGCGGGTCCTTGTTCAGCGGATTGCCGGTGCCGTCCGGCACCAGGTCTTCCGGCAGCACCACGGGCAGGTCCTTCTCGGGCACCGGCACCACGCCGCAGCTGTCGCAATGGATCAGCGGAATCGGCGTACCCCAGTAGCGCTGGCGCGAGATGCCCCAGTCGCGCAGGCGCCAGGTCACCTTCTTCTCGCCCAGGCCCTTGGCGGCCAGATCGGCGGAGATGGCATCCACGGCGGCCTGGTAGCCCATGCCGTCGTACTTGCCGCTGTGGACGCAGATGCCGTGTTCCTTGTCGCCGTACCATTCCTGCCAGGCGTCGGTCGAATACGGCTGGCCCTTGACGTCGATGACCTGCCTGATCGGCAGGTTGTATTTCCTGGCGAACGCGAAATCGCGCTCGTCGTGCGCCGGCACGCCCATCACCGCGCCGTCGCCGTAGCTCATCAGCACGTAGTTGCCGACCCACACGTCCACCTGCTCGCCGGTCAGCGGATGCGTGACCTTGAGCCCGGTGGGCATGCCCTTCTTCTCCATGGTCGCCATGTCGGCTTCCATGACCGAGCCGTGCTTGCATTCGTCGATGAATGCGGCCAGTTCCGGGTTGTTGGCGGCGGCGTGCGTGGCCAGCGGGTGTTCGGCGGCCACGGCGCAGAACGTGACGCCCATGATGGTGTCGGCACGCGTGGTGAATACGAAGAGCTTGCCGTCGTTGATCAGCTTGCCGTCCTCGCCCTGGATCTCGTGCGGGAAGGCAAAGCGCACGCCCTCGCTGCGGCCGATCCAGTTCTGCTGCATGATCTTGACGCGCTCGGGCCAGCCCAGGCCGTCCAGGTCGCCCAGCAGTTCCTGCGCATAATCGGTGATGCGCAGGTAGTACATCGGAATTTCACGCTTTTCGACCACCGCGCCCGAGCGCCAGCCACGGCCGTCGATCACCTGCTCGTTGGCCAGCACGGTCTGGTCCACCGGGTCCCAGTTCACGGTGCCGGTCTTGCGGTAGGCGATGCCCTTTTCCAGCATCTTGAGGAACAGCCACTGGTTCCAGCGGTAGTAGTCGGGGCTGCAGGTGGCCACTTCGCGCGACCAGTCGATCGCCAGGCCCATCGACTGCATCTGCTTCTTCATGTAAGCGATGTTGTCGTAGGTCCAGGCGGCCGGTGCCACCTTGTTGTTCAGCGCGGCGTTTTCCGCCGGCATGCCGAACGCGTCCCAGCCCATCGGCATCAGCACGTTGCGGCCGTTCATGCGCAGGTAGCGCGCCATCACGTCGTTGATGGTGTAGTTGCGCACGTGGCCCATGTGCAGCTTGCCCGACGGGTACGGCAGCATCGAGCAGGCGTAAAACTTCTGCTTTTCCTTGCCGTCTGGCCCGACCGCGTGCTCCGACACCTTGTAGGCATCGATGGCTTGCCAGTGCTGCTGGGCGGCTTGTTCAACGGCGGACGGAAGATATTTGTCTTGCATGGTCGGGACGACGGTCAGGGCAACGGGCTCGTGCGGCGACTGGCGCGCCGGACGGCCGGGGGATCGGATAAAGAGACGATTATAACCGTGGCGGACCGTGCATCCGGCCCGCCACGGGGTCGCCCAAAGGCACCAGCGGCCCGCCTTGGCGAGCCGCGGAACAGCGGATTACTTCAGGCCCAGCACATCCTGCATGTCGAACATGCCGCTGGGCTTGTCGGACAGGAAGCGCGCAGCCCGCACGGCCCCGTCGGCGTACGACTGGCGGCTCGAAGACTTGTGGCTGATCTCGATGCGCTCCCCGATGCCGGCGAACATCACCGTGTGATCGCCGACGATATCGCCGCCACGGATCGTGGCAAATCCGATCGAGTTCGGATCGCGCGGGCCGGTGTGGCCTTCACGGGCGTAGACAGCGCAGTCGTCGAGGTTGCGGCCAAGAGCATTGGCGATCACTTCGCCCATCGTCAGCGCGGTGCCGGACGGCGCGTCGACCTTGTGGCGATGGTGCGCCTCGATGACCTCGATGTCATAGCCCGTCGACAGCAGCTTGGCGGCGACTTCGAGCAGTTTGAAGGTGGCGTTGACACCCACGCTGAAGTTCGACGCGAACACCACGCCAATGGACTGGGCGGCGTCGGCCAGGGCTTGCTTGCCAGCGGCGTCGAATCCGGTGGTGCCAACCACGATCTTCTTGCCCAGACGCTTCGCCACTTCCAGGTGCACCAGCGTGCCCTCGGGACGGGTGAAGTCGATGAGGCAATCGGCGGCGCCCAGCACGGCCTCGATATCGGAAGAGATCTTGATCCCTGTCTCGCGGCCCAGGAACAAGCCGGCATCCTGGCCCAGCGCGGGCGACGAGGCATGCTCCAGCGCGCCCGCCAGCGTGACGCCATCGGTATTCAGAACGGTTTCGATCAGCATGCGGCCCATGCGGCCGGAGGCACCTGCGATGGCGATTTTCATGGCGTGGCGTTGCGGTGGCGGAAGACTGGAAAGACTGCGACCCGGTCTAGGCGACCGGGCGCATGGGTGCGACTGTCGGCAACCGGACCCGAGCCGGCCCGACAATGGATCAGCTGGCTGGTTTGTCCGGCGTGGCGCTCGTGGCGGGCGTCTGCACTGCCGGCTCGGAGGCCGGGGGCGTCGATTCGGCAGCCGGTGCCGGAGCGGCGGGCGCCGAAGCGGGCTGTGCCGTGCTGGACGTCGCCAGCCCGATCTTCTGGTTACGCTGCGCGGCCTTCATGCCATCAATTTCGGCGATCAGCTCATATTCCGACGGCAGATCGCTGCCCTGCCACTTCACCAGCTTGTCTTCATCAAAGAACACGGTGAACTGGCGCGACTGCACTACCGGCGTGCTGCCCCGGCGGAACGAGAAGTAATAATCCCAGCGATTGCCGTGGAACACGTCCTGCAGCAGCGGGGTACCCAGCAGGAAGCGCACCTGGTCGCGCGTCATGCCTTCGCGCAGTTGCGAGGCCGCCTCGCGGGACACGAAGTTGCCCTGGACGATGTTGATGCGATATGGCGTGATGGCTTCTGCCACCTTGCGCGACGTGCTGTCGTAGGCCGAGCAGGCGCCGGCCAGCAGCGCGGCGGCCAGCAGGGAAGACACCAGCGCCGGGCGCATGGCGGACGAACGGAATGAACGCATGTATCTCGCTTCCAGACGGGAATGGTTCTGTGCCGGAACCGTCGCTCCGCGGACAGGCGGAGGCGGCCGGCACGGCCAGGCGCATCGCGGGTACGCCACCTTGCGGGTGGCGGCCGGGCGCCATGGCACCGGGGCGACTTTTGTCGCCAAAACCCTTATGATTCAACTATCCAGACATTGTACTCTAGGGAGTCACGCCCATGCCGAGTCCGGCGGACCTCAAAAATATCGGCCTCAAGGCGACCGTCCCCGCCTGAAGATTCTAGAAATCTTCCAGACCAGCGAGCAGCGCCATCTGAGCGCGGAAGACGTCTACCGCATCCTGCTCAACGAGCATATGGATATCGGTCTCGCCACGGTCTATCGCGTCCTGACCCAGTTCGAACAGGCGGGCCTGCTGTCCCGCAACAACTTCGAATCGGGCAAGGCCATTTTCGAACTCAACGAAGGCAAGCACCACGATCACCTGGTGTGCCTGGACTGCGGCCGCGTCGAGGAATTCTTCGACGGCGACATCGAGCAGCGCCAGCAAAGCATCGCGCGCGAGCGCGGCTTTGCCTTGCAGGAACATGCGTTGTCGCTGTACGGCAACTGCACCAAGAACGACTGTCCCCACAGACCCAAACGATAAGCAGCGCGGGCTGGCATGCGCCAGCGCCGTAAATGCAGGCAACAAAAAACCGGCGCCCAGGCGCCGGTTTTTGTTGAAGATTTCGCGACCGCGACTAATGCAGTCGCCGGCTGCCTATTCCTGCGGCAGATCGTTCTCGGCTTCGGTCACCACGCGCAGGTTGCGAGCCACGGCGACTTGCGGCAGGCCTACGAACTCTCCAACCACCTGACGAAAGAGGTGACGGGCCCAGACCAGCATCGGATGCGTGTTGCGGCTGCGGTGCCAGAACATGTTCAGGCCCAGCGTCGTGTTCAGTTCTGCCGGCAGCGGGAACGCCTTGAGCCCGTAGGTCTCGCAGGCCATGTCCTTGGTCAGCGCATTGACCGTGAAGATCATGTCCGTCTGCGAGGCCAGTTCGGCCTGTGCGCGCCAAGAATGCACCGTCAGCGTTGCATTCCGCTTCAGCCCGCGCTGCTGCAGCGCGTAGTCCAACGGAATCAGCGCCGGTGCCGGACGGCCGGAGCCGCCTGAATGCGCCATGAAGATATGGCTGCATTCCAGGTATTGCTCCAGCGTGCAATCGTCCTTGAGCAGCGGGTGATTGTTGCGTGCGCAGACCCAGAGGTTCAGCGACGTCACCATTTCCTCGACGATTTCCGGATGGCGCGTCGGGAATGGAGAAAATGCCAGGTCCAGTTCATTGGCGCGCATGGACGCCACGTCACTTTCCCACGAATGCGATTCGACCAGGCGGATATGCAGGTCTGGGGCAAGCTGCTTGATACGCAGCACGAAGCGGTTGAAGACGGTATCGCCCAGCTCTGCCGCGAAGCCGATGCTCAGCGTGCCGGTGGCAACCGCCGGATCGAAATTGTCCGCATCGCCTTCGTTGATGGACGACCACAGGTCCAGCATGTCCCGGATTTTCGGACCCAGCTCCAGCGCACGCGGCGTCGGCGTGAGGCCGTGCGGTACGCGGATAAAAAGTGGATCGTCGAAGATTTCGCGCAGGCGACCAAGCGAATGCGAGACAGCGGGCGCCGTCATATGCATCTTCTCCGCCACATAAGTGGCGTTTCGCTTGCTCAGCAACTCGGTGAAAATCACCAACAGCTTGGTATCCACGTTCACCATGATCAGCTCAGGCCCGGTTATTTTGTCTCGCGCTACGATGGCCCCACCACTTTCACTGGCTGCACATCAGATATCAACAGATTCTTCCGAGTGTAAGAGAAAAAAACGGCAGGGAAAAGCAAATTCGGCATTTCTCGCACTACGGGAACTGGCAATCGGCGGTTTTTGACAACTTCGAGACAGATAATGTCAAAGATCTCACCGCCGGCGCGCAGGAAGCCCGGTATATTGACCTGGAAGGGCTCGATCCTGCCTTGCGCTCGCGCACATTACCTCGGAATTTTCGGACTCGCATCTGCCGGAAATAAGAAAACGCGCCCGAAGGCGCGTTTTTCATGAGGCGGCAACCAAATCACTTGGCCACGACACGTGCCATTTCCAGGCACTTGTTCGAATAACCCCATTCGTTGTCGTACCAGCTCACGACCTTGATAAACGTGCCGTCCAGCGCGATACCGGCTTCGGCGTCGAAAATCGAGGTGCGGGCATCGCCGCGGAAGTCCGTGGCCACGACCTTGTCTTCGGTGTAGCCCAGCACGCCCTTCAGCGCGCCCTGGCTCTGGGCCTTCATCTCGGCGCAGATTTCTTCGTATTTGGCCGGGTTTTCCAGTTCGACGGTCAGGTCGACCACCGACACGTCCGAAGTCGGCACGCGGAACGACATGCCCGTCAGCTTCTTGTTCAGTTGCGGAATCACCACGCCCACGGCCTTGGCGGCGCCGGTCGACGACGGGATGATGTTTTCCAGGATGCCGCGGCCGCCGCGCCAGTCCTTGTTCGACGGGCCGTCAACGGTCTTCTGCGTGGCCGTGGCAGCGTGCACGGTCGTCATCAGGCCGCGCTTGATGCCCCACTTGTCGTTCAGCACCTTGGCCACCGGGGCCAGGCAGTTCGTGGTGCAGCTGGCGTTCGAGATGATCGCCTCGCCCTTGTACGTCTCGTGGTTCACGCCGTAGACGAACATCGGGGTGTCGTCCTTCGACGGGGCCGACATGATCACCTTCTTCGCGCCCGCGTCGATGTGCTTCTGAGCGCCTTCCTTGGTCAGGAAGATGCCGGTCGACTCGATCACCACGTCCGCGCCAACTTCGCCCCACTTCAGTTCCGACGGGTCCTTCACGGCGGTCAGGCGGATCTTCTTGCCGTTCACAACCAGCGTGTTGCCTTCCACCGACACTTCGGCGTCAAAGCGGCCATGCACCGAGTCGTACTTCAGCATGTACGCCAGGTAGTCCGGCTCCAGCAGGTCGTTGATGGCAACGACTTCAATGTCCTTGAAGTTCGCGGCGGCGGCGCGGAACACCATGCGTCCGATACGGCCAAAGCCGTTGATGCCGATCTTGATGGTCATGTCTATCTCCTAGAGTGCAATCGATAAAGCCGGTGGCCGGCGCCGGCAGCCGGCGCATCGCACCGGCTGACCGCGCGGGCGGAAATTACTGGGCGAGCGTGGCGCGAACCGTGTCGGCCACATTATCCACCGTGAAGCCGAAGTGCTTGAACAGCACGCCAGCCGGGGCCGATTCGCCGAAGGTGTCGATGCCGACAACCGCCTGGACCTGGTACTTCCACCAGAAATCGGTGACGCCAGCTTCCACGGCGACGCGCGGCACGCCCGCCGGCAGCACGCTGGCCTTGTAGGCGGCGTCCTGCTTGTCGAACACGGTCGTGGCAGGCACCGACACCACGCGCACATGCACGCCTTCGGCGGCCAGCGCGTCGGCGGCTCCCACGGCCAGGCCCACTTCCGAGCCGGTGGCCAGGATCACGGCGTCCGGACGCTTGGTGCGCGGGTTCTTCGCGTCGCGCAGCACGTAGCCGCCGCGGGCGATACTGGCGCGCGTGGCGTCGTCACGCTTCTGGAACGGCAGGTTCTGGCGGCTGAAGATCAGGCAGCTCGGGCCGTTCTCGCGGCGGATCGACTCGGCCCAGGCCACGGCCGTTTCGGTCGTGTCGGCAGTACGCCAGACATCCATGTTCGGGATCAGGCGCAGGCTGGCCACGTGCTCGATCGACTGGTGCGTCGGGCCGTCCTCGCCCAGGCCGATCGAATCGTGCGTGAACACGAACAGCGTGCGGATCTTCATGAGCGCGGCCATGCGCAGCGCATTGCGGCTGTAGTCCGAGAACGTCAGGAACGTGGCGCCGTACGGCACGTAGCCGCCATGCAGCGTGATGCCGTTCATGATGGCGCTCATGCCGAACTCGCGCACGCCGTAGTTGATGTGGTTGCCCCAGGCATCCACGCGCACGGCCTGCGTGCCCGACCAGTTCGTCAGGTTCGAGCCCGTCAGGTCGGCCGAGCCGCCCAGGAATTCCGGCAGCACCGGCGCGAACGCCTCGATGGTGTTCTGGCTGGCCTTGCGCGTGGCGATCGTCTCGGCCTTTTCCTCGCACTTGGCGATAAAGGCGTCGACGGCGGCATCGAACGACGCCGGCAGCTCGCCGCGCATGCGGCGCTTGAATTCACCAGCCTCTTGCGGATGCACTTCGGCGTAGGCGTCGAACAGCGCGTCCCAGGCCTTTTCCAGCGCGCCGCCGGTGGCCTTGGCGTTCCAGGCCGCGTACACCTCTTCCGGCAGTTCGAACGGGGCATGGGCCCAGCCCAGCGCCTCGCGCGTGGCCAGCACTTCGGCGCCGCCCAGCGGGGCGCCGTGCACGTCGTGGCCGCCGGCCTTGTTCGGGGCGCCCTTGCCGATGATCGTGCGGCAGCAGATCAGCGTCGGCTTGTCGCTGGCCTTGGCCTGGGCGATGGCGTTGTCCACCGCCACCACATCGTGGCCGTCCACGCCGCGGATCACGTTCCAGCCGTAGGCCTCGAAACGCTTCGGGGTGTCGTCGGCGAACCAGTGCACCACGTCGCCGTCGATCGAGATGCCGTTGTCATCCCACAGCGCGATCAGCTTGTTCAGCTTCAGCGTGCCGGCCAGCGAGCAGGCCTCGTGGCTGATGCCTTCCATCAGGCAGCCGTCGCCCATGAACACGTACGTGTGATGGTTGACGATGTCGAAGCCCGGACGGTTGAATTCCTCGGCCAGCAGGCGCTCGGCCAGTGCCATGCCCACCGCATTGGTGATGCCCTGGCCCAGCGGGCCGGTGGTGGTCTCCACGCCCGGGGTGATGCCGTATTCCGGGTGGCCGGCGGTCTTGCTGTGCAGCTGGCGGAAGTTGCGCAGCTCCTCCACGGGCAGGTCGTAGCCGGTCAGATGCAGCAAGGCATAAATCAACATCGATCCGTGGCCGTTAGACAGCACGAAGCGGTCGCGGTCGGCCCAGTGCGGATTGACCGGGTTATGCTTCAGGTGCCGGCCCCACAACGCCACGGCGATGTCCGCCATACCCATCGGCGCGCCGGGGTGACCGGAGTTGGCCTGCTGGACGGCATCCATGGCAAGCACGCGGATGGCATCGGCCATCAGCTTGACGGGTTGATTGGCAAAAGGACTGGTGGCGGGATGGGCGAGGGCAGACATGCGAGAACCTGACGGCGGGAAAACCGCAATTTTAGCAGAAGCAGGCGGCATTTCCGGGCGCGGAGACGCGGCTCGAAGGGGGCCTCAGACCTGGACGGAATGGCTGGCGCCCGGGGTGGGTACCACGCTGGGCGATATCGCGGTGCTGGCGGCGGTGCGCACGCCGCATCAGCAGGTCGAAATCGGCGAGAACGCGCAATTTGGCCGGATCTTCCGGCTGGATGGGCGCGTGATGAGCACCGAAGCCGATGCCTATATCCAGCACGAACTCATGACGGTGCCGATGGCCGCAGTGCACGGTTCGCCACGTAGCGCGCTGGTGGTAGGCGGCGGCGACGGAGGATCGGCGTTTGAATTGCTGCGAATTCCCACGATGCGGGAAGTGGTGGTGGCCGAACTCGATGCCGAAGTCGTGAGGCTGGCGCGCGAATGGCTGGCGGGCATCCATCGCGGCGTGCTCGATGAACCGGGCGATCCGCGCCTGCACCTGGCGATCGGCGACGGCCTGGGCCTGATGGAAGCGTTTGCGCGGGCCGGGCGCCAGTTCGACCTGATCGTCTACGACCTGACCGAAGCCGACGACGGCAGCCCTGCCGCCGCCCTGTTCTCGCCCCACGGCCTGCAGACGGCAAGGCGCTGCCTGGCTGCCGGCGGCGCGATGTCGCTGCATCTGGGGCCGCCATGGCACCGGCCGGAAGCCACGCGGTTGCTGCTGTCGCGCCTGCGCCAGGTGTTCCGCCACGTGGCGCCGCTGGCCACGTTCGTGCCGGCGTACGGCGCGCTGTGGGGCATCGCGCTGACCAGCGATGCGCTCGATATTGCCGCCCAGCCGCCGGAGCGCATCGCGGCGCGGCTGCAGCAGTGGAAGCTCGATGGCGCGCTGCGGGCCTACCATGCCGGACTGCACCCTGCGCTGTTCAACCATCCGCGCCATTTGCAGGCGATCTTCGACAGCGCCGGCCGTCCCGCGTAACATGCACAAACGCCCCGCCGCCGCCGCGCGCGGGGCTTTCGTGCCATCCGGGAGACCCGCATGTCCAGACCGCCCAACACGCCCTGGCTGACGCCCTATCTCACGGTCGCCAGCGGACGCACCGCCCTTGATTTCTATCAACGGGCATTCGGCTTCGAAGCCGGCCATGTCGTCGACGAGAACGGCGTGCCCACCCACGCCGAGATGCACTACCAGGGCCAGATCGTCATCATGTTCGCGCCAGAGGGCGCCTGGGGCAGCACCGCCCGCACGCCCCGGTCGATGGGCGTCGAGGCGCCCCAGACGTTCTACCTGTATTGCGAGGATGTCGACGCGCTATACGCACGGGCCATCGGTGCCGGTGCCACCAGCGTCATGCCGCCCGCCGACCAGTTCTGGGGCGACAGATACTGCATGGTCGAAGATCCCGATGGATACCGATGGGGCTTTGCCACGCCGCTGGCCAAGGCTCCGGACGCCAAACCCACCCCTGATGCCTCCCAGATTCTTTGTCGATGCGGCACTGGCCGCCGATGCCGTACTTGATTTGCCCGAAACCGTGGTCCGCCATGTACAGGTGCTGCGCCTGGCGCCCGGCGACGCCATCACGCTGTTCAATGGCCAGGGCGGCAGTCATGCCGCCACCCTCGCCGAGATCGGCAAACGTCACGCCACGGCCCGGATCGATGCCCATGACCCCGCCGAGGCCGAAACGCCGTTCACCGTCACGCTGGCGCAAGGCCTGGCCGGCGGCGACAAGATGGACTGGCTGATCGAAAAGGCCGTGGAACTGGGCGTGGCCGGCATCCAGCCCCTGCAGGCCCACCGCTCGGTGGTGCGCCTGTCGGGCGACCGGGCGCTCAAGCGCCAGGCGCACTGGCAGGCGCTGGTGCAGGCCGCGTGCGAGCAATGTGGCCGTAATCGCTTGCCGACGCTGGCGCCGGTCGCTACTTTTGAAGCGTGGGTGGCCGCGGCGCCGGCCACGGGCGCACGGCTGCTGCTGTCGCCACGCGCCACGGGGTCGCTGCCCGAAATCGCCCAGTCGCACCGCGACGTCTGGCGCGCCGAAGGCGTGACGCTGCTGATCGGCCCGAGGGCGGACTGTCGCCCGAGGAAGAAGACACCGCGCGGCGTGCCGGTTTTATCGGCGTGTCACTGGGACCGCGCATCCTGCGCACGGAAACGGCCGGGCTGGCTTGCCTGGCCACGCTGAACGCCATCCTTGGCGGATTTTGAGATAAGGAGTCTGAGATGGGACTACTCGATAGCGTACTCGGTGGCGTACTGGGCCAGCTCGGCGGCCAGCATCAGGGCGGCCAGCCCGGTGGCGGCGTCAATCCCAAGCTGATGATGGCCCTGGGCCTGCTGGCGATGCTGGCCATGCGGCACAAGAGCCAGGGCGCCGACGGCAGCGTGGCCCCGGCCGATGCTGGCGATCACCCGGCGGGCGGACTCGGTGGGCTGGGCGGCATGCTTGGTGGCATGCTGGGCGGCGGCAGCGCATCGGCACCGGGCGGGCTCGACCTCGGTTCGCTGCTGGGCGGGCTGCTAGGCGGACAGGGCGAAGCCGGCGCATCGGCCCAGGCCATGGGCGCGGCCTCGGGCGGCATCGGCGCGCTGCGCGACATCCTGGCCCAGGCCGGGCTTGGCCAGCAGGTCGATTCGTGGATCGGCACCGGCACCAACCAGGCCGTCAGCGCTACCGAGCTGTCGTCCGCGCTGGGCAATACCGGCGCGCTGCAGTCGCTGGCCGAGACCACCGGCATGTCGTCGGACGACGTGGCGGCCAGCCTCAGCGAAGGCCTGCCCGAGCTGATCGACCGGCTGACGCCGAACGGGCACGTCCCACCTGCCTGAATCCGCTCCAGGTCACACAGAAACAAAAAGCCCGCTGACACCAGCGGGCTTTTGCATCGAGGATAACCGGTTCAAACTGTTCGGGCTTCTCAGGCGAACGAGTAGAACACCCGGAACTGCACCTTGCGCTCGCTCCAGAATTCGGCGGCGTCGCGGAACACGTCCAGCAGCACTTCGCGGGCCTCCTTGTCGAATTTCTGCGCAATCGGCAGGCCTTCCAGCACGATCACGAAACCGGGCTGGGGGCCCGCCTTGTGGATCATGTCGGTCAGGCAGTCGGACAAGGCATCGAAATTCTTGCCGAAATGCTTCGGGAACGTGAATTCGGTCGCGATGCGCTCAAGGATCTCGGCCTTGCTCGCGCAGTCGGCACAGTTCGCGTACAGGAAATGCTGATTCAGCGCGGCGGCTGCCTGGGCCAGCTCGGGCACGCGGAACGCGCGGATCGACTGGACGATGTTCGGGCGCACCGTCTTGAACAGATTCATGGCTCCCTCTTTGGTGCCGTCGTCAGCCCATGTAGCCATGACAGGGGCACAAGCGGGCGGAAGCGGGTGCGTCAGATCCTGGCGCGGCATCATCAGCACATTGTCATATAGGTTCTGGGCCTGATGGTGAGCCCTTTGCCAGCCATCTCCGGCGCCGCGCTCCTCGCGGGCGGCAAGGGCGTCGCCCAATCCGAAAATGTCAGTCATCATTTGGTTATCCGTTTGAAACTGTTGTAGTGGTCTTCCGTGTAATAGCAGTCGTTTGCGGCGCGTTGATCACCTCCGCAAACTATCCGCCTGGCTCCCCGATTCCGGCTTTTGCTGTTCTTGACGGTGTATTCGCGGTAATACCCGCGAGGCTGCTGCGGCAGGATGCGTTCGTAGTTGCCGAACCGCGAACCATCCTTGTCATACGGGAACGGGCCGCCTGCCTGGATCAGGTCCAGCGTCAGCCGCGCCTCGTTGGGCAACTGCTGTGCCTGGATGGTTCCCACCCCGGTCACGTCGGGCGACTGCCTTGCCATCGCGCCTTGCGGCGACAGGGCCAGCGCCATCGACAGCGCCGCGCCAGCCAACACGTGGCCCAGGCTTCTAGCCAGGCTCAGGGACTGCCAATATGACTGCCGCTGCGACTGGCTTTGTGAAATCCGGGAACCCACGATAGTGAATGAATCGTTGGCGAAAGTTGATGGCGGGTCATTCCGGCGTCGCGTCAGTCTCTTCAGGGACTCCCAGCGCCCGCCGGCACGCCCAGGCGAGCGTCCGCTTTCAAAGGCGTAAGGTTACGCGCAAGTCCATCATTAATCAATCCCCGCGCCCGGACGGGCCAGATTTCCTCAATTGTTTCAACATGTTATCGATATGTGTGCGCATACTAACCGTGCAGGTGGCAATCTGACGCGGACATGAAAAAGCCGGGCGAACCCGGCTCTTGCACCACTTGTCCCGCGCGGCCGAAAATGGGCCGCCGGTCAAACGCCCGATCAGGCCTTGGCCGCGGCGTCCACCACCACCAGCGCCGTCATGTTGACGATACGGCGCACCGTCGCCGACGGCGTCAGGATGTGCACCGGCGCCTTCACGCCCAGCAGGATCGGGCCGATGGCCACGTTGTTGCCGGCCGCCACCTTGAGCAGGTTGTACGAAATATTGGCCGCGTCGATGTTCGGGCAGACCAGCAGGTTGGCTTCGCCCTTGAGCGAGCCGTCCGGCACCAGCGAATCGCGCAGCTTTTCGTCCAGCGCGCTGTCGCCGTGCATTTCGCCATCCACTTCCAGGTCCGGGGCGCGTTCGCGCAGGATCGCCAGCGTCTCGCGCATCTTGCGGGCCGACGGGGCTTCCGACGTACCGAAGTTCGAGTGCGACAGCAGGCCCACCTTGGGCTCGATGCCGAAGCGCTTCAGTTCCTCGGCGGCCATCAGCGTGATCTCGGCCAGTTCGGCGGCGGTGGGGTCGATGTTGACGTGCGTGTCCACCAGGAAGATCTGGCGACCCGGCAGCACCAGCCCGTTCATCGCGGCGTAGACGCAATTGGTGCCGCCCAGCACCTGGTCGATGTAGCGCAGGTGCGCGGCCGTGGTGCTGACCGTGCCGCAGATCATGCCGTCGGCCTCGCCCTTCTTGACCAGCATCGCGCCGATCAGCGTGGTGCGGCGGCGCATTTCCAGCTTGGCGTACTGCTGCGTGATGCCTTCGCGGGCCATCATGCGGTAGTAGGCGTCGGAATAGTCGCGGAAACGGTCGTCGTGCTCGGGGTTGACCACGGTGAAGTCCACGTCCATGCGCAGGCGCAGGCCGAAGCGTTCTATGCGGTGCGCCAGCACGGCCGGTCGGCCGATCAGGATCGGGTTGGCCAGCTTTTCGTCGACGATCACCTGCACGGCGCGCAGCACGCGTTCCTCTTCGCCCTCCGCAAAGACGATGCGCTTCTTTTCCATCTCCACCTTGCGCGCGGCCGCGTAGATGGGCTTCATCAGCGTGCCCGAGTGGTAGACGAACTGCTGCAGCTGCAGGCGGTAGGCGTCCATGTCCTCGATCGGACGCGCGGCCACGCCCGACTTGGCGGCGGCTTCGGCCACGGCCGGCGCGATCTTGACGATCAGGCGCGGGTCGAACGGTTTCGGGATCAGGTATTCGGGGCCGAACGACAGGTCCTGGATACCGTAGGCCGACGCCACGATATCGCTCTGTTCCTGGCGCGCCAGTTCCGCCACGGCGTTGGCGGCGGCGATTTCCATTTCACGCGTGATCGTGGTGGCGCCGCAGTCCAGCGCGCCACGGAAGATGAACGGGAAGCAGAGAACGTTGTTGACCTGGTTCGGATAGTCGGTGCGGCCCGTGGCGATGATCGCGTCCGGACGCACTTCCTTGGCCAGTTCCGGCAGGATTTCCGGATTCGGGTTGGCCAGCGCCAGCACCAGCGGGTTCTCGGCCATCTTCTGTACCATCTCGGGCTTGAGCACGCCAGCGGCGGACAGGCCCAGGAAGATGTCGGCGCCGTCGATGACTTCGCCCAGCTTGCGCTTGTCGGTCTTCTGCTGGAACCGCGCCTTTTCCGGGTCCATCAGCTCGGTGCGGCCTTCATAGACCACGCCGGCCAGGTCGGTCACCCAGATGTTCTCGAGGGGCAGGCCCATGTCGACGAGCAGGTCCAGGCAGGCCAGCGCGGCCGCGCCGGCGCCCGAGGCCACCAGCTTGACCTTGGAAATATCCTTGCCCACCACCTTGAGGCCGTTGATCACGGCGGCGCCCACCACGATGGCGGTGCCGTGCTGGTCGTCGTGGAAGACGGGAATCTTCATCCGCTCGCGCAGCTTGCGCTCGACGTAGAAGCACTCCGGTGCCTTGATGTCTTCAAGGTTGATGCCACCGAACGTCGGCTCAAGCGACGCGATGATGTCCACCAGCTTCTCGGGGTCCTTCTCGTCGATCTCGATGTCGAAGACGTCGATGCCGGCGAATTTCTTGAACAGACCGCCCTTGCCTTCCATCACCGGCTTCGACGCCGCGGCGCCAATGTCGCCCAGGCCCAGCACGGCGGTGCCGTTGGTGATCACGGCCACGAGGTTGCCCCGGGCGGTGTAACGGAACGAATCGGCCGGATTGGCCACGATTTCCTCGCACGCGGCGGCCACGCCCGGCGAATAGGCCAGGGCCAGGTCGCGCTGGTTCGACAGCGGCTTGGTCGGGGTGACGGAAATCTTGCCGGGGGTCGGAAACTCGTGATATTCGAGTGCGGCCTTGCGCAGCGCCTCACGCTGCTGCTGTTTCAGATCGTCTTGGGACGGGGACTGCTGAGGGCTTGTCATCTGCGCATCTTCCGATCGGTGGAGCCGCACTGAATAACGCTGGGAGAGCACGGGCCGGCTCCACGAACCCGTCGTCTCCGCTTGTACGCGCTTGAATTTGCACGCTTAAGGACTGCGCATTTTATATTGTGAAAAACTATTTCACAATGGGCGTTTTGCGCGGGGCACCTTTGCGTTTCGGTACAATATGCCGCATGCCGATGGGCTTGACCAGCCGGTATGCCCCCCACCCCATGCCAGATCCCATCCCCGCTTCGCTTTCCGAATTCGACCTGATTCGCCGCTTCTTCACGCGCCCCGTGCACAAGGCCGCGCTGGGCGTGGGCGATGACTGCGCGCTGATCGACGCCCGGCCGGGCCATCAGCTTGCCATCAGCACCGACATGCTGGTCAGCGGCCGCCATTTTTTCCCCGACGTTTCGCCCCGCGCGCTGGGCCACAAGGCGCTGGCCGTGAACCTGTCGGACCTGGCGGCGATGGGCGCCGAGCCGCGCGCCTTCACGCTGGCGCTGGCGCTGCCCGAGGCCGACCCAGTCTGGCTGGAGGCATTTGCCGGCGGCATGCTGGCCCTGGCCGACGACCACGGCTGCGAGCTGATCGGCGGCGATACCACCAAGGGTCCGCTCACGCTGTCGATCACGGTGTTTGGCGATGTGCCGATGCGCCAGGCCCTGCGGCGCGACGCCGCGCGCCCCGGCGACGACATCTGGATTTCCGGCACGCTGGGCGACGCACGCCTGGCGCTTGGCGACTGCCGGGGCGAATGGCTGCTGCCCGAGCCCGATTTCACGGTGATCCGCCCGCGCATGGACATGCCCACCCCGCGCGTGGCGCTGGGCATGGCGCTGCGCGGCGTGGCGCATGCCGCACTTGATATCTCCGATGGCCTGATTGGCGACCTGGGCCATATCCTGGCGCGCTCGTCGGTGGGCGCCATTATCGATGTCGACGCGCTGCCGCGTTCCGAGATTCTCGGTTCGCAGCCGCTGGCGCTGCAGCGCGAATGCGTGCTGGCCGGCGGCGACGACTACGAGCTGTGCTTCACCGCCCCGGCGGGCAACCGCGAGGCCATCGGCGCCATCGGCCAGCAGTTGGGGCTGCCGCTGACCCGTGCCGGTTCGATCACATCGGAAGCTGGCTTGCGGATCGTCGACGGCAATGGCGATCCCTTCACGTTCACGGGCGCGTCGTTCGATCATTTCAGCGCCCCGTGACACATCGCGCGCAAGCCGTGTCATGATGCCAGGCATGCGCGCAACAGGGAGAGCTGCAAGCTTGCGCGCCATATATCACTAGAAAAAGTCGAGCCAGGTTCTTGATGTCCGCTTACCCCCCCGGGGCCGCGCCGCGCGACCCCGCCAATCCTGCCGAGCCCGTCACGCTGGAAGCCGGCCAGACCGCCAAGGTCATGCGGCCGACGGCCCGCTTCATGTTCGGCCATCCTGCCCGCCTGATCGCACTGGGTTTCGGCTCAGGCCTGTCGCCGGTGAGCCCCGGCACGGTGGGCACGCTCTATGGCTGGCTGTCGTACGTCGTAATCTCGATGTGGATCGAGCCGAACACGTGGCTGTGGATCATCGCCGGCGGCTTCGTGGTGGGCATCTGGGCCTGCCTGCGCACCGCGCGGGACATGGGCGTGTACGACCATGGCAGCATGGTCTGGGACGAGATCATCGCCTTCTGGCTGGTGCTGGTCTTCGTCATGCCCACCGGCTTCTGGGGCCAGTTCGCGGCGTTCGCGTGGTTCCGCTTCTTCGACATCGTCAAGCCGGCGCCGATCCGCTACTACGACCGCACGCTGAAGGGGCCGGGCTTTACCGGCGCGTTCGGCGTGATGTTCGACGATATCTTCGCGGCGTTCTATACGCTGCTCGTCTTTGCCCTGTGGCGCTCGTTCTGAGCGCCGCACCTTTGCGTACCAGGATTCCGGGGAACCGCCACCATGTCCGTCAGCCGCCTGCTTGACCAGCTTGCCATCCAGGCCGGCGCCACCCTAGCGGAACGCTCGCTCATGCTGGCCACCGCCGAATCCTGCACGGGCGGCCTGGTGGCGGCGGCCATCACCGATGTCTCGGGGTCGTCGGGCTGGTTCGAACGCGGCTTCGTGACCTATTCGAACGAAGCC
This sequence comes from Cupriavidus sp. EM10, assembly GCF_018729255.1. Lineage (NCBI taxonomy): Bacteria > Pseudomonadati > Pseudomonadota > Betaproteobacteria > Burkholderiales > Burkholderiaceae > Cupriavidus > Cupriavidus sp. EM10. The sequence continues at coordinate 3,007,504 of NZ_CP076060.1, forward strand.
AAGACCACCATGATCGGCGTGCCGGCGAAGCTGATCCGCGACCACGGCGCCGTGAGCGAGGAAGTGGCCCATGCCATGGCCGAGGGCGCGCTGCTGAACAGCCGCGCGCAGGTATCGCTGTCGATTACCGGCGTAGCCGGCCCGAACGGCGGCTCGCCGGAAAAACCGGTGGGCATGGTCTGCTTCGGCTGGAGCAACCGCATCACCACGCGCACGGAGACCCAGCGCTTCAAGGGAGATCGCGCGCAAATCCGCCGCCAGGCGGCCGAACACGCGATGCGCGGGCTGATCGAATTGATCCGGAACGAGGAATAAGAGGGGTTGGGGGTGAGGGCCAGCGGCTCAAGTCAGACAAGCCGCCATTTGCACCGCCGCGCCCTCACCCCCGGCCCCTCTCCCATGGGATGGGAGAGGGGAGAAAACACAAATCCGCCGATATCAGCCGTGCCGATACCGGTTGATCGTTTCCCGCGTCTGCAGCGCGACGTTGCGGGCGGCGGCGGCGAAGTCCTTGTCGCGGCTGGCGTACAGGATCGCGCGCGAGGAATTGATCATCATGCCGGTGCCATCGGCCGTACGGCCGGCCCGGACGGTGGCCTCGATGTCGCCGCCCTGGGCGCCGATGCCCGGGATCAGCAGCGGCATGTCGCCCACGATCTGGCGCACCTTGGCGATCTCGTTCGGGAACGTCGCGCCCACCACAAGGCCCATCTGACCATTGGTATTCCAGCGCTCGCGCGCGGCCTCGGCCACCACCTGGTACAGCGGCTTGCCGTCGACCTGCAGGAACTGCACGTCCGAGCCGCCCGGGTTCGACGTGCGGCACAGCACGATCACGCCCTTGCCCGGATGCGCCAGGTACGGCGACATCGAATCGAAGCCCATGTACGGGCTGACCGTCACCGCGTCGGCCTTGTAGCGGTCGAAAGCCTCGATCGCGTAGTGCTCGGCCGTCGACCCGATATCGCCGCGCTTGGCGTCCAGGATCACCGGAATCCCGGGATGCGCGTCATGGATGTACTCGACCAGCTGTTCGAGCTGGTCCTCGGCGCGCTGCGAGTGGAAATAGGCAATCTGGGGCTTGAAGGCGCAGACCAGGTCGGCCGTGGCGTCGACGATCTCGCGGCAGAACGAAAAGATCGCGCCGCCGGTGCCGGTCATCGACAGCGGCAGCTTGGCCGGGTCCGGATCGAGCCCGACGCACAGCAGGGAATCGTTTCGCTGCCAGGCATTGGACAGCAGCTCGGTAAATGTCATGGGATGCTCGGTATTCTGTAAGGCCGGCGGCCCGGCTGTGTTCGACAGTCTTCACAGCATAACGCGGGCAGGCACCGGCCGGTTGGCGCGGCGGGGCGAACCAGGCATTCCGCGGCGCGCCGTATGGCGTGGGCGGCATTCTACCCGGTGGCGTGCTATTGTCTGGAGCTTCCGCTTAAAAGAAGCGATCCCATCACATCAGGTCGCCAATCCGCCAGAGCCATGCAACTCGACCGCCGCGGTCTCATCCTGCTCGTCATTCTGACCATCGCCTGGGGCCTGAACTGGCCCGTCATGAAAATCGGCGTGGCGCACTTCCCGGCCATGGGATTCCGGCTGCTGTGCATGGCCGGCGGCCTGGTGGCGCTGGGCCTGGCCCTGAAGCTGCGCGGCGATTCGCTGCATGTGCCACGCCACGCCTGGGCCACGGTGGTCAAGCTGGCCATCCCGAACATGGTCATCTGGCACCTGTTCGCGATCTGCGCGGTCAAGCTGCTGTCGTCGGGCCGGGCCGCCATCCTGGGCTACACGATGCCGATCTGGGCCGTGGTCTGGGGCCTGCTGATCTTCCGCGAGCGCATCGCGCTATCGGCCTGGATCGGCATCGCCTGCGCGCTGACCGGCACGGTGCTGCTGCTGTCGGGCGAGATCGCCGCGCTGACCGGCAGCCCGGCGGGCACCCTGCTGATGCTGGTGGCCGCCGCCGGCTGGGGCTTCGGCACCCAGCTGATGAAACGCACGCAGATCGACATTCCCATCGGCGCGCTGACCTTCTGGATGCTGGCCGTCACGCTGCCGTTCCTGGCCATCGGCTCGCTGCTGTTCGAAACCGGCTGGCGCATGCCGACCGGCATCGAATGGGCCGCCATCGCCTACAACGCCGTGGTGGTCTTCGCGTACTGCCACCTGGTCTGGTTCGCGCTGGCGCGCAGCCTGCCGCCGGTGGTGTCGAGCCTGTCGATCATGTTCATCCCGGTGGTGGGCGTGTTCTCGGGCATGTGGCTGCTGGGCGAGACGCCGCACTGGCAGGACTACGCGGCCATAGTGCTGATGTTCGCGGCGCTGTCGTCGGTGATGCTGGCTCCGCTGCTGGGCCGGCGCCTGTGAGCAACACCGGCGCAGAGATTTCGCTTAACAAGCCCCCTGCGTTGGATTACACTCGCGGCCATCAGAATCCCGGAGAAACTACGTGGGCAGTAGCATCGGGTGTTCGGGTTGTCGCGGCCAGGCCGCGTCATCGTCGGATGCCATGTCACTGCGGGCTGCGTAACGCCGATCCGCGCGGGGCCATCGTCCTGCTCGTCGCCGTGCTTGCCCGCAGACACCTGCGGGTGAGTGTGTCTTTCCGTTTCTCCTGCGGCCGCCGTCCGGCCGCCGCGCGCTGCGGATCTTCCCTCCCCCCGGCTTGCCAGCCAGATACAGGCAACAGGCAAACGTCATCGCCTTGCAGCGGACCCGGCTCTGGCCGTCCGCACGCAGCGCGATCACGCTTGCCGGCCGCCCATGGTCGCTTTGCTGGCGATGCCTTGCCTGCGCCTGTTTCCGGACAACGCGCAATCAGTAACAAGGAATCCAAGGGATGATCAATCTGTTCGTCCTGCAGAAAGGTCGGCTCGCCCAGGAACAGGTCGACGAGCGCAACGAGCTGCTGCAGCACAAGCCCATCTGGATCGACGTGGTCAGCCCCGACGACGAGGAGCTGGCATGGATCAAGGAAGCCTACGGCGTCGTCCTGCCGGAACTCGAGGACCTGGGTGACCTCGAGGCATCGGCCCGCTATTTCGAGGGCGAGGACGAGAACATCCATATCCGCACCGACTTCCTGCTGGCGGAAGACGAGGCCTCGCGCAACGTGCGCGTGGCGTTCGTGCTCACGCGCGACGTCCTGTTCTCGATCCATGACGAAGACCTGCCCGTGTTCCGCCTGGTGCGGCTGCGCGCCCGGATGCGGCCCGGATCGGTGCGCAACGCCAAGGACGTGCTGATGGACCTCTACGCGACCGACGCCGAGTATTCGGCCGATTCGATCGAGGAGATCTACGAGCGCCTGGAAGAAGCCAGCCGCCGCGTGCTGGCCGAGAACGTGACCGATGCCGCCGCCGCCGACGTGCTGGAAACCATCGCGCGCGAGGAAGACTTGAACGGCCGCATCCGCCGCAACGTCATGGATACCCGCCGCGCGGTGTCGTTCCTGATGCGCAGCCAGCTGCTGTCGGCCGAGCAGCAGGACGAGGCGCGCCAGATCCTGCGCGACATCGACTCGATCGAGAACCACACCGCGTTCCTGTTCGACAAGATCAACTTCCTGATGGACGCCACGGTCGGTTTCATCAACATCAACCAGAACAAGATCATCAAGCTGTTCTCGGTGGTGTCGGTGGCGCTGATGCCGCCCACGCTGATCGCCAGCATTTACGGCATGAACTTCAAGCTCATGCCGGAGCTGGACTGGGCCATCGGCTACCCGTGGGCCATCGCCCTGATGGCCGTGTCGGCCGCGATCCCGCTGGTGTATTTCAGGCGCAAGGGCTGGCTGAGCTGATTGTTGGCTTAGCCTGCCTTGCTCCCCTCTCCCACTCGTGGGAGAGGGGAGAAAACCAAAAGGTTAGTCGGGCAACGTCGCGGCCCCATGCGCCGGGCGATGATCGATGCCTTGACGCGGAAGTTCACGCGCACATTGGCGCAGTATTCCTTCTTGTCGAAGCACTTCGGCGCGGGCAGCGCCGCCGCCAGCCGCGCGGCCTGGCCGACGGTCAGCTTCGACGCCGAGGTGTGGAAATAGTGCTGCGCCGCGGCCTCGATGCCGAACACGCCTTCGCCCCACTCCACCGAATTCAGATAGATCTCGAAGATCCGCTGCTTGTCGAGCCAAAATTCGAGCATCCACGTGATGGCCAGCTCCTGGCCCTTGCGCACGTAGTATTGCTCCGAAGACAGGAACAGGTTCTTGGCCAGCTGCTGGGTAATCGTAGAACCGCCACGTTCGATATGGCCGCGCTTCTTGTTGCGCTCCCAGGCGTCCAGCATGGCATCCAGCTCGTAGCCCGGATGGTTGACGAAGTCAGCATCCTCGCTGGCAATCACCGCGCGCTTGAGGTTGCGCGAGATCTGGTCATAGCCCACCCACTTGCGGTCGATCGCGCAGCTCCAGAAGTTGAAGCCGCACAGGCGCCAGCGCTCGGCGCGCATGAATGACGTGGAGGATGGATTCAGGTATTGCCAGGCGGCGATCTGCAGAAAGAAATACAGCTGCAGCGCCAGCACGCCAATGATCAGGCATTCGCCCAGGTAGCCGATCCAGCGCAGCGGATTGGCCGCGCCGGATGGTTTGGCCGGTGCGCGTGCGGCGCCGCTTCGCTGGCGTGCCAAGGGCTGTTCGCCTGGATCAGCGGGCGGCTTCGGCCTGCAGCGCCGCGCGCAGCTCGGCCAGCACGGGCGCGGTGCCCGGACGCACGCCGCGCCAGTTGTAGAACGCCTCGGCGGCCTGCTCCACCAGCATGCCCAGCCCGTCGGACGTACGCGCGCCGCACTTGGCCGCGTAGGCCAGGAACACGGTCGGCTTGGCGCCGTACATCATGTCGTAGGCCAGCACGCCTTCGCCCAGCAGATAGTCGGGCACCGGCGGCAGTTCGCCCTGCAAGCTGCTGGCCGATGCATTGATGACCACGTCGCAGGCCTCGTCCTCGGACAGCGCGCTCAGCGCATCCAGGCCACCGGCCCACAGTTCCACGCCGTACTGGTCGGCCGCTTCCACGAACTGCTCCACCACGTCGCTGGCCTTCTGGGCCGTGCGGTTGGCCACCACGATCCGTGCCGGGCGGCATTCGATCAGCGGCAGCAGCGCGCCCATGGCCGCGCCGCCGGCGCCCAGCACCAGGATGCGCTTGTCTTCCAGCAGCACGTCGAGGTTGTCCTGGATATCGCGCACCAGGCCAATGCCGTCGGTGTTGTCGCCATGGATCAGCCCGTCCTCGATCCACATCGTGTTGACCGCGCCAGCGGCTTCGGCACGGGGGGTCAGGCGGTCGGCCAGGTCGTAGGCTTCGAGCTTGAACGGCGTGGTCACGTTGAAACCGTGGCCGCCATCGGCCAGGAACTTGCGCACGGTGTCGGCAAACGCGTCGAGCGGAGCCTCCAGGCGGTCGTACTGGACGGCCTCGCCGGTCTGCCGCGCAAACGCGGCGTGAATGGCCGGCGAGCGGCTGTGCGAGACGGGATTGCCGACCACGACGTAGCGGTCGACCGGTTGCTGTTCTGCGGTCATCAGCGTCCTTGCAGGCGGACGTCGAGCCCGCTGCGCGTGAACTTGAAAGTGGAAATGACTTCGAGGATGTCCTGCTTCGACTGCATCTCGGCCGTAAAGGCGCCGAACGGTGCAGCCGCGCGGACGATCGCCACCGCCTGGCGGTCGAGCGCGGGGTCGCCCGAACTCTTCGCCACGTCGATGGACTCGACGTTGTAGCCATCGCGGTTGTAGCCCAGCTTGCCCTGGCGATTCACGTTGATCACCAGGATCAGCTGGCCATACAGCGGCTTGCCGTTCTTCTGCGGGAAATCGCTCGTGCCGCGCGCCTCGATCTTGCGGCGCAGGCGGTCGTAATACTGGGCATAGTCCACGCCCTGGGCGCTGGTGGCCGTCAGCTGCATGCGCTTGGGCCGCTTGGCGTAGTGCTCCAGGTTGCGGCCGATCTCGGCTTCGAGCTTGGCCATCTCGTCGGTGGACGTGCGCTCGTCCTGCCCCCGCATCGGCGTGTCGGTGCGCTGCTCGCCCGGCTTCACGGGCTGGCTGCGTACCGACGGCGCGGCCTCGCGGGCCTGCGTCATCAGGCGGCGCTGCTCTTCCTCAAGCTCCTGCAGCCGGCGCTGCGTCAGCTTGACCAGGTCGCCTTCCTTCGATTCGGTCTGCGCCGGCAGCGGCGTGGTGGCGCGCTGGGCATCGTGGTCGCCGCCGCCGTCAAGGTTGGCCTGCGCCAGCACGGTCGGGTTGCGCGGCTTGTCGGCGGATTTCGAATTCACCAGCACCACATCGAGCTGCGGATCTGACCGCTTGATCTCGAACACCTCCGGCGCGGCGATCCGCACCATCAGCAGCACCGCGTGGATGGCCACGGACACGACAAGTGCCTTGACCAGCGTGCTGCTGGATTGCCACCAGTCGCGCGGGTGCGTGTGGCGGGGAGCTGGAAGAACGGCGTTCACGATGGTCAGGAACCTGGACGGTCGGTATGGGGCGCGCTCGAAAACCGGCCACCCCACGGCAGAGGGGGGCCGGAACGGACTTCGATTGTACGGGAGCCGCCCCGTTTACCGAAGGACTCAGGCGGGGGGTGGGCGCCGGTGTCGCGTGGCGCCGACGCATCGTCGCCATCCTGCCCGGCACCCGCTTCGGCCGCATCTTCCGAGGCCTCCTCGGCAGCCGCGTCGGCCGCGGCTTCGGCGGACACCTCGGCCAGTTCCTGCCCTTCCTCGGGCGTAGCGTCCTGGTCGCTGTCGCCCTCGAGTTCTTCCTCGGGCACCTCGCCCTCGCCGGCGAAGATTTCCAGCACGCGGCACGACACGTCGAGCGAAATCTCGTCGGTCGTGCCGATTTCCAGCAGCACCTGCGTGCCGCGCGTGGCCTGCGCCAGTTCCGGCACGCGCGTCACCAGCGGAATCTCGGTGAAGCGAACCGCGCCGTCCTTCAGCACGGTGGCCATCATCTTGTCGCGGCCCTCCTGGGCCAGCCAGCGCAGGCACCAGTACCGTTCCATGGTCGACTGATGGTCGGCATAGGCGGCGTAGGTGCCTTCGAAATCGGCCACGGCGGCCAGCAGGTCGGCGTCCTTGGGCTTGAACGGCGCCACCAGCTTGGCCGTGACGCCATGCTGCGCCACCGCCAGGATCTGCCACTGGTTGACCAGGTCGACGTAGCGGCGCAGCGGCGACGTGCTCCACGCATATTGCGCCACGCCCAGGCCTTCGTGCGGCGCCGGGTAGGTCTGCATGCGCGTGCGATGCATGCCCCAGGCCTTCTGCGTGCGATAGATGCCCGGCACGCCGTGATCGGCCAGCAGCTTGCCCCACGTGCTGTTGGCCAGGATCATCAGCTCGGCCACGATCTTGTCCAGCGGCGACCCGCGGCGGCGCTGCTCGATGCGCACGCGCTCTCCGCCGCCGGCCAGGGGATCGATATAGAAGTTGAAGTCCGCGCGGTTGTGCGCTTCCGGACGCAGGCCACTGGCCAGACGCGCCTTCTGGCGCTCGTCATGCAGGTGGTTGGCCAGCCGGAACAGCTCGGTCAGCGCCTCGCGGAACGGGTAGTCGCCAGTGCCGGCGGCCAGCGCCTGCTCCGTCACCACGTCTTCCAGCAGGTTGTGGCGCAGGTTGGCGGCGATCGGCACCAGCTCGGCGCGCGTTTCGCTGCCCAGGATGGTCACGCCGTCGGGGCCGTCCATGTCGACCGTCACATACAGCGACACGGCCGGGCAGGTGCGGCCTTCCTGCAGCGTGTAGCGGTCGACCACGCTGTCGGGCAGCATCGTGATCTTGTCGCCCGGGAAGTACACGGTCGACAGGCGGTTGCGCCCGATGGCGTCGAGCGGCTCGCCGCGTTTGAAACCGAGGCCAGGGGCGGCGATGTGGATACCCACCCGCAGCTTGCCGTCGGCCATGCGCGTCACCGACAGCGCATCGTCGATTTCCGTGGTCGTGACATCGTCGATGGAAAACGCCTGGACATCGGCCACGGGCAGGTCGCCAGACGGTTCCGGCACGTCCACGTCGGGGAAGCCGGTGCCTTTCGGGAAGCAGTCGGCCAGGAACTTGGCCTCGTGCAGCGCGCGCGGGCTTTCCACGCCGCCCACCGCCACCATCAGCCGCATCGGCGTCATGCCCAGCGCCGTGCAGGCGGCGTCCATGGCCTTGTATTCCAGGCTGTTCTTGTCCGGCTTGAACAGCAACTGCAGCACCTTGCCGCGGAACGCGTCCGGCAGCTTGCGCGCCTTGAGCTGTTCCTCGTACTCGCCCTGCAGCAGCAGTTGCTGCTTCTTGCGCTCCACCGCGGCCAGCGCGGCCTTGAGCTGGTCTTCCGGGGCGCGCATGTAGCGGCCGCGGCCCTTGCGGCGGAAATAGACGGGATTGCCATGCAGCGCCATGGCCAGCGCGGCCTGCTGCACGGCGCCGGCGTCGGCACCGTAGTACTCGGCGGCCAGCTCGCCAAAGCCGAATTCGTCGGCCGGCGCGCATTCCCAGAGGAAGTCGAGATCGATCTCGGCGGTCAGCTCGCCGGTTTGCCGCACCATTTCGATTGCCGAAGGCTGGGCAAACTGCAGCAGCACGTCCTTGGCCTTGACCTTGGTGCGCTTGCCCGCAGGCAACTCGACCTGGTAGGCCTCGCCCTGCTGGGCAAGTACGGTGCCGGCGCGAATCTCGCCGCCTTCTTCGAACAGCAACTGCATGGATCGGTACTTTCAGAAGTGCCGGGACAGGCTTGCCCAAAGTGCGCCATAGCGCGCAAAACGCAACCTGTCCGGGCGGGTATACGACCCGGGATGATACCGCACCGCGCCTTGCGGCAACGGCGGCACTCCTGGGCCAAAAGGGCTGGCCGGGGCCCGGCGCCTCAGAGCGACATGCCGCCGCTGGCCTCGATCGTCGTGCCGTTCACATAACTGGCGTCGTCGCTGGCCAGGAACGCGTAGATGGCGGCGATCTCGGCCGGCTCGGCCAGCCGGCGCATCCAGCAGTGCTCCTTCATGCCGTCGAGCACCTTTTCCGGCACGCTCTGGAGGATTTCCGTGTTCACAAAGCCCGGGCAGACCGCGTTCACGCGCACGCCCTTGGGGCCCAGTTCGCGGGCCCAGGTCTTGGTGAAGCCGATCACCCCGAACTTGCTGGCCGCGTAGTTGGTCTGGCCGAAATTGCCGTACAGGCCCACTACGCTCGACGCATTCAGGATCACGCCCTTACCCTGCTCCGTCATCACGGCGGCCACGGCCTGGGCGCAATGGAAAACACCCTTGAGGTTGACGTCGATCACGGCGTCGAACTGCGCCTCGGTCATCTTGGCCAGCCGGGCATCCTTGGTGATGCCGGCGTTGTTGACCAGGATATCGATACGGCCATGGCGTGCCAGCGTGGCGGCAACCACGCCGTCCACCTCGTCGCGGCTGGTCACGTCCACACGGTGCGCGTCGACGCTGGCGCCGGTGGCGCCCAGGCGGTCGGCGGCATCGCGCACGCGTGCTTCGTTCACATCGCAAAGCACAAGCTTCGCACCCTCGGCGGCAAAGCGCTGCGCCGTGGCAAACCCGATACCGGCGGCTGCACCGGTGATGATGGCGACCCGTCCTTCCAATTTCATGATACTTGTCTCTCTTCCTTGCTGTGTGTGTCGATACGGCGAGGCAGTCTGGTGCCGCCCGCGCCAATGTTGGCAGGCGCCGCCCGCGTCAGCAGGTCTGGCAGGAAGACCTCTGTCACGAGCATGGCGCCGCCGCCGCGCCGGAATACCGAGCGCCGCGCGGGCAGCATCGGCACCGACGCAAACGCCGGCAATACCCGCTGCAGCGCCTGGCGCAGCGGGTGGTGGATCGAAAGCCGCGCGAACTGGAACGGGTCGCGCCGCACGCGCGGGTCCACGAACAGCGCACCGCCCAGCGGACGGTTGCCCAGCCCGCGCAGGAACGGCCAGTCGCGCCGCGCCCGGTACGGATCGACGATGGTATGGGCGAAGACCGCCGGCACTTCGTCGCAGATCAGCAGCACTTCGCGCGTGATGGCCGGTACCGGCCGGACCAGGCCCAGCGCCTGCCATTCGTCGGCAAACGGGAGTTGCGGCGCCTGCGCCAGCCGTTGCACGCGGAAGCGCGACGATGCCGACATCAGCCGTGCGGTCAGCGACCCCTCGCCGGCAATCCATCGGCGCTGGTTCAGCGGAATGGCCGCGTCATGCGGCAGATGGGCGTGCCATGCGGCGCGCAACCCCGTCAGACCCTTCGGGCCGCTCACAGCCGTCATACCTTGCGTTTTCCGCCCGGTACATAGCCGCAGAAGGCCAGTACATCGTCGACGTAGTCCTCGAATTCGCTGATGCCGTGATCGCTGCCTTCGATGATGCGGATATTGGCCCCCGGGCAGGCGTCGACCATCTCGCGATAGTCCAGCACCTCGTCGCCCGTGGCGGCCAGCAGGTAATAGCGCTCGGGCCGCGTGATGGCGTCCACGCGCAGCGCCAGCAATTCCTGCAGGTGTTCGGGCCGCACCACGACCGACCCGCCGCCGTGGTACAGCGGCTGCTCGCCCAGGTATTTCTCCAAATCGGTCCACGGATGGATGGCCGGATTGAGCAGCACCGCGCGGCAGCCGTGCTGTTCGGCCAGCCAGCGCGCGTAGAAGCCGCCCAGCGACGACCCGACGATGGCGATATCGGTCTCGCCGCCGG